>DASYLY010000001.1:0-39999 GCA_036009365.1 Solirubrobacterales bacterium
GATCGCGTCGTAGGAGCCGATCCTCTCGCGCAGCTCCTCGTCCGACATGTCGAGGCCGAGGTCGACGTCGAACTACGAGCGCAGGAGGTCGACGCCGGTGTCGGCGATCTTCTCCTTGACCAGGACCTTCATTGCCGCACCCCGCCGACGTTCTCGACGACCCAGTCGATACAGGCGGTCAGTGCCTCGACGTCGCCGGGCTCGACAGCCGGGAACATCCCCACCCGCAGCTGGTTGCGGCCGAGCTTGCGGTAGGGCTCGACATCGACGATGCCGTTGGCGCGCAGCGCCTTCGCCAGCGCCGCCGCATCGACCGAGTCGTCGCAGTCGATCGTGCCGACGACCAGCGAACGCTTGGCGGGATCGGCGACGAACGGCGTCGCGAAGTCCGAGCCCTCGGCCCAGCCGTAGAGGCGGCCCGAGGAATCACCGGTGCGCTTCACGCACCAGTCGAGGCCGCCGTTGGAGAGCATCCACTCGACCTGATCGGCGAGCAGCAGCAGGGTGGCCAGCGCCGGGGTGTTGTAGGTCTGCTCCTTGCGCGAGTTCTCGATCGCGGTCTGCAGCGAGAGGAAGGCCGGCTGCCAACGGTCGCCGGCGCCGTCGAGCTGCTCGACGCGGGCCAGCGCGGCGGGGCTCAGCGCCGCCAGCCAGATGCCGCCGTCGGCGCCGAAGCACTTCTGCGGGGCGAAGTAATAGACGTCGGCCTGGGAGACGTCGACCGGCAGTCCGCCGGCGCCAGAGGTGGCGTCGATCAGGACCAGCGCCTCGCCGGCGTCCTCGGGGCGGCGCACGTCGACCATCACCCCGGTCGAGGTCTCGTTCTGTGCCCAGGCGAGGACGTCGGCCGCCGGGTCGGCGGCCGGGTCGGGCGCATCGCCGGGATCGGCCTCGACCACGATCGGGTCAGCGAGGAAAGGCGCCGCCGCGGTCGTCTTGGCGAACTTCTGCGAGAACTCGCCGTAGGTCAGGTGCAGGGAGCGCTCACGCACGAGCCAGGCGGCGGCGGACTCCCAGAAGGCGGTGGTGCCGCCGTTGCCGAGGGCGATCTCGTAGCCGTCGGGGAGCGAGAGGAGCTCGGCCAGCCCGGAGCGAACTCGCCGCACGACGTCGCGCACAGGCGCCTGGCGGTGCGAGGTGCCCATCAGGTCGGCCTGCTCGGCGAGGGCGGCAAGCGCCTCCGGCCGCACCTTCGAGGGACCACAGCCGAAGCGGCCGTCGCCCGGCTTCAGCCCGGCGGGGATCTGCGTCGTCTCTGCGGTCTCGGAAGGCACGGGGCTCGACAGGTTATTGACAGGCGCGGGTGGACTCCCGCCGGGGGCAGGGTTAGGCTGGCGGCCTCGTCCGCAAAGCCCCTGCCAGAGGAGAAATCTCTCGATGTATCCGATTACCTACGAAGCAGACTTAAACCCGACTCCGAGTCGGGGAACCACGTTCTTCCGGATCCTTCTTGCGATCCCCTGGTTGATCGTCGCGGTTTTCTGGGGGCTCCTCTTCGCCTTCACCCACCTCTTTGCCTGGGTCGCGCTGATCATCCTCGGGCGCTACCCGGAGTGGCTCTACAACTTCAACGCCGGCGTCCTGCGGTTCTCAATACGCGTGACGGCCTGGCTCTACCTGCAGACCGACGAGTGGCCACCATTCGGGCTCAGCGACGACCCCAACTACCCGATCCGGGTCAATGTCCCGGCGAATCCGCCCGAGCGCCAGAGCAGGCTCAAGGCACTGTTCCGGATCATCCTCGCCCTGCCGGTGGCGATCGTGCTCAGCTACGGGACCTCCTACATCCAACTGCTTGCCGGCCTCGTCGCCTGGCTGACGATCGTCTTCCGCGGCTACCTGCCGGAGGGCATCTTCAACATGATGAGCTTCATCAACGGCTTCCACACTCGGGTGCTCGCCTACATCGCCTTCTTGACCGACTCCTACCCGCCGATCGGGATCGAGAGAGGCAAAGGCGCCGACGGCGTCGTCGTCCCGCCCACCCCGCCCGCAGCGCCGGCCGTCTAGGAGGACTGAGATGACCGAGGCAGCAGAGACGAATGTGACCAAAGGCGAGGGCTACGCCGTCGCCAACCTCGACGGCCTCGGTGAGGGCCCCGGGTTCCGCAAGATCCGCAAGGAGCTCGGGGTGACCGCCTTCGGCGTCAACGCGATCGTGCTGCCGCCGTCGTACTCGACCGGCAGTCACTACCACGACGAGCAGGAGGAGCTCTACTTCCTGCACAGCGGCGAAGTCGAGTTCGAGTTCGGCGACGGCTCGACCCAGACGCTGACCGCGGGCGGCCTGGCGTGGGTTGACGCACCGACCGAGCGACGGGTGCGGAATCTCAGCGACTCCGAGGAGGCGGTCTACGTGGTCGTGGGCGGCAAGGACGGGTACGTGGGCAGGGACGGCAAACTGGCTGAGGGCGAGACGCACCGGTAGGTCTTGATTCTTCGGATGGCGGGGGTGTTGGGGAGATCCGGTGCCCCTGCCCCGGAGGCCGTTGCGCAGCTGGGCCGGCGCTCAGGGTTCAAGCCATAGTTTCTAAGCCTCCGGGGCAGGGGCACCGGATCTCCCCACCGACACGCCACTCCGATTCAAGGAGAGGCATATGCCGTCCCGCGGGGATGGAGCTTCCGGCCCTCTGGAAGCTTTCGAGAGACGGTGGCCGCTCTGAAGCCTGAGAGCTAGAGCCGAGGGTGCGCGTGGAGGGACCAGGTGTCCCCCTCCCGGAGGCTCCTGAGATACGGCCTGAACCCTGAAACGCGGATCAGCTGCGCAACGGCCTCCGGGAGGGGGACACCTGGTCCCTCCCCCACCAACCGCTGCTCAGAACTCCTGATCGATCCAAGGCATCATGTCCCGAAGGTCCTTGCCGACCTCCTCGACCTGATGCCCCGTGCCCTCCTCGCGCATCCGCGCAAGGTTCTCGCCACCCGCCCGGTTCTCGCCGATCCACTCGCGGGCGAACTCACCCGACTGGATCTCGCTGAGGATCTGCTTCATCGCCGCTCGTGACTCCTCGCCGATGACCCGTTTGCCACGGGTCATGTCGCCGTACTCGGCGGTGTTGGAGATCGAGTAGCGCATGCCCTGGATCCCCTTCTCGTACATCAGGTCGGCGATCAGCTTCAGCTCGTGCAGGCACTCGTAGTAGGCGAGGCGGGGGTCGTAACCGGCCTCGACCAGGGTCTCGAAGCCGGCGCGGACCAGCTCTGAGGCGCCGCCGCAGAGCACCGCCTGCTCGCCGAAGAGGTCGGTCTCGCACTCGTCTTTGAAGGTCGTCTCGATGATCGCGGCGCGGCCGCCGCCGATGCCAGAGGCGTAGGCGAGGACGAGGTCGTGGGCGTTGCCGGTGGCGTCCTGGTGGACGGCCATGAGGCAAGGGACGCCGCTGCCTTCCTCGTACTGGCGGCGGACCAAGTGGCCGGGGCCCTTAGGGGCGACCATGCCGATGTCGACGCCGGCAGGCGGCGCGATCTGGTCGAAGTGGATGGCGAAGCCGTGGGCGAAGAGCAGGAGGTTGCCAGGGGCGATGCCGTCGGCGATCTCGGCCTCCCAGATCTCGGCCTGTTTCTCGTCCGGCAGGAGGATCATCACCGCGTCGCCGCGACTGGCGGCTTCGGCGATGTCGAGCACCTCGAGCCCGGCCGCTTCCGCCTTGGCGCGGCTGGACGAATCGGGGCGCAACCCGACGACGACGTCGACGCCGGAGTCCTTGAGGTTGAGGGCGTGCGCGTGACCCTGGGAGCCGTAGCCGAGGATGGCGACGGTCTTGCCGTCGAGCTTCGAGAGGTCCGCGTCGTTGTCGGTGAAGATGTCGTCGGTTCGCATGGGGCGGCAGGCTATCGGAGCGCCCTGCGCATCAGCTTGCCGGACGGGGTCCGCGGCAACGCCGCCGCCAACTCAACCCGCTTCGGCACCTTGAAGCCGGCCAGCGACTCGGCGCAATGGCGCCGCAGGTCGTCCGGGGTCGCCTCCGAGCCGGCCTCGAGCACGACCACCGCGGTCACCGCCTGCTGCCACTCCGGGTCCTCGCGGCCGATCACGGCCGCATCGGCCACCTCGGGGTGGCGCAGCAGCACCTTCTCGACCTCGGCCGGGGCGATGTTCTCGCCGCCGCTGACGATCAGGTCGTCGAGGCGATCCTCGACGTAGAGGAAACCCTCCTCGTCGATCCGGCCGATATCGCCGGTGTGCAGCCAGCCGTCGGCGTCGGCGCAGCCGGGAGCGACGGTAGGTCCCTGGACGAGGATCTCGCCGTCCTGGATCCGCAGGTGGGCACTGAGCAGCGGCCGCCCGGCGGAGCCGAGCTTGCGGTGGGCGTCGGCCGGCGCCAGGGTCGTCACCTGCGAGCAGGTCTCGGTCAGGCCGTAGGTCTGGACCACGGTCGCGCCCTTGGCGATCGCCTCTTCGAGCGGCTCCTCGGGGACCGGCCCGCCGCCGACCAGGATCGCCCGCGGCCCCGAGAGATCGGCGCCGGTGTCGAGCAAACGGGTCAGCATCGTCGTCACCAGCGAGACCACGGTGATCCCGTCCTCGGCCAGCGAGGCGGCGACGCGGTCGGCGTCGAAGCCGTCCTGGATGACCGCGGTGGTGCCGTAGATGACCGAGCGCATCGCGATCCCGAGACCGGCGATATGGCTGAGCGGCACGCAGCAGAGCCAGCGGTCCTCCGGTTCGACGCCGATGTTGAAGGCGGAGCCGACCGCGTTCCAGAGGAAGTTGCCGTAGCTGAGGCCGATCGGCTTCGGGGCGCCGGTGCTACCGCTGGTCAGGACCCGGCAGCAGAGGTCGTCCATGTCGTGCTCGCCCAACAGCGGCAGGTCGGCCTCGGTCTGGGTCAGCTCGCCGGCGTCGTCGAGGTCGATGATCGGCTCCTCGGCATCGACTATCTGCGCCCGCTCCTCAGCGGTGAGGCGGGGACTGAGAGGGAGCAGGGCGGCACCGGTCTTCATCAACGCGTGGGCCATCACCACCTGCTCGCGCCGGGCGTGCATGGTCAGCGCCGCGGTCGAGCCGCGGCGGACCCCCTGGGCGGCGAGGCGTCGCGCGACCCAGGTCGCCTCCGCCTCGAGCTCGGCGTAGGTGACGTTGGCTCCGTCGGCGACCAGGGCCGTGCGGTCGGGGCAGCTGAGCGATCGCTGGGCCAGCCAGTTGTCGAGTTTCATCGCGGCGCCCCCGGGCTCATTCCTGGTCAACGTTACGAGCTATCGTTGCCAGCCGCTCCAAACCCCGGACTTCGGAGGATCGCTTGCCCCAGCGTCACAAGGACGCCCCGCCAGAGCAGGACCTGTACGCGCCGATCGAGTGGACCAGCGGCGGCGAGTACGAGGACATCCGCTACGAGAAGGGCGACGGGATCGCCAAGATCACGATCGACCGGCCCGAGGTCCACAACGCCTTCCGGCCGCAGACGCTGATCGAGATCTCGGCCGCACTGGAGCTGGCTCGCGAGGACACCGAGATCGGCGTCATCATCCTCACCGGCGAGGGCGAGCGGGCGTTCTGCTCCGGCGGCGACCAGAAAGTCCGCGGCGACAGCGGCTACGTTGCCGAGGGCGCCTCCCTCGGCCGCTTCCACGTCACCGACCTGCAGGTGCAGATGCGGCGGCTGCCAAAGCCGGTGGTGGCGATGGTCGCCGGCTACGCGATCGGCGGCGGTCACATCCTCCACGTCTGCTGCGACCTGACGATCGCCGCCGACAACGCCGTCTTCGGTCAGACGGGACCGCGGGTCGGCTCCTGGGACGGCGGCTTCGGCGCCTCCCTGCTGCGCGACCTCGTCGGCACCAAGAAGGCCAAGGAGTTCTGGCTGCTCTGCCGTCAGTACGACGCCGAGGAGGCGCTCGAGATGGGCTTGGTCAACGCGGTGGTGCCGGTCGGCGACCTCGAGCGCGAGACGGTCGCCTGGTGCCGCGACATGTTGGCGCTCTCACCCTTCGCCCTGCGCCTGGCCAAGGCCAGCTTCAACGCCCATGAGGATGGTTACGCCGGCATTCAGCAGCTCGCCCACGACGCCAACCTGCTCTTCTACGGCAGCGAGGAGGCTCGCGAGGGGCGCGAGGCGTTCAAGGAGAAGCGCCTGCCCGACTTCTCGAAGTTCCCGCGGCGGCCATGAGCGACAGCCGGACGGGAGAGACCCGATGAGGATCTGGCTGATGGCGGCACGGCCGCGGACGCTGCCGGCGGCAATCGCGCCCGTTCTGGTCGGCAGCGCCGCCGCCGTGGAGCTGGTCGGCGATCTGCCTCGCTGGGGGGGCCTCTTCGCCGCCCTCGCCGGCTCGATCCTGATCCAGATCGGGACCAACCTCGCCAACGACTACTCCGACGCCAAGCGGGGGGCCGACACGGCCGACCGGCTCGGGCCGGTGCGGGTCACCTCGGCCGGGTTGGTGACGCCGCAGCGGGTGCTGCGGGCGACCTGGATCGCCTTCGCCGCGGCGATCGCCTGCGGGATCTACATAGCGACCGTGGCCGGAATCGGGATCTTCATCATCGGCCTGATCGGGATCGCCGCCGGCGTCCTCTACACCGGCGGACCGCGGCCGTACGGCTATGCCGGTCTCGGCGAGGTCTTCGTCTTCCTCTTCTTCGGCCTGGTCGCCGTCAACGGCTCCTATTACATCCAGGTGGAGGAGATCGATTTGTTGCCGCTGGGGCTCTCGATCGCGGTCGGCTTCCTGGCCACGGCGATTCTCGTCGTCAACAACATCCGCGACCTCGAGACCGACCGCCGGGCGGGCAAGATGACGCTGGCGGTGCGCGTGGGGCGGCAGAAAGCGGTCAACTTTTACCGGCTGCTGATCGTCGGGGCGTTCCTGATGCTGCCGATCTCCTTGGCAGCAGGGGAGGTGAGCGCGCTGCCGCTGATCGGCCTGCTGGCGGCGCCGCTGGCGATCGGCCCGACCCGGACGCTGGCGAGTCGTCACGACGGCCCCGCGCTGAACGGGGTGCTGGCGGCGACCGGCACCGTCCTCGCTGTCTTCAGCCTGTTGGTCTCGGCCGGATTGCTGATCGCCAGCTGAGGACCCCAGGGGCAGGTGCCCCTAGCGTTGGCGGGTGAGAGGCTGTGGGGGTGAAGATCGCCTCGGTCGAGGTCATCCCCTACGCGCTGCCCTTCCGCCGGCCCTATGTGACCGCGCGCGGCCGCCTCGATCAACGCGAGATGGTGCTGCTGCGGTTGCGCTCGGAAGACGGACTGGTCGGGCTGGGTGAAGCGGTACCGCTCTCGCTGCGGGGCGGCACGGCGCTGATCGAGGTGGTGCGCGAGCTTGAAGCGCTGACCGGACTACCGCGAGGCGACGAGGAGGGCCTGCGGGCGGGCGCCGTTGGCCTCTCGGCGCCCGCCAAGTGCGCGGTGGAGACCGCGTTGTTGGACTTGCGCAGTCGGCGAGCCAGCGTCGGAGATGTGTCTTCAACCCTCCGGTCGTCACTTGGGTCGCATAGCGCCACAAACGACGACCTGAGCAACGGTCCGGTCGCCTGCAACGCGACGCTGGTCGCGGGGGAGCCGGCAGCAGTGGCAAAGGACGCGCTGGCCTGGGCCGAGCAGGGCTTCTGGACCTTCAAGCTGAAGCTCGGCGTCGGCGACGACGTCGGCCAGGTACGAGCGGTGCGCGAGGCGGTCGGGCGGGCGGCGCGGATTCGGGTCGATGCCAACGCGGCCTGGGATGTCGAGACCGCGATCCGGACCCTGCGCGAGCTGGAGCAGTTTGAGATCGAGCTGGCGGAGCAGCCGGTGGCAAGCCTGGAGGAGATGGCGGCGGTGGCGGACGGGTGCTCGATCCCGCTGGCCGCCGACGAGAGCGTCGAGAGCAGCGGCGATGCCGAACGAGCCGCGGCGATGGGGGCCTGCCGCCTCACCGGCATCAAGCTCTCCAAGGTCGGCGGACCCGAGGAGGCGATCGCAATCGCCGACGTGCTGCCCGCCTACCTCTCCAGCGCCCTCGACGGTCCGGTTGGGATCGCGGCGGCGGCACAGGTGGCGCAGTCGCTGGTCGAGACCGAGCACCCGGAGCGGCTCGACCTGGCGCATGGCCTCGCCACGCAGCGCCTCTTCGCCTCGACGATCGCCGCGGCGGAGTGCGAGCTGCGCGGCGGGGCGTTGCATCCGCCGACCGGGCCCGGCCTCGGGATCGAGATCGACGAGGACGCGCTCGACGCCCATCGACTTGACCGTGGCGATTGAAGACTTTGACGTGCCATAGGCCGTAAAAGTCTTCAATCGCCGATCGTCTAGGTTCCCCGCAGTGGACCCGACCAACGCCAACACCGCCCTCGCCTCGGCCTTCGCCGAGGAGCTCGAACGAGGCGGCCTGGCACACGCGGTGGTCTCCCCCGGCTCGCGCTCGACCCCGCTGGCGCTGGCGCTCTGGCGCCAGCCGGGGATCGAGGTGACCGTGATCGTCGACGAGCGCTCGGCGGCGTTCTTCGCCTTGGGGGCGGCGCAGGCGACCGGATCGCCGGTGGCGCTGCTCTGCACGTCCGGCACCGCCGCGGCCAACTACCACCCGGCTGTCTGCGAGGCGGACGAATCGGCCCTGCCGTTGCTGGTGCTGACCGCTGACAGACCGCCGGAGCTGCGCGGGATCGGGGCCGGGCAGACGATCGACCAGATCAAGCTCTATGGCTCCTCCGTTCGGTGGTTCTGCGAGGTTGGGACGCACGAAGCGGACGATGACGGCCTGCTGCATTACCGCGCAACCGCTTGCCGGGCACTGGCGGCGGCCAAGGGTGAGCCGCGGCCGGGTCCGGTCCACCTCAACTTCGCCCTGCGCGAGCCACTGGCGCCGGTTCCCGTCGAGGGTGCCGTGACCGCCACCGATCCGCTGGCGCTGCAGGGTCGTGACGGGCGCCCGCTGACCGCGGTGACGCCGATCGACCTCGAGCCTTCAACCTTCCTGCTCGACGAGGTCGCCGGCCACATCGGCGATGCGATCGCCGGGGTGATCGTCGCCGGCCGCCAGCTCGATCCGGAGTTGCGCGAGCCACTCACCCACCTCGCCCGCGTCTCCGGCTTCCCGATCCTCGCCGAGCCGACCTCGCAACTGCGCTGCGGCCCCCATGATCGCTCACAGGTGATCACCACCTACGACCAGCTGCTGCGTGAAGAGCACTTCGCGCACTCCGTCGTCCCCGATCTCGTCCTGCGCTTCGGCGAAATGCCGACCAGCAAGCCATTGCGGGCCTGGCTGGCGGCAAGCGGTGCCGACCAGATCGTCGTCGACCCCTACGGCGGCTGGAACGAGCCGACCAGACAAGCGGCGGCACTGCTGCGAGCCGATCCGACCGAGCTGGCGGCCGGCTGGGCGGCGCGGCTGGAGAAAAGCGACCCGCGTCCGGCGCCGCAGCGCTGGATCGAGGCCGAGCGCATGGCCCGCGAGGCGATCGAGAGCACATTGGTCCACGGCGAGCTCAGCGAGCCCGCCCTGCACCTCGCCCTCGGCATGGCCCACCGTGATGGCGATCTCGTCTACACCGCCTCGAGCATGCCGATCCGCGACCAGGAGGCATTCCTCGGCGCCGAGGCAACCGACGCCCTCTTCCTCAGCAACCGCGGCACCAACGGCATCGACGGCCTGATCTCCTCCGGGATCGGCGCCGCCTGCGCCAGCGGCCGACCGACGACGATCGTCAGCGGCGACCTCGGCCTCCTCCACGACATCGGCGGCCTCGCCGCCCTGCGCGACGTCTCCACCCCGGTTCGGATCGTCGTCATCGACAACGACGGCGGTGGCATCTTCCACTTCCTACCCCAGGAGAAGGCGCTTGCCGACGAGGAGTTCGAAGCACTCCTCGGCACGCCGCGCGGGATCAGCGTCGAGAAGGCAGCCGCCCTCTTCGACCTGCCCCACCGCCCCCTCGGCGCGCTCGCCGAGCTACCGGCGGCACTCGCCGCCGGCACCGGCCTGATCGAGGTCAAGACCGATCGCAGCACCAGTGTCGAGACCCACCGCCGGGTCGCCGAGGTAGTAGCCGTGGCGATCTCAGCCTGAGGCGCAGGGGATCGGGCCAGCCTCACGACCGGGACCCGGCTCCCAGGCGGCGCCGTAGAGAGTCAACTCGGGCTCGGAGAAGACCTTCGTGAGGCAGGTGCCATCGGCGTTGATCGCCATCACCCTGTTGCCGGGTTCGGGTTCCAGGCTGCCGGTGAAATCAGGCGTGTCGTAGGTAAAAGACAGGCGACTGCCCGATTGGTCCCAGCTCGGCTCGGAGATGAAGCCTCGTCTGCGCAGCAGGCGCTTGGCGCCGCCCCCGTCCGCGCGAGCCACCAACAGTTCGCTGACTGGACGATTCGGCTCGGGGAGATCGTTGTATTGCACCCTCAAGCGGACGAACGCCAGTCTGCCCCCGTCGGTGGAGTAGGCCGGTTCCAAAGCGTCGCGGGCGAGTGGAGAAAGGCTGCGGCTGTGAAGGTCGACCGCGACGGCTCTGGACCCCAGGCGATCGTAGAGCTCAGCAACCAGGGTCGAGCCATCAGGCGAAAAGGAGCTCGGGTTGAGGGAGGCCGCCAGCCGCCACCGGGTCAGCCGCCTCACCGAACCGGTCTTGAGGTCAAGCCTCCAGATCGCGCTCTTGAAGAGATAGGACTCCCTGCCCGGCAGGATCTTGACGAGCTTGACCCGCTGGAAGACCACAGAAGCGCCGTCAGGAGCCATGACCGGATCGCCTCCGTTCAGAAATGCGCGCGGAAACGTCCGTCCGCCACTGCTGTCCAGCCTTGCCACCGCCACAACCGGCCATCCGCTTCCGTAAGGGCCCGAAGCGGTGCTCTCGACTCCGGCAACGGTGAAGGCCAGCAGATCTCCCGCGGCAGACCATGAAAGCCCATCGCCAATCGCTGGATCACCGAAAAGCTCCCGCGGGTCCTCGCCCGACGGACCGGTCGTGATCACGCCGTCGCCAAGAACGATCGCCAACCGAGGCCCGTCCGGAACACTCGCCGGCACACTCCCAGGCGCGACTGCCGCTAGGAGGAGCGCAAGGGCGACGACGAAGGCTCGGGTGAGCCTCGGCGGAGCCTCCCGGCTGTTGCTCCGCCGAGGCTCACCCGAGCCTTCCCTCTCCCTCATCACTCGGCCACCAGCGGCAAGAGCGCCTGGAGCTTGACCTCGGTCTCGGCCAGCTCAGCCGCGGGGTCGGAACCGGCGACGACGCCGACGCCCGCGTAGAGGTGGGCCTCGCGATCGCGGAGCAGGGCGCTGCGCAGGGCGACGCAGAACTCACCGTCCTCGGTCGCGTCCATCCAGCCGACCGGGCCGGCGTACCAGCCACGGTCCATGGCCTCCAGGTCGGCGATCGTGCCGGCGGCGGCAGGCCAGGGCTCGCCGCCGACGGCCGGAGTCGGATGCAGGAGGCCGGCCAGCTCGATTGCCGAGCGGGGATCGGCGAGCTGGGCGATCACCGGCGTCGCCAGGTGCTGGATGTTTGCCACCTTGACGATCTCCGGCTCGGCGGCCGCCTCGACCCAGACCGCGTAGGGGCGCAGGGCGCGGACGATCCGCTCGGAGACGATGCGCTGCTCGCGCCGGTCCTTGTCGCTGCGCAGCAACTGCTCGCCAAGGTGGTCGTCGACGGCGGGGTCGGAGCTGCGCCGAGTCGAGCCGGCCAGGGCCACGGTCGAGACCCCGGCCCCGGAGCGCCTGAGCAGCAGCTCGGGGCTGGCACCGATGAAGGCGGCCTCGGGGGTACCGCAGCAGAAGCAGAAGCAGGCCGGGAACTGCTCGCGCATGGCGCCGAACACGGCCGCTGGATCGTGAGCGGCAGCGGCGGAGACGACGACCTCGCGGGCCAGCACCACCTTCTTCACCTCCCCCGCCTCGATCCGCTCCGTCGCAGCCCGCACCGAGCGCTCGAACTCGTCAGGCGGGCGAACGCTGTGGATCTTGGTGCGCGAGGTCGGGTGCGGGTCGAGCAGCGGCAGTGGATCGGCGCGTAGACCGGACAGGCGCGCCTGCAACGCCGCGGCGCGCGCCTCCGCATCATCGCCGGGACCGACGATGGCGTTGAGAGTTAGAAAGCTGCGCTCGCCATTGCGGCAGAGCGAGATCTCCGGCAGGACCATTAAGGCGGGCGGCAATGAGGACCAGGTGGAAGAGCCGCCACCGTCGGGATCGAAGGCGAAGCCACCAAGCCAGACCGGACCGGCACCGGCAGGCAGGCGCGGCGGCTCGTCGAGAATTGCGTCGCCACCTGTGGCGAGGCACTGGCGAGCAACCTCCGCGAACCGCTCTCGCCCCCGTGAGGTGACCGAGTGGGCAACTCCAAGGCCCGCAATGGCGAACTCACGGTCTGGTTGCTCCCAGCAGAACCAGCGGTCCGAGGCAAGTCGCGAGGCGAACACCGCCGCACATGGATCCCTCACCTCGGTCTCCACCGTGACGCTGACCAGGGTCCTTCGCTTCCGCCCGACGCCCTTATCCAGACCCGCGCTCAAGCGGGCTGCAAATGACGAGGTCCAGAGGGTGCCAGGCAAGGACGCAGGCCGCCGTAGTAGCAGCGCTACTTCGGCGGTCGAGGACGCCGCATGGCGCCCTCTGGGGCCGTCATTTCAGTCCGTCCCCCGCGCGATTGCGATCTCGCCCGTCCGGACCATCTCGACCAGGCCGTGGGGGCGGATCATCCGCTCGAAGGCCTCGATCTTGTCGGCGGAGCCGGTCACCTCGATCGTCATCGTGCGGCGGGCGACGTCGACGATCTTGGCGCGGAAGATCTCGGCGAACTGCATGATCTCCGCCCGACTCTCGACCGCCGAGGAGACTTTGAACAGGGCCATCTCGCGCGCCACCGTCTCCTCCGGTCCCATGTCGCGGATCTTGAGGACGTTGATCAGCTTGTGCAGCTGCTTGGTCACCTGATCGATCGGGTGGACGGCGCCGTCGAGGGTGAGCGTGACTCGCGAGATGCTGGGATCGTCGGTCGGGCCGACCGCCAGCGTGTCGATGTTGAAGCCGCGGCGCGAGAAGAGGCCGGCGATGCGGGCGAGGACGCCCGGCTTGTTCTCAACCAGGATCGAGAGGATGTGCTTGCGACCGCTGAGCTGACCGGGGACGCGCAGGTCCTCCAGTTTGACCAGATCGGGGGTGCCCGCCTCCATCAGCCGACCATGTCCCTGGCAGCGGCGCCGGCGGGAATCATCGGGAAGCAGTTCTCCTCGCGAGTGACGCGAACGTCGAGCAGGACCGGGCCGTCGGTCTCCAGCGCCTTGGTCATCGTCTCGTCGAGATCGGCGGCGTCCTCGCAGCGCATGCCGGTGGCGCCGAACGCCTCGGCCAGCTTCACCCAGTCGGGGCTGGGGCCCATCTCGACCGAGCTGTAGCGGCGGTCCCAGAACAGCTCCTGCCACTGGCGGACCATGCCCATGTAGCCGTTGTTCATCAGGAAGACCTTGACCGGGATGTCCTGGCTGACGCAGGTCGCCAGCTCCTGGACGTTCATGATCAGGCTGCCGTCGCCGGCGAGGCAGACGACCTGCTCGTCGGGGCAGGCGACCTTGGCGCCAACCGCGGCCGGCAGGCCGAAGCCCATCGTCCCCAGGCCGCCCGAGTTGATCCAACGGCGGGGTTTGTCGAAGCCGTAGTACTGGGCGGCCCACATCTGGTGCTGGCCGACGTCGGAGGTGATGATCGCGTCGCCCTGGGTCACCCGGTGCATCGCCTCGACCATGAACTGCGGTTTGATCTCGCCGTCCTTGCCGGGCTCGTAGTGCAACGGGTACTCCTCGCGCCAGGCGGTGATCTTCTTCCACCAGGCCTCGAGGCGGGTGGAATCGGTCTGCAGCGCCCGGTACTCGCGGGTCAGCTCCGGCAGCACCTGTTTGGCGTCGCCGACGATCGGGATGTGCGCCGGCACGTTCTTGGAGATCTCGGCCGGGTCGACGTCGATGTGGATGAACTTTGCGTGCGGAGCGAACTCGGAGAGTTTGCCGGTGATGCGGTCGTCGAAGCGAGCGCCGATCGCGATGATCAGGTCGGCCTCGTCCATCGTGTAGTTGGCGGCGCGGGTCCCGTGCATGCCCAGCATCCCCAGCCAGTGCTCGTGGGAGGCAGGAAAAGCGCCGAGTCCCATCAGGGTGGAAGTAACCGGGAAGCGATCGGAGGCGGCGAACTCGCGCAGCTCCTCGGAGGCATTGGCGTTGACGACGCCGCCACCGCAGTAGATCACCGGGCGACGGGCGTTCGCCAGCGCTTTGGCGGCGATCCGGACCTGTTTGATGTTGCCCGAGGTCGAGGGCTTGTAGCCGGCCAGATCGACCGGCTCGGTGCGCGGCGAGTAGTCGATGTCGGCGCGGGAGAGGTCCTGCGGGATGTCGAGCAGGACCGGCCCCGGGCGCCCGGTCGAGGCGACGTGGAAGGCCTCGTGCACGTACTCGGTGATCTGGCGCGGGTCGGTGACCTGGAAGGAGTGCTTGACGAAGGGCAGCGTCGCGCCGAGGATGTCGGCCTCCTGGAAGCCGTCGGTGCCGATCAGCTCGGTGCGGACCTGACCGGTTATGAACACGGTCGGGACCGAGTCCATCATCGCGTCGGCGATCGCGGTCACGAGGTTGGTCGCGCCCGGGCCGGAGGTGGCGAAGGCGACGCCGACACGGCCGCTGGCCTTGGCGTAGCCCTCGGCGGCGTGTCCTCCGCCCTGCTCGTGGCGCACCTGGACGTGGCGGAAGTCGGCATCGACGAGGGCGTCGTAGGTCGGCAGATTCGCCCCGCCGGGGATCCCAAAGACGTCCTCGACGCCCTCGGCCTTGAGCGATTCCATCAATGCGTCGGCAGCTCTCATCGGACGGCGATGGTACCAGCGCGGCTGCGGCTGCCCCGGGTGCCTCTACGCCTGGCCAGCAGGGGATTTGGCCGGGTTCCAGCGGGTGTGGGGATCGATCGCGCTCTCGACCACCCGGGCCTTGTGGCGCTCGATCGTGTGGATCACCGACTCGACCAGCTCCTCGCCCAACAGGGTCGGCTCCAGACCGAGGTCGAGCAGCTTGGTGTGGATCGCGTTGTAGTAGTGCTCTTCCTTCTCGACCCGAGGGTTGTCGACGTGCTGGACCTCGACCGAGTAGCCGAGATGCTCAGCCGCTCCCTTGACCAGTTGCGCCAGCTCCATCACCGAGAACTGCTCGGTGAACTGGTTGTAGACGCGGAACTCGCCGCCCTCCGCGGGGTTGGCCACCGCCAGCTCGACGCATTGCAGGGTGTCGCGGATATTGAGGAAGCCGCGGGTCTGGCCGCCGCTGCCGTAAACGGTCAGCGGATGGCCGATCACGGCCTGCACGCAGAAGCGGTTGAGCACGGTGCCGAACAGCTCGTCGTAGTCGAAGCGGGTGATCAGGCGCTCGTCGCCGGCCGTCTCGTCGGTCTCGATTCCGTAGACGACGCCCTGGTTGAGGTCAGTCGCGCGCAGGCCCCAGGTACGGCAGGCGAAGTGGATGTTGGTCGAGTCGTGGACCTTTGAGCAGTGGTACAGCGAGGCCGGCAGCTTCGGGAACGGCAGGGTGTCCTTGCGCCCCTTGTGCTCGATCTCGATGTAGCCCTCCTCGATATCGATGTTGGGCTGGCCGTACTCACCCATCGTGCCGAGCTTGACCAGGTGGCAGTCGGGGACGTGATCGCGGATCGAGAAGAGCAGGTTGAGGTTGCCGATCACGTTTGCCTGCTGGGTCTCGACGGCTTTCTGGCGCGAGGCCATCGAGTACGGCGCGGAGGGCTGCTGGCCGTAGTGGACGACCGCCTCGGGGCGGGTCTCGGCGACGACGCGGTCAAGGAAGTCGCCGTCCTCGACCGAGCCGACGTAGCTGCGGATCTCCTCACCGGAAGTCTCGCGCCAGGCCGCGAGCCGCTGCTCGAGGTCGAGGATCGGCGTCAGCGAGTCGCTGCCTGCGCCCTCGACCCAGCGGCGGCGGACGAAGTTGTCGACAACCGATACCTCGTGGCCGCGGGCGGAGAACCTGAGGGCCGTCGGCCAGCCCAGGTAGCCGTCGCCCCCAAGGATGAGGATTCTCATAGGCGCGGCAGAGTAGCGGACGGAGCGGTTAGCGTCGCGGCATGACGAGCGGACTGGTGCAGCGCAACGGCGGGCGGCTAGGGCTGGCCGTGCTGGCGGCGATTCTGCTGCTCGGCCTCGGCTTGCGGGTCGACGAGGCGTGGGACGGGCGCGCGCCCGCCTACGACGCCCGCGCCTACGCGGCGATCGCCGCCAACCTCGAGCGCAGTGAGGGGTTCACGATGGGCAGTGGCGCGACCCAGCCCTCGAGCAACTACTCGCCAGGGCTGCCACTGTTCGTCGCCGGGGTCTACGAGGCAAGCGGCGGCGTCCATGAGCGGCTTGCACGGCTTCTCCTAGCCGCGATCGGGACGCTCGCTGTGCTCTTCGCCTACCTGATCGGTCGCCGCCTTTCCGGCGTCGCCGCCGGCCTGATCGGCGCCACCGCCGTGGCGATCTATCCGGCGCTGCTCGAGTACCAGGGGATGCTGATGTCTGAGCCGCTCGCCGCGACGCTGCTCGCAGGGGCGGTGCTGGCCATCTTCTGGGCGAAAGAACAGAGCCGGCGTGCCGCCTGGCTGCCGCCAGGCGTTCTGCTCGGAGCACTAGCACTGGTCCGACCGGAGTACCTGGGCGTCGCCTTTCTGCTGGGGCTTGTCGTGTTTGCCGCCGGAGCCAGGGAGGACTGGCGGCACTTGTTGGCTTCCGTCGCGATCCTTCTTGCCGGGGTCGTCCTCGTCGTCGCGCCATGGACGATTCGCAACGCCTCTGCGCTCAATCGCTTCGTGCCGATCTCGACCGGGGGCGGGCAGGTGCTCTTCGCAGGGACCTACCTGCCCTCCGATGGTGATCCCGAAAAGGTCGGGGCCGAGGTGGTCGCCCGCCATCCCGGCATCTTCGCTCCGGGGGAGGTGCAGCGGCTGCGCCTGGAGCAGATCCTCGCGACCCTCGCCGCACACCGCTATCCGCAGCTCGAAACCGACCAGGCCCTCTCCCGAATGGGACGCGAAAACCTCTGGGACGGCATCTCCGAAGAACCCCTCCCCTACGCCGGCTTCACCGCCACCAAGGTCGCCAGGATCTGGGCCCACGGCCCCCGGGACGTCATGCGCGAGGTGCCCTGGGAGATCTTGCACTGGGCGCTGATCGCCTTTGGCCTACTCGGCTTGGTCGTCCTGGCGCTGCCCCGTGGCGCCTTTGTGTCGCTATCCGATCAAAAAGCGCCACACGCCCTCTGGGAGGCGACGGTCCTCGCCACGATCTTTCTCGCGATCACTGCCCTCAGCGCCCTGCTGGTCGCCTCACCGCGGCGGGTGCTGGTGATGCTGCCACTGGTCGCCGCCCTTGCCGGCGTCGGCGCGGTGTGGGCCTGGCAGATGCTGCGCCGGGATAGCCTGGCGCCTTGACCGCGATCGGCGACCGGATCCGCGCCTTGCCCGACCGCTACGGGAAGGCGACGCTGATCCTGTTGGCGCTGATTCTCGTCCTCGGGCTGGGCCTGCGGGCCTACCGGGTCGCGGAGCCACTGGCGACGCCCGGCGACGACGCCCGCGCCTACTACGCGCTCTCGAAGGCGCTCTACGAGGAAGGCAGCTACGGCGGCCCGGACTTCCGCGACTCCAGCGACTGGTCGCCGGGGGCGCCGCTGCTCTACGCGGCCAGCTTCTACGCGACCGGGGGGCCGCGCGAAGGCGTCGCCCGGATCGTCGAGGCGCTGCTCGGGGTGGCCGCGATCTTCGTCGTCTTCCTGCTCGGCCGGCGGCTCGGCGGCTCGGCGGCCGGGCTGATCGCCGCCTTCGGGGCCGCCGTCTATCCGCCCTTCATCCACTCGACCGGGGCGCTGATGAGCGAGCCCCCGGCGATCTTCACCCTCCCCGCCGCCGTCCTCGCCTTCCTCTGGGCGAGCGAGCAGGAACGCCTGCGCGCCTGGTTGCTACCGGGCCTGCTGTTCGGGCTGACGGCGCTGATCCGGCCGGAGTACATGGCCGTCGGCGTCGCCTTCGCGCTCCTCGCTGCCTTGCGGATCGGCGTAGTGCGCGGCTGGCGGCCGGGCTTGACCGGAGCCGTCCTGCTCGTCGCCGCCCTACTCGTCCCGATCATCCCCTGGACCGTCCGCAACGCCGTCGTCCTCGACCGTGTCGTGCCGATCTCCACCGGTGGCGGCAAGGCGCTCTACGTCGGCACCTACCTGCCCGCCGACGGCGAATACCAGCGCGTCAAGGCACTGCTGGTGCAGCGCTACCTGCACCGCGACCTGGAGCCCGGCTCCGAGGCGCTCGACGAAGTCGACCCGGCGCCGCTCTTCGATCGCGTCGCCCGCGCCGGCTACCCGGATCTTCCCCGCGACTCCGCCCTGGGCAAGATCGGCAAGGAAAACCTCTCCAAGTACCTTGGCGAGGACCCCTTTGGGTATGCGGGGATGACGGCGCGCAAGGTCGGACGGATGTGGAGCAGTGGGGTCGGCGAGGCGATGGGCAGCACCGCCGGCCGTGCCGCCCAGCTGCTGCTCGTCGCCCTTGGCCTGGCCGGCTTCGCGTTGCTGGCGCTGCGGGCGCGCTGGTGGGATCTGGTCGCGCTGGCGACCCCGATCGCTCTCGTCACCGCGGTCGGCGCCGCCTCGCTGGCAGCCCCTCGCCGCAACGAGGTGCTGATGACGCTGGTCTTCCCACTGGTCGGGCTGGCCCTGTCTTCGGCCGCCGCGGCCATATCCTCTGGCCGCCGATGGTCCCCAGAGCAGGCATCTTCCCCCCCGAGCTGACGGCGCTGCGCAGCGCCGGGCTGATCTTCGCGATCGGCCTGATCGCCTACGCCGTCCTCCGTCGCCGCTCGCTGCGCAACGTCGACGTGGTGATCCTGATCCTCGCCGGCCTCGGCTTGGCGCTGGTCTCCGGGACCGAAGTGACTGACAAGCTGCTTTCCACCTTCTCCTTCGAGAAAGGCAACGGTGGCCGCATCCTCGGCCTCGCCGTCTTCGCCATCTTCATCCTCTTCCTGCTGATCCTGCGGGCGCTCTCGCAGGGTGCTCGCAACGCCCGCCAACTCTCCGCCGCACTCGAGGGCCTGGCTTGGGAGGAGTTCCGGCAGGCCGGCCTGCCGGAGCGCTTTCGCGGCAAGATCGCCGTCGTCATCCCCGCCTACAACGAGGCCGACAACATCGGCCACGTGCTCGACCTGATGCCGAGCGAGGTCTGCGGGATGCCGATCCAGACGCTGGTCATCGACGACGGCTCGCGCGACGGCACCGCGGACGTCGCCGCCGAGCACGGCGCCCTCGCCGCCCGCCACGTCACCAACCGCGGCGGCGGCGCGGCGCTGCGAACCGGCTACCGGCTGATGGTCGAATCGGGAGCCGAGATCGTCGTCACCCTCGACGCCGATGGCCAGCACCTGCCCGCGGAGATGGAGCGCCTGGTCAAGCCAGTCCTCGACGGCGAAGTCGACGTCGCCCACGGCTCCCGCGTCCTCGGCCATGCCGAGAGCAACCACTTCGCCCGCGAGCTCGGCATCGTCTTCTTCAACCGGCTCGTCTCCTTCATCACCCGCACTCACGTCACCGACTGCTCCAACGGCTACCGCGCCGTCCGCACCACCGTCCTCCCCCAGCTCGTCCTCCGCCAGGAGCAGTTCCACACCTCCGAGTTCATGATCGAGGCGATCAAGCGGGGGATTCCCGCCAAAGAGGTGCCGATCACGGTCGAACAGCGGCTACACGGCCACTCGAAGAAGCCGGCCGTCTTCCGCTATGGGGTCGGGTTCGCCAACGCGATCGTGCGGACCTGGCTGCGGTAGCGAATCCGCCAGGCTCCGCCAGAGATGGATCACAGCGTAGGAGCGCCAGGGTCGCCAGGCATCGGCTAGGCGCTTTTCCGCGTCAGCCCCTTTGGCGGTGAACCCGCGGCGCTCGAGCGCGCGGCGCAGCGCCAGATCCCCGCGCGGGTAGGCGTCTGGGTCGCCCAGGGCCCGCATCGCGATGTACGACGCGGTCCAGCGGCCGATTCCCGGGACCGAGAGCAGCGTTGCCGACGCCGCGTCCCGGTCGGCCCCGGCCCCGAGGCTGAGGTCTCCGGCAGCGACCAGTGCCGCGAGATGCCGGATCGCCTCCGCCCGGGCTCGGGGCACGGGCAGCGTCGCGGGGTCGATCTGAGCCAGCGCCAGGCTGGTAGGGAAACGGTGGGTGATGGCGCCGATCGACTCCTTGAGCGGCTCCCCCCAGCGCTCGACCAGCCGCCCGGCCACGGTCCTGGCCGCCGCAACCGAGATCTGCTGTCCGATCACCGCCCTCACGGCCAGCTCGAAGCCGTCGACGCAAGCGGGCACGCGAAGTCCGGGCCGACCACGAACCAAGTCGCCGAGGACGGGATCCTGTCCAAGCTGATCGGAGACCGAGAGCGGATCTGCGTCGAGGTCGAGGAGACGCCGGCAGCGGGCGACCGCGGCGGTTAGGTCTCGGAGATCGTCGAGCCAAAGCCTGCAGCGAACTGCGGCCGGCTCGGCGCTCAGCTCGACCACCCCGGCCCCATGGCCCAGCGACAGGGCGCGACGGTAGGCATTCCCATCCACCTCCTCGATCCCCGCCACGGCCCTGGCGCAGAGGAAGCCGATCGTCGAGTCGGCGTCGGAGGGCTGTCGACAGGCGAGCCTCAACTCAATCGCCCCAGGGGCTCCATCGCCGTCGCCGACGGCGCGGCGAACGCCGCTCCGCATCTCGGTCGGGGTGCGGGCGTAGACGTCGCGAATCGTCTCGTTGAACTGGCGCACGCTTCCGAAGCCAGCCGCCAGAGCCACCTCCGCGAAGGGGAGTCGGGTGGATTCGATCAGCAGCCGCGCCGACTGAGCCCGCCGTGCCCTGGCCAGAGCGACCGGCCCGGCGCCGACCTGCGCCGCGAGGATCCGCTGCAGCTGACGCTCGCTGTAGCCGAGCCGGCGAGCCAGCCCCGGCACCCCCTCTCGGTCAACCTCGCCGTCGGCAATCAGGCGAAAGGCCCGGCCGGCAACGTCCGCTCGACGGTCCCAGGCCGGCGAGCCGGGAGCGGCGTCGGGGTCGCAGCGCTTGCAGGCCCGCAAGCCGGCCTCCTGAGCCGCGGCGGCGCTCTCGAAGAGTCGAACGTTGCACCGCTTCGGCAGACGTGCCGGGCAGCTCGGACGGCAGTAGATCCCGGTCGAGACGACGCCGACGAAGAAGCAGCCGTCGTAGCGCGCGTCGCGGCTGCGCATGAATCGGTAGCAGGCCTCGAAGTCCTCGATCACGAGGCCATCGTCCCATCTCGGAGCTCGGGTTCCTGGCGGTTTTCCGACAGCCCGAGAGCGCGACGCCTGTGGTGGCGGAATACCGCCAGACAGCGCATCGCTTCGCACCTATCGTCGCCGCGGCAGACGACCACCCCCGAGAGGAGTCGGAGTGTCAGACATCGAGAGGTTCATTCAGGTCTACGAGGAAATCTGGCCGGGCTTCGACGCCGACCGGCTCGAGAGGTTCGAGATGGTTCACCCCGAGGCCACGATCCATCACTCGGGGATGGAGCAACCGATCAGGGGCGATGAGGAGCCGGACTACGTCAGGGGGATCAAGGCGCTGATGCCGGACATCTCACTGGAGATGAGGAACTGGGCCGCCCGGGGCAACGTGGTCTTCGTCGAGTACGCGATCGCGGCGACGGCCGGCGGCGAGAAGCTCGTGTGGGATGGGATCGGCCGCTTCAACCTTCGCGACGGCCGGGCGATAGAGGCAATCGGGCGCTGGGACACGGCAGCAATCCAAGCTGCGCTAAGAGCTCAGGAGTCGACCCCGGGGTGACGCACCTCGGCGGGGTCGGGCAGATACAGATCCGTCCCGCATCGCGGACAGACCTGCACGTAGAGCTTCACCACCTTGCCGCAGTTCGGGCACTGCCGTTCCGGTTCGTTCTTCTCGACGCGGTAGAGGATCACCGCAATCAGACCCAATAGCGGTAGCACCATGCCGACCAGGAACCAGACCCAGAAGGAGCTGCCCTTGCCGCGGCCGATGATGCCGGTGGCGAGGCCGAAGAAGAAGGCGATGACGAGGTACTGCATCGACCTATTTCAGCGGCTTCCGGTGGCCGATGGAGCCGAGCTCGGAGATGTCGCGGCGGAAGGGCAGGCCGGCGGTCCAGTCGAGCACTGCGCGGGTCTTGCGGGCCGCACCGGGAATCTGGCTCATGTGGTAGCTGCGGGCCAGCCACCAGGCGGGGAAGCCGCGGAAGGTCCGGTCGCCGATCTTGCCGACCGCCTTGTAGCGGCCGAGGTTGACGAAGGAAGCTTCGCTGCGGTAGTCGAACGGCTGCGGTGATCCGACTCCCAGCTCGGCAGCGATGTTGCGGGCCGCGACGGGGCCCTGGCGAACGGCGTGCTGGGCAGTCGGCGGGCAGGTGCCGCCGCGCGGATCGGGGGCCGCGGCGGAGTCGCCGATCGCCCAGACCGAGTCGGTGCCCTGTACCCGCAGGTACTCGTCGACCAGAATCCGGCCGCGCTCGTCGAGCGGCAGGTTGAAGTCTTTGAGGATCGGCTGCGGGGCGACCCCGGCGGTCCAAACCACCGTGCAGGAGGGCAGAGTCTCGCCGGTGGAGAGCCGGGCGCTCTCGGGGCCGACCTCCTCGAGGGTCGTCTCGAGGCGGATGTCGATGCCGCGTCCGCGCAGCTCGCGCAGGGCGTAGTCGGCGAGCTCCCGCTCGATCTCCGGCAGCACCCGGTCGGTCGCCTCCACCAACACCCAGCGCATCCCGTGCAGGCGAGCGCGCGGGTAGTTCTCCATCGCGTCGGCAGCGAAATCCTGCAGCTCGGCCAGCGCCTCGAGCCCAGCGTAGCCGCCGCCGACGAAGACGTAGGTGAGGAGCTTGTCGCGGCGGGCGGGGTCCTCGGTCGCGTTGGCTTCCTCCAGCGTCTCGACCACGTGGTTGCGCAGGTAGATCGCGTCAGCGAGGCTCTTGAAGCCAACCGCGTGCTCGGCCAGCCCCGGCACCGGCAGGACCCGTGAGACCGACCCCAGCGCGAGCAGCAACTGGTCGTATGGCAGCGTCTCGACCTCGCCGTACTTGGCCCTCAGCTCGACCGTCTTGGCCTCCGGGTCGTGGCCGACTATCGAGCCGATCCGCAGGTAGGTGCGCTTGAGGATGTCGCGCAACGGCGTCACCACGTGCCGTGGCTCCAACGTTCCCGCCGCCGCCTCCGGCAGGAACGGCGTGTAGAGCATGAAGTTGGTCTCGTTGATCAGCACCATCCGGGCCGACTGCCGCGGCAGCACCCGCTCCAGCTCACGCGCCGCCGCCGCTCCTCCGAATCCACCACCGGCAATGACGACGTTCCAGGCCATAAAGCCAGCCTAGCAAGCTTGTAACACTTTGTTACAAAGTGCTAGAAGACACTTTCTTAGCCGCGATGATGCACCGATCCCGATGCAGCGCTAAAGTTTCGGTCGATGGCCGTCACACAGACGGCCCCGGGTGCACACCCGGGGCCGTTTTGTTTTGAGCGGTGCCTTCCTATCGATCCGCGAGCTTGGCTGCCAGCGCGATCAGCGCTCGCATCACTCCCGTGTAGGCCAGGAAGACCGCCGCTTCTATGACCATCACCTCGCAATAAGGCGAGGGCGACGGGAACTCGCCCCTCTTAGAGGTCGAGCTTCTCGCGGATCAAGCGGTTGACCTCGCCGCCGTCGGCGCGGCCCTTGGTCTCCTTCATCACGGCGCCGACGATGGCGCCGATCGCCTTGTCGTTGCCGGCGCGGATCTGCTCGGCGGCCTCGGGGTTGGCTACGACCGCGGCGGCGACGATCGCCTCCAGCTCGCCGCCGTCAGATATCTGGGCGAGGCCCCGTTCCTCGACATGCTGTTTAGGCGTGAGCTTGTCGTCCTCTACGACTGAAAACAGCGTCTCCCGTCCAGACTGATGCGAGATCTGCTTCGTCGAAACCATGCTCATGATCGAGACGAGATCTTCGGCCAGCCTTGGCCGTTCGCCCCGGCTCTTGTTGAGCTGACGCAGCGCCGCAGCCAAGTCCCCGGTGATCCAATTCGCGACCGTCTGAGGTGCGACATCGCTCATGCCGTCATTCACTTTCTCGAAGAACTCAGCGGTCTCAGGATCACTCGCAAGCAGTTTCGCCACGTCCTCGGCCAGGCCCATCTCGACGTAGCGCTCGATCCGCGCCGCGGGCAGCTCCGGCAGGGCCTCGCGGGCCTCGCGCAGCATCTCCTCGGTCGGCGCCAGCGGAACCAGGTCGGGCTCGGGGAAGTAGCGGTAGTCGTGCGCTTCCTCCTTCGAGCGCAGCGAGGTGAGACTGCCGCTGACCGGGTCGAAGTGGAGGGTCTCCTGGGTCACGGTCCCCCCCGCCGCGATCAGCTCGCGCTGGCGCTCGATCTCGGCTTCGACCCCGCGCTGGAGGAAGCGGAAGCTGTTCATGTTCTTCAGCTCGGTCTTGGTCCCGAGCTGGTCGCTCCCCGCCGGCCGCACCGAGACGTTGGCGTCGACGCGCAGGCTCCCCTCCTCCATGTTGACGTCGGAGACCCCGAGCTGGCGCACCGTCTCGCGCAGCAGCCGCGCCCACTCGGCGGCGCGGGCGGCACTGCGCAGGTCGGGCTCGGTGACGATCTCGACCAGCGGCGTGCCGCCGCGGTTGAAGTCGACCAGCGAGGCACCGGAGCCGTGGATCCGGCCCGACTCGCCGACGTGGATCATCTTCGCCGCGTCCTCCTCGAGGTGGGCGCGGTGGATGCGAACCTCGCCGAGCTTGCCGTTGCTGGCAAGCGGGATGTCGTACTGGCTGATCTGGTAGGCCTTCGGGCTGTCGGGGTAGAAGTAGTTCTTGCGGTGGAAGATCGAGCGCGGGGCCACCTCGCACTCCAGCGCCGCGGCGATCTGCAGCGCGTAGCCGATCGCCTGTTCGTTGGTCACCGGCAGCACGCCCGGGTGGGCGAGGCAGATCGGGCAGGTGTGGACGTTGGGCTCGTCGCCGAAGGAGAGCTCGCAGCCGCAGAACATCTTCGTCTTGGTGGCCAGCTGGACGTGGATCTCCAGCCCGATCACCGCTTCGAGCCGCTCAGTCATCGCCGCCGCCCGGCCCGGCGTCGAAGCCGATATCGCTCTCCAGCGCGAAGGCGGCCTCGAGCAGCTTCTGCTCCGCGAAGGCAGGCGCCGCGATCTGGAAGCCGACCGGCAGTCGTGAGCCGCCGCCCTCGGGCTCGGCGAGGCCGGCCGGGATCGAGATCGCCGGGATGCCGGCGAGGCTCATCGGCACCGTGAAGAAGTCGTTGAGGTACATCGCCAGCGGGTCGGCGGTCTTCTCGCCTAGCCCGAAGGCAACCGAGGGCGAGGTCGGGGTGACGACGAAGTCGAAGCGCTCGAAGGCGGCGGCGAAGTCCTCGGCGATCTTCGTCCGCACCTTCTGCGCCTGGCCGTAGTAGGCGTCGTAGTAGCCGGAGGAGAGCGCGTAGGTGCCGAGCATGATCCGCCGCTTCACCTCGGCGCCGAAGCCGTCGGCGCGGGTGGTCTCATACATCTCCAGCAGGTCGGCGGTGCTCTCGGCGCGGGCGCCGTAGCGGACGCCGTCGTAGCGGGCCAGGTTGGACGAGGCCTCGGCGGGAGCGATCACGTAGTAGGCGGAGATACCGTGCTCGGCATGCGGCAGCGGCGTCTCCGCAACTTCGCCGCCGAGTCGCTCGATCCGCTCCAGCGTCGCCTCGAAGACCTCCCGCACGCCCGCCTCGACCCCGTCGCTCGCCAGCTCAGCAGGCACGGCGAAGCGCAGGCCCGAGAGGTCATCGCGGCTGGGCGCGACGATGTCGCCCTCGATCCCGACCGAGGTCGAGTCGAGCGGGTCGCGCCCGTGCAGGGCAGCCAGCATCAGCGCCGCGTCGGTGACGTCGCGGGTCAGCGGCCCGCACTGGTCGAGCGAGGAGGCGAAGGCGATCATCCCGTAGCGCGAGATCGCCCCGTAGGTGGGCTTGAGGCCAACGATCCCGCAGAGTGCCGCGGGCTGGCGGATCGAGCCGCCGGTGTCGGTGCCGATCGCGCAGGGCGCCAAGCCGCCGGCCACGACCGCCGCCGAGCCACCAGAGGAGCCGCCCGGGACCCGTCCCCGGTCCCAGGGGTTCAGCACCGGCCCGTAGGCCGAGTTCTCGTTCGAAGACCCCATCGCGAACTCGTCCATGTTCGTCTTGCCCAGCACCCGCGCCCCGGCCGCGTCGAGCCGCTGCACGGCGGTCGCCGTGTAGGGCGGCAGATACCCCTCGAGAATTCGCGACCCCGCCGTGGTCGGCGTCCCCTCGGTGCAGAAGATGTCCTTGACCGCGACAGGGATGCCGTGCAGCGGGCCGTCCTGGACCGCGTATGTCGAGGCGTCCTCGACCGACCACAGATAGGCGTTCAAGTCGTCCCCGGCCGCCGCTGCCTGCCACGCCTCGAAGTACTCCTCCGCGGAGATCTCGCCGGCGGCGATCTTCGCCGCTGCGGCGGCGACCGTCAGCTCCAGCATCTCGCTCATCAG
The DNA here is from genome assembly GCA_036009365.1 of Solirubrobacterales bacterium. GTDB lineage: Bacteria > Actinomycetota > Thermoleophilia > Solirubrobacterales > 70-9 > VAYN01. The sequence goes on from DASYLY010000001.1 coordinate 26,466, forward strand.
GCGTCAGCCTGCGGCGAGGGAACCCGGAAGGCCCCACGGTCGGGATCCGGCGCCGACGCCAGAGCGACGTCGCGGGCCAGGCTCGGCCGCGGCTCGTCCGCCCGCAACACGTTCTCGAGGGCGACCACGTGCGAGGTCGGCTCGACTCCCTCCAGGTCGAGCTCGGCGATCCGGTCGACGTGCTCGAGGATTCCGGACAGCTCGCCGGTCATCCGCTCGACATCGCCGTCCTCGAGCCGCAGCCGAGCCAGCCTGGCGACGTGCAGTACCTGCTCCCGGTCGATCATCGGCGGCATTCTAGGGCGGCGCCTCGCTGTCGCACCTGGCCACCCAGCCAGTTAGAGTGCCCGCCGATGCAGGGACCCGCCGCAGAGCGCTTCGTAGTCCTCAGCCTGCGCCTGCTCGCCCTCAGCTTTGCCACCGTCGGCCTGCTCTTCATCGCGGTGCCGAACGGGACGCTGGACGTCCTCTCCGACCTCGGCAACGAGCTCGGCAGCTTCACCCGCGCTCCCGATGGCGGCGCCCAGCTCTGGCTCGCCCTCGGCTTCTCCTACATGGTCGTGATCACCGCTATCTGCCTCGTCGCCCAGGCCGACGTCGTCCGTTACCGCGCCCTGCTGCTCGTCCTCGCGGTCGCTAAGGCGGCCTCCTCGCTCTCCTCACTCGGCTTCTACCTCTTCGACCAGGACGTCTTCGCCTACCTGCTCAACTTCCTCGTCGACGGATTCTTGGCAGTGCTGGCGCTCTGGCTCTGGGCCCTGGCCGGCCGTATCGGCCGTCCTGTCGACCCCGGTTGACAGCGCTCGCCGGGGCTTTCCGCCGCTGAGCAACGCACGCTGAGCGCTATCTGCGCCGGGATGGCACCCGGGATCGACGGACTGCCGGCGGCGGAGCGGGAGGTCGAGGTCTCCGGGCCGGTGGCGAAGTTCCTCGGCTCGCTCTCGCCGCGGATCCTGCTGCGGCTGCGGCTGGGACTGTTCGCCTTCGAGTGGCTGCCCTTCCCCTGGCGCTTCAGCCGCCTCGATCCGGAGGCGCGCGAGGACTTCCTGCACCGCCTCGAGCGCTCGCGCTTCCGCCTCCACCACGACCTGCTGCTGATGGCGAAGATCCTCTCCACCCTTGGCTACGCGGTGACGCCGGCGGTGCGGGAGCAGATCGGCTTCAAGACCAGCTGCGCTCTCGCCGACGGTTCTCTGCCGGAGGCGGCGGGAACTCTCGGCAACACCGAGCCCCGTGGCGACGGCGAGGAATGCGACGTCGTCATCGTCGGCTCGGGCGCCGGTGGCGCCGTGGCGGCGGCAACGCTGGCCGAGGCCGGACTCGACGTGCTGGTGCTCGAGGCCGGCGGCCACTTCAACCGCGACAACTATCCAGAGGAGCCGCTGGACGCGATTGCGACCCTCTACCGCGACGGCGGCCTGACGATCGCCGAAGGCCAGCCGGCAATCCCGGTGCCGGTGGCAAAGGTCGTCGGCGGCACCACGGTGATCAACTCGGGCAGCTGCTTCCGCGCCCCCGAGCCCGTCCTGGAGGACTGGCGGCGGCGCTGCGGCGTCGAGTGGGCGGGCGATCTCGACGCCGACTACGCCGAGGCCGAGGAGTTCCTGCGGGTGACGCCGTTGGATCCCGAGCGAATGGGCCGCAACGGTCAGTTGGCGATGGAGGGAGCGGCGGCAATCGGCGCCAGTGGCGGTCCGATCTCCCGCAACGCCGACAACTGCGTCCAGTGCAGCTCCTGCCCCTTCGGCTGCGAGATCGACGCCAAGCGCGGCATGCACGTCAGCTACCTGCCGCGGGCGGTGGCCGCCGGGGCGCGGATCCGCTCCGGCGTGGAGGTCGACCGGGTGCTGATGGAAGACGGACGCGCGGTCGGGGTCGGGGCGTGGCGCCTTTCGTCCGCATACCGACCGAAAGGCGCCACGCCGTCAAGCGCGGAGACCCGCCGGGAGTTCACCGTCCGCGCCCGCCTCGCCACGATCGTCGCCGGTGGTGCACTGGGGACGCCGGAGCTGCTGCTGCGCTCCGGGCTCGGTGGGCGGCAGGTCGGCCGCAACCTCCATATCCACCCCGCTTGTTGGGTCGGCGCGCGCTACGAGGAGGACGTGCGTGGCTGGGACGGGGTCATGCAGAGCTACTACGTCGACCAGTGGGAGAAGCAGGGCTTGCTGCTGGAGGCGACCTTCACGCCGCTGGCCTTCGGCGGCGCCTGGCTGCTCGGCGCCGGCCGCGAGCACCAGGAGGCGATGCTCGGCTTCGGCAACCTTGGCTCCATCGGGGTCCACCTCTCCGATCGCTCCAGCGGTCGTGTTGGCCTCGGCGCCGAAGGCTCGCTGCGGGCCAGCTACCGGCTCACGCAGGATGACGTGCAACGCCTCGCCTACGGGATCGCCCGGGCGGCGGAGATCCACTTCGCCGCCGGCGCCGTCGAGGTCTACCCGAACATCGGCCGGGTCGGCGTGCTGAAACCGGAGCGGCTAGCCGAGTTCGAGGCGACCGCGTTCAAACGCTCGGAGCTGCGTCTCGAGGCCTTCCACCCGATGGGTACGGCGCGAATCGCCGCCGAACCAGGCGAAGGAGTCTGCGCCGCCGACGGCTCCGTCAACGGCACCACCGGGCTCTACGTCGCCGATGCCTCCCTCTTCCCCACCTCGGTGGGCGTCAACCCGATGATGACCGTGATTGCCTTCGCCAAGCAGGTGGCGCGAGGCATCGCCAACGGTGGCGCGGCCCGGCCTTAATTCCGGCTGCCGCCGAGGCGGTCGGCGGCGTCGCCGAAGCTGAGCCCTTCCCCTCGCATCGCCGTGTAGCCCCCGTAGGCAATGCCGGCGGCGGCGAGCAGGCCGAGGAAGATGCCGACCTGCGGCGTCGCGTCAACGGCCAAGCCGCCGAAGCGGTCGATGCCCGGCGGGACGACGATCCGGAGCAGGATCAGCAAGGTCGAGAGCCCACCGAGCACGGCGATCACGGCGTTGGCCTGGACCGGCGGCTTGTAGTCGGAGTCCGCCAGGCGCAGGCCGACTCCAACCAGTGCCGCCACGATCGCGACCAGGAGGACGATCGGGATGAGGTCGAGCGTGCTCCAGGCACTGCCGCCACCTTCGGCGTCGACCGCGCCGCTGCCTTCCCCCGCGATCTCGGTGCCGAACCAGTCGAGGAACATGAAGATGAAGAGCAGGACCGCCGAGATCGCCGCGATCTTCTCACCCTTATTCACTCTGTCGATCTCCACCCGGCGCGTCACCCCGCTGAGCTCCTGGCCCTGGCGGCCTCCAGCGTGTTGACCAGCAGCATCGCGATCGTCATCGGCCCGACGCCTCCCGGAACCGGCGTGATCGCCGCCGCGACCTCGACGACGGCGTCGAAGTCGACGTCGCCGCAAAGGCCGTCCTCGCCACGGTGCATGCCGACGTCGATTACCACCGCGCCGGGCTTGATCGCCTCGGCACCGAGCAAGCGGGGCACCCCGGCCGCCGCCACCAGCACGTCGGCGCGGCGGCAAACCGCGGCGAGATCGCGGGTGCGGGAGTGGCAGCTGGTTACCGTCGCGTTCGCCGCCAGCAGCAGCCGCGCCACCGGCACGCCGACGAGCTTCGAGCGCCCGACCACGACCGCCTCCGCCCCTTCCAGATCGACACCCTCGTGACGCAACAGCTCCATGACCCCGGCCGGCGTGCAGGACACCAGGCCCGGCATCCCGTGGGCGAGCAGGCCCGCGTTGAGCGGCGTCAGCCCGTCGACGTCCTTGCCGGGAGGAATCGCAGCAACGACCGCATCGGGGTCGATCTGTGCCGGGACCGGCAGCTGCACGAGGATGCCGTCGACGCTGTCGTCACCCTCGAGGCGCCCCAGCAGCTCGAGCAGCTCCTCCTGGTCAGTGTCGGCGGCAAGGCCGTGGTGCACGGAGCCCATGCCGACCTCCTCGCAGGCGCGATGCTTGTTGCGGATATAGATCTGCGAGGCCGGGTCCTCTCCGACCAGCACCGTCGCCAGGGCCGGGGCCCGGCCGGCCTCGGCGGCGAAAGCGGCGGCCTCGTCGCGAACCCGCTCACGAACGGCGGCGGCAACCGCCTTGCCATCGATCGAGCGCGCCGCCACCCTTACCGCTTCCGGATCGGCGCGTAATCGGCCATCAGCTTGCGCTCGGAGCCATCGCCGGAGAAGCGAACGATGACGCCGTCAGGCTCAACGCCAATAACGACCCCCTCGCCGAAACTGGCGTGGACGACGTCGTCGCCGGTCTGCAACTCAAGGGTGGGACCCGGGTCGATCGGATCAGCGCTGCCGCTCGATCCGCTCCAGGTAGTGCCGGCGGCCGGCAGGCTCGAATGCCGCTCGGTCAGCTCGACCGGCACCTCGTCGATGAAGCGTGAGGGCAGGTTGTGCTCGGCCCGGCCAAACAGGCGCCGCTCCTTTGCCCAGGTCATGTAGAGGCGCTGGCGGGCGCGCGTGATGGCGACATAACAGAGGCGTCGCTCCTCTTCCTCGCTGCCCTCTTCGAGGGCGCGCATGTGGGGGAAAGCACCGTCCTCGCAGCCGATCACGAAGACCGTGTCGTACTCCAGCCCCTTAGCATTGTGGAGGGTCATCAGCGTCACCAGCTCCTGCTCCTGGAGCGAGTCCTGGTCGGAGACGAGGGATATCTGTTGCAGGAACTCCTCCAGCGGCGGCGTCTCGCTATCCCCCTCCCGCTCACGCTCAATGTCGAACTCGGCAGCAACGCCAACCAGCTCTTCGAGGTTCTCGACCCGGCCCTCGGCCTCGACGGTGCGCTCGGCGGCCAGCGCTTCGAGGTAGCCGCTCTCGCTCAGGACCGCTTCCAGCAGGGCGGCGACAGGCGAGCTCTCCGCCCGCATTCGCAACCCCTCCATCGTTTCGTAGAAGCGGGAGACGGCCTTGATCGCGGCCGCACTCAGCCCCGGCACGTCCTCGACGCGTTCCATCACCTCCCAGATCGTCAGCCCGGCGGTGTTCGCGTAGGCGGCGAGCCGACCCTGGCTGGTGTCGCCAATGCCGCGTCGCGGCGAGTTGACGATGCGCGAGAAGGAGACGAGGTCGGCCGGGTTGGTCAGCAGGCTGAGGTAGGCGACAGCGTCCTTGATCTCGGCCCGCTCGTAGAACTTGGTGCCACCGATCACCTGGTAGGGAACGTCGAAGCGAACCAGGGTGTCCTCGACCACGCGGCTCATCGCGTTGGTCCGGTAGAAGACGGCGACGTCGGAGCGCTTCACCCCGTGCTCCTCGCCGAGGCGCTCGATCTCCCCCGCCACCCAGCGCGCCTCCTGATGCTCGTCGGCCAGCTCCGACAGCTGCACCGGAGCGCCACCCTCGATTTCGGTCCAGAGGGCCTTCGGGCGCCGCTCGCGGTTGCGCTCGACCACGGCGTTGGCGGCGGAGAGGATGGTCTGGGTGGAGCGGTAGTTCTGCTCGAGCTTGACGACGCCGGCCTGTGGGAAGTCGTGCTCAAAATCGAGGATGTTGCGGATATCGGCATGGCGGAAGCCGTAGACCGACTGGTCCTCGTCGCCGACAACCATCAGGTTGCCGTGCTCGGAGGCAAGCAGCTGCAGCAGCCGGTACTGGGCGTGGTTGGTGTCCTGGTACTCATCGACGAGGACGTGGCGGAAGGTGCGGCGCCAGCGCTCGCGCACCTCCTCGAACAGCTCCATCGCATTGACCATGCGAACCAGGAGATCGTCGAAGTCCATCGCGTTGGCCTCGAGCATCCGCTTCTCGTAGAGCGGGAACGCCTCGGCGACGACCTCTTCAAAGACGCTGCCTTGGGTTTCGGCGTATTCCCCGGCATCGATCAGTTGGTTCTTGGCGCCGGAGATCTTGTTCTGGATCGCTCGCGGGGGGTAGCGTTTCGGGTCGACGCCGAGCTCACGCAGGCAGCGCTTCAGCATCCGTAGCGAGTCCGACTGGTCGTAGATCGTGAAACCGCGCGAGTAGCCGAGCCGCTCGGCGTCAGCGCGCAGCATGCGGGCGCAGGCGGAGTGGAAGGTAGTCACCCACATCGCCCGCACCGAACGGCCGACCAGCCGGCCGACCCGCTCACGCATCTCCGCGGCGGCCTTGTTGGTGAAGGTGATCGCGAGGATCTCGCCGGGGCGGGCGACGCCGGTGGCGAGCAGGTAGGCAATCCGGTGGGTCAGGACCCGGGTCTTGCCGGAACCGGCCCCGGCGACGACCAGTAGCGGCCCCTCCGGGTGGCGAACCGCCTCGCGCTGGGGATCGTTGAGTCCCGCCAGCAGGCGCTCGACGCGGTCGGCGCCGGCTTCGGTCGGCGCCGCGGACGGCGCCGAATCACCCCCTTGCGGCGTCTCGAACTGCTCCTGAAGAGTCACCCGCCGAGCATAGCCAGGGGCTCGGCGGGCGACCTCAGGGTTAGAGACCTACTGACAGCTTTCGGCGATTTCCACGAAGCCTTCGGAGGATCCGCCAAGCAGCAGTTCTTCGAATTCGCCCTGGTTCAATTCCTCCAGCGATTCGACGATGCAGGAGGTGATCGCCGGTTCAATCGAATCTTCCTTCTCCAGCTGTTCCTGGAACGTCTGCACGAGCTTCGCCTGGTCGAACTCGGCGAACTCGGTGATTTCGTCGAGCTTCCAGTCGCCGTCCTCGTCGACCAGGGCGACGGCGAGCGTCTGCCCGTCGAAGCCGCCGCCGGCGAAGGCAGCGTTGGCTGAGGCGCTGGAACCGTCGACTTCGACCTCGGTGACGTCAACGGAGTCGGGGTTGTCGGACGTGTCTTCCGCGTCTTCTTCGCATTCCTTAAGGGCGGCCTTGCCTTCGCCTTCTTCGACCTGGTCGAGGAAAGTCTGGGTGACGAACTCCGTGCAACTGGACGGATCGTCGCTGGTGACGGAGGTTTCGATCACGTCGACGATCTTGTCTTCATCGCTTTCGCTGCTGCCGCAGGCGGCGAAGACAAGCGCAGAGGCAATCAGACAGAAGCAGAGCAAGAGGTAGCGCTTGGGCACGGCGGTCCTTTCATAGACGGGACTGGAGGAGACGACTAGGGCCGGCAGGCTACTTCAGCCACCGGCCGACGAACGGCCGGTGCGGCGACTGATCCGGGTCTCCTCGGTTCCGGAGCCAGACTCACCGTCGAGATCGCTGAGACGGCTCTCGAGCTCGGCGATCCGCTCCGAGAGCGCCTTGATCGCGTCGGCGATCGGATCGGGCAGGTGGATCCAGTCGGCGTCGGGCCCCTCGACCCGCTTGCCTTCGACCCGGACCGGATGGCCGGGATTGCCGACGACCGTCGCCCCCGGTGGCACGTCCTCGACGACGACCGTGTTGGCGCCGACCTTGGCCCCCTCGCCGACCGCGATCGGCCCCAGCAGCTTGGCTCCGGAGCCGACGGTTACGTTGTCCCCGAGTGTTGGGTGGCGCTTGCCGCGCTGAAAGCCGGTGCCGCCCAGCGTCACCCCCTGGTAAAGCGTGACGCGATCGCCGATCACCGCCGTCTCGCCGATCACCACGCCGGAGCCGTGGTCGATGAAGAACTCGTTGCCGATCCTCGCCGCGGGGTGGATCTCGACCCCGGTTACGGCACGGCTGACGTAGGCGATCGCCCGCGGCAGCAGCGGCACCCCCGCCTCCTGCAGCGCGTGGGCAGCGCGGTGGGCCAGCAGCGCCTGTACACCAGCCCAGCTGGTGAGGATCTCGACCGTCGATACCCCCTGCGCGGCGGGATCGCGGTCGCGGGCCGCGGCGACGTCCGCCCGCACCTCCGCCACCCCCTGTCTCCACCTGCTCATGGTGAGAAGAAGGGTAGGGACATATAGCGCTCGCCCGAGTCGCAGACGATCGTCACCACCCGCTTGCCGGCCATCTCGGGGCGAGCCGCCACCTCCAGGGCCGCCTTGATGTTCGCCCCGGCCGAGATCCCCGCAAGGACGCCCTCCTGGATCGCGACCAGGCGAGCCGTCTCCAGCGCCTCCTCATCGGAGACCTGGAGCACCTCGTCGATCACCGCACGGTCGAGAACCTCGGGGACGAAGCCGGCGCCGATGCCTTGGATCTTGTGCGGCCCCGGGGCGCCGCCGGAGAGGACCGGCGATGACGCCGGCTCCACCGCGACCACCAACGCCTCCGGTAGGCGTTCCTTCAGCACCGAGCCGACACCGGTGATCGTCCCCCCCGTGCCAACCCCGGCGACGAAGGCCCCGACCTCGCCGTCGGTGTCGCGCCAGATCTCCTCCGCCGTGGTCAGCCGGTGTGCCTCGGCGTTGGCGGGATTGGAGAACTGCATCGGCATGAAGCCCTTGCGCTGCTCGCGGATCTCCTCGGCCAGCGCGACCGCCTCGTTCATCCCGCCCAGCGAGGGCGTCACCCGCACCTCGGCCCCGTAGGCCCGCAGCAGCTTCGCCCGCTCCCTGCTCATCCCCTCCGGCAAGGTCAGGATCAGCTCGTAGCCGCGAGCAGCGCAGACCATCGCCAGCGCGATCCCGGTATTGCCACTGGTCGGCTCGACCACTACCGAGCGCCCCGGCTTGATCTGCCCCTGCTCCTCAGCAGCATCGATCATCGCCACCCCGATCCGGTCCTTGACCGAGCCGCCGGGATTGAAGTACTCCAACTTCGCGCAAACGTCCCCACCGACATCAGCCCCAAGCCGGTCGAGCAACACCAGTGGGGTGTTGCCGACAACCGCGGAGGCCTCAGCTCCGATCTTCATCAGACCAACTCTCTCTGAGGGCAACACATGGCTCGCCACTCTAAAGACAGAGCCAAGAGGCATGGAAGCTTCTCGACTACTCCTGAGCTTCAAAGGTCCACGGGACGTCGGCCGAGGGATGCTGGCCCCCTCCCCGGGAATGTGGCAAAGCCGCGATATGCAATCTGGTTATTGCGCGGCGTTAGCCGCGCTCTGACATCCGGAGCCCGGGAAGCGGGCGAACGCAATTCACGGGGAGGGGGCCAGCATCCCTCGGCCCACCCCCGAGAGACTCAGATGAAGTACATCCCTCCACCGGACTCTTCGGCCTCCCGCCTCGCCACTTCAGCAATCGTGGTCTGACCGAACACTTTCCTCAGCGCCACCACCCCCTCGGCCCAGATGCCGCCGGCCTCGTCGGCCTCCTGGCCGATCTTGCCGTCGAGGGCTTGGACGACCTCCAGCACGGTGATCTCCTCGGCCGGGCGCGAGAGGGTGTAGCCGCCGCGCATGCCGCGGTGGCTGGTCAGCAGGCCGTCGCGGCGCAGGGTCGAGAAGAGCTGCTCGAGGAACTGGTCGGGGATGGCGCGACGCTCGGCCAGCTCTTTGATCGGCACCGGACGCTCGCCGGAGCGGGCCAGCTCGGCGAGGGCGACAACGGCGTAGCGGGACTTCGAGGTGATCGAGATCACTGAACGAGGTTCTACCGCACCGACCGGATCGGGCTGGGTTAGGATCGGAGGATGACCGGGTTCCGCTGCGGCGGCGGAGCCGAACCCGCGACCGAGTGGATCGGGAGTACCCCTGAGCGAACGCCCAAACTGCCTCGTGATCGATGGTCACCCGCTGGTCCGGCTCGGAGTCCGCGGCGTGCTCGAAGACGGCTTCGAGGTGCACGAGTCGGCGAGCCGGGAGGAGGCACTGGACCTGGTCCGGGACATCGGCCACTTCGACGTCGCGATCGTCGACATGAGCCGGCTTCCCGACGGCGTCGCCCCTTCGCTGAGCGGCGCCGAGGCAATCCGCGCGATGCGGAAATCATCGCCCGCGCTGGGGATCGTCGCCCACGGCGAGTTGCCGGAACGCCATCTCGCCAACGCCGCGATCCAGGCCGGTGCCAGTGCCTATGTCGCGCGGACCGCAGATGCCGCCGAGCTGCGCCGGGCTGTCGACGCCGCGTCGGCCCAGGAGTCCTTCGTCGACTCCGCGGTGCCGCCGAAAGGCAGCCGCGGCAAGCTGACCCGGCGCCAGCGGGAGCTTCTGCAGTTACTCGCCAATGGCGAGTCGACGACGGTTGCGGCGCGCCGCCTCGGCCTCAGCGAGGAGACGGTCAAGACCCACACCAAGAACGTCCTCGCCCGTCTCGCCGCCCGCAATCGCACCCATGCAGTCGCGATCGCCCTGCGCGAGTCCCTGATCGACTAGGCGGGCTTAGATCCAGCCGCGGTCACGCGCGGTGAGCACAGCCTGGGCACGATCGACCGCGCCGATCTTGCCGTAGACGTTGTGCAGGTGAGTGCGGATCGTCGAGACGGACAGCTGCATCTCGCCGGCGATCTGCTTGTAGACCATGCCCTCGGAGAGGTGGCGGAGAACGTCCAGCTCGCGTGCCGAGAGCGGACAGGGCTCGCTGATCCGTGAAGCGTCCTTGTTGGAGAGGGGAAGCTCGTAGAGCAGGTCGCGCAAGGCCTCTGGACCGAGGCCGCAGCGCTCGGCAGAGGCGCGCAGGCGCTCCGGGGAGATCGCCTCGCCCTGCGAGTAGTGGGCGATCATGTCGGCGGTGGCGACCATCGCCGCCAGGCCGTCGGCGTCCTCAGCGTGATGGCGCTCGATCGCCACCGCAATCCGCTGTGGCAGGTTCCAGCGACGGGCGAGGACCCCACCGACCAGGGCGTGGTCGATTCCGAGCTGCTCGCGTTCGTCGCGCAGGCGCTGCTCGGGGGTGCGGGAGGTTGCGTCGAAATAGATCTTGAAGCCCGGGTGCAGGCGGGAAATGACGAGCCGGCCGACGTCGTGCAGCAGCGCCGCCACCGCAAGCTCGTCGCGTTCGACCCAGCCGACCGCGCGACCGACCTCGTCGGCCGCCTGCTGCGTCGCCAGGGCGTGAACGCGGAAGCGCTCCGGTTTCAGCTCCCAGCCGCCGTTGGACTCGAAGAAGTCGAAGCTCGGGGCGGTGCCGGCGATCGCCAGCACTCCGGAGGGCTTGAGGACTTCGATCGCGGCCGGAACCCCGGCGATGCCGCCGGCGACGAGGCCGCTGCGGTTGGCGAAGCGAAGAACGGAGATCGTCAGCGCCACGTCGGCCTCGACCGTCTCGACCAGATCGCCGATGCGAGCAGTCTCCGCAGTTGCCGCCTCGATTACCCGCTCGCGAGACTCGATCAGCACCGGAAAGCGCTCAACCGCCTCGAAGGCCTCGGCAAGTCGACTTCCGGGCGCCGTGGGGGCACCGCGACTGCCGCCTACCTTGGTGGGAAGCTCCTCAGGGGAAACCTTGCCGTTGCCGTTGCTATGCGCCTTCGTCGATGCCATTGGCCCAACTCATCGGCAGCAAAGGACGTTTGGTTTAGCCGGGGATACCCCTAATTGGTCTGAAATCCCTCAGTCGTTCGTCCGTTTTTCGCCCAGAAGCCGGTCAATTGCACTGTTGATGCGGATTAGGGACTCCTCGCGACCAAGTACCGCAAGCGACTCGAAGATTCCCGGGGACACCGTAGTGCCGGTGATCGCGACCCTGATTGGCTGGTAGAGCTTGCCCGGCTTCACCTCGAGCCGGTCAGGCAGGGGCGACAGCACCGACTCAACTTCGTCCGGCCCGAAACCGGGCGCCGCGGCCAGCTTGTCGTGGGCTGCCCGCAGCAGATCCGCAGCGTCGTCCTTCATCACCTTCCCCCAGGCCTTGGGGTCTTCGACCGGGGGCTCGAAGATGAAGCGGATCAGCGGCCAGACATCCTCCAGCGTCTGGGCTTTCTCCTGGGCGATCGCGCAGGCCGCGCGCAGAGCCTCGTCCGACTCGCGGCGAAGGTGCCGCGCCACCGCCGCCGTGTACTCCCCCAGAGGCAACTCGCGCATGAAACGGCCGTTGATCCAGCGCAGCTTCTTCTCGTCGAAGATCGCCGACGCCTTACCGACATCGCCGACCTCGAAGCGGCGGACAAGCTCCTCGGTGGACATCAGGGTCGTGTCGTCGTCGGTCCCCCAGCCAAGCAGAGCGAGGTAGTTGCGGACTGCAGCCGGCAGGTAGCCGGCCTCGCGCAGCTCCTGAACCGAAGCGGCCCCGTGACGCTTGGAGAGCTTCTTGCCGTCGGGGCCGTGCAGCAGCGAGAGATGGGCATAGCGCGGCGCCCGATAGCCCAGCGCCGCCAGGACCAGCAGCTGCTTTGGGGTGTTGGAGAGGTGATCGTCACCGCGCACGACCTCGGTCACGCCCATCTCGGCGTCGTCGACGGCGACCGCGAAGTTGTAGAGGACCGAGCCGTCGCCACGGGCGACGACGAAGTCGTCATAGCTGCGGTTGGGGAAGGAGACGGGGCCGCGAATCAGGTCGTGGACTACCGTCTCGCCGTCGTCGGGGACGCGCAGCCGGATCGCCGCCCCGGGCTCCTCCGTCGGCACGCCGCGGTAGCCGCGATCGGCGCCGTGCTCGGCCTTCCAGGCCTCGACGTCCTTGGCGGTGGCGGAATCGCGATAAGCGGCGCCGGACTCGAGCAGGCGCTGCAGGGCTTTCTCGTGGCTCTCGGCGCGCTCGGCCTGAGAAATCGGTCCCTCGTCCCAGTCCAGCTCCAGCCAGCGCAGAGCGTCGAGGATCTGCTCGACGTTCTCCGCGGTCGAGCGCTCGCGGTCGGTGTCCTCTATCCGCAGCACCAGCTCACCGCCGCCGTGACGGGCCGCCAGCCAGTTATAGAGTGCCGTCCTCGCTCCGCCGATGTGCAACGCACCGGTCGGCGAGGGGGCAAATCTCAAACGGAGAGTTTCGTTAGGCATGTTGATCGGCGCGCATGTTTCCACCTCGGGCGGGCTCGCCAACGCGGTCGAGCGCGGCGAGGAGCGCGGCTGCGAATCTATCCAGATCTTCCACCAGAGCCCGCGGATGTGGCGGCCGACCAAATACGGCGCGGAAGATTTCGCCGCTTTCCGCGAGGCGATGGATGGCTCAAAAGTAGAAGCCGTGGTGATCCATGCCGTCTACCTGATCAACTGCGCCAGCAAGGACGCCGAGCTGCGCAAGAAGTCGCAAGCCTCGCTTACCCACGCACTGCGGATCGGCGACGAGATCGGCGCCGCCGGCGTCGTCCTGCATCCGGGAGCGCAGAAAGGCGAGCCCCTGGGGCCGTCGATCAAACGCGCCGCCAAAACGATTGCGGCAGCGCTGAAAGACAGCGACAGCTGCCCACTGCTGCTCGAGCAGACCGCCGGCCACCAAGGCCTGCTCGGCCGCGACTTCGATCAGACCGCGGAGCTGATCGACCGCGCTGGCGCCGGCAAGCGCCTCGGCCTCTGCCTCGACTCCTGCCACCTCTTCGTACAGGGCTACGACATCACCGACGAGGCCCACCTCGGCGCCGTCCTCGACGAAGCCGACGCCAAGGTCGGCCTTGAGCGCCTCGGCTGCGTCCACGTCAACGACGCCGCCGCCCCACTCGGCTCCTGCCGCGACCGCCACGCCAACATCGGCAAAGGGGAGATGGGCAAACAGGGTCTCGCCGCCTTTCTGGCTGAGCCGCGCTTTGAGAGGCTGCCAGCGACGCTGGAGACGCCGGGGCCAGAGAAGAAGGGGCCGGACAAGAAGGAAGTCCAGGCGGCGAAGAGACTGCGGCGAGAGGGACTGAAGCGGCGCGAGGCGTAGGAGCTCGAGACGGGGGCGGATTGGGT
>DASYLY010000002.1:0-18897 GCA_036009365.1 Solirubrobacterales bacterium
CGCTGGGCGAATGTGGCCGTCAGGCCGCGAAATGCAATCTGATTCTTGCCCGCCATAGGCGGGCTGCATCATTTGGAGCCGCGCACGAAGTGCGCGCGACTCAATTCGCCCAGCGGGTGACCGGACCTCCGCCCATCCACCACGTGAAGGCATCCGATCTTCGTTCCAGAATCACTACCCATGCAGGTAGTGATGGGGGTAGACCCTGGTGCAGCAAATCTTGGCTTCGGCATCGTGCGCGTGGAGGGCAGCCATATGGTCGCCCTCGACGGCGGTGTGGTCGAGACCACGCCGGAGATACCGATGGAGCACCGCCTCGAGCGCATCCACCGGGCGCTGAGCGAGCTGATCGCCTGGCACGAGCCGCGGGCGATGGCGATTGAGTCCGTCTACTTCGGCAAGAACGTCCAATCGGCGACGGCTGTCGGTCAGGCCAGTGGCGTCGCGATGCTGGCCGCCGCCCAGGCCGGGGTCGACTGTTTCGCCTACACGCCCCAGGCCATCAAGAAGGCGGTCTGCGGCGCCGGTGGCGCCGGCAAGGATCAGGTGCAGCGGATGGTCGGAACCTTGCTCGGGCTGCCCGCGCCACCGACCCCTGACCACGCGGCGGACGCCCTCGCCGTGGCGATCTGCCACGGCGGCGGCAGCGGTCATCGCGATGCCGTCGCCGCCAGCAATGCCACCGACCTGCGGGAGCGCCTGGCCGGATGATCGCCGCGGTTAGAGGAGAGGTGATGGTGCGCCGCCCCGACCACGTTGTGATCGACGCCGGCGGCGTCGGCTATCGCCTCGCAGTCTCCGCGGAGACGCTGAAAGCGGTGCCCGCAATGGGTCGCGACACCTTCCTGCACGCCGAGCTGATCTCCCGTGAGGACTCGCTCGCCCTCTACGGCTTTGCCTCGGAGGAGGAGCGCGATCTCTTCCGACTGTTGATCTCGGTCAGCGGCATCGGTCCCAAAGTTGCCCTGGCGGCGCTCTCGGGAGGCAGCGCCCGCGAGCTGCTGCGGGCGATCGCCGTCGGCGACGCGAAACGCTTCCAGGCCGTGCCCGGGATCGGCAAGCGAACCTCGGAGCGGATCATCGTCGAGCTGCGCGAGAAGGTCGCCGGCTCCTTGGAGGAGGAGGTGGCACTGGGCGCCGCCGCCGGTGGCGATGCTCGCTCGCTCGCTCGCGACGGCCTCGTCAACCTCGGCTACGCCCCGTTGGAGGCCGAGCAGCTGCTCGACGGGATCGACAGCGACGACCCCGAGAACCTGGTTGCGGCGGCGCTGCGCAAGGCAGCAGCAGCCCGGAGCGGCGCATGAGCGAGCCACCGGAGATCGGCGGCAACCGCATCCGCACGCCCGGCATCGGCGACGAGCCGGTCCCGGTCGACGTCGAGGTGCGTGTCCACGATGCTCGTGCCGATCTTCCCGACGAAGATCTCGACCGCTCGCTGCGACCGCCGACCCTCGCGGACTTCGTCAACCAGGAGCAGGTCACCGGGCAGTTGGCGATCTTCATCGAAGCGGCGAAGGGGCGGGGCGAGCCGCTCGACCACGTCCTCCTCGCTGGTCCGCCCGGGCTCGGCAAGACCTCGTTGGCGCACATCGTCGCCGCCGAGATGGGCGTGCCGATGGTCCAGACCGCGGGTCCGGCGCTGGAGCGTAAGGCGGACGTCGCCTCCTTCCTCACTGCCCTGGAGCCGGGGAGCGTCTTCTTCATCGACGAGATCCACCGTCTCGGCCGCGCCGTTGAGGAGACCCTCTATCCGGCGATGGAGGACGGCGAGCTGCCGGTGGTGCTGGGCCAGGGCGCTGGCGCGCGGACCGTGACGCTGCCACTCCCGCCCTTCACCCTGATCGGCGCCACCACTCGTTCCGGCCTGCTGACGACGCCGCTGCGCGACCGCTTCGGCGTCTCCCACCGGCTCGAGCACTACAGCTCCGAACACCTCGCCCTGATCATCGAGCGCTCGGCCGGCATCCTCGACGTCGAGATCGATGCCGAGGGCGCGGAGACGATTGCTTCGCGCTCACGCGGCACGCCGCGCGTCGCCAATCGCCTGCTGAAGCGCGTACGGGACTTCGCCCAGGTCAAGGGTTCGGGCGTGATCGGCGCTGAGGTCGCGGCGGCGGCACTGGAGATGCTCGAGGTCGACGCCGGTGGGCTTGATCGCAGTGACCGTGCCCTGCTCGATGTTGTCGCCAGCAAGTTCAGCGGTGGCCCGGTGGGACTTTCGACGCTGGCGATCGCGATCGGCGAGGAGCAGGACACGATCGAGGACGTGCTCGAGCCCTACCTGCTCCAGCAGGGCCTATTGAAGCGAACGCCGCGCGGCCGTGTCCTCACCGAGCGCGCCTACGAGCATCTCGGCCTGCCGATCCCCGAAGGCGCGGCGAGCCTCTTCTAGTCGCGCGCTTGTAGCCTGTCCGACATGCCGTTTTTCATCTGCCCCAACTGTGGGCATCGGGAGGTGAGCGCGGAGCGGACCGCTGGGTTCAGCTCGCGCCCGAAGGGTTGCTCCAAATGCGGCTTCGGTTTCGTTTTTGAATTACTCGACGATTATTATCCGGCTCCGAATGCAGCCTTCTTCGTCTGTGACAAGCAGGAACGCGTGATCGACGCCGGCAAAGGCAGCTTCGAGCTGACCGGACTCAAGGACGAGGACGTGATCGGCCGGCCGGTTCGCGAGGTCCTTGGCTTGCGCTGGGTCGACCGCGGCGCCGGCGACGAGAGCGCCGACACCAATGGCGACGGCGTCACCGATCCGATCGAGACCTCGCTGGAGTGGGGGGTGCGCTCGCTCGGCAAACGGGTCTCGGTCAACGCCGAGGGCGATCTTCCGGCCCGCGCGGTCGCTGACGTCTTTCCCGCCTACGACGACGACGGCGGGCTGCTGCTCGTTCTCACCCCGGAGGGCTAGGCGGTGAAACGGGCTCGCTTCAACCTCTTCGTCCTCCTCTTCGTACTGGGCCTGATTGCTGTCTCCGCGCTGGTTGTCACCAGCAAGCCGACTCGGCTTGGGCTCGACCTCAAGGGCGGCGTCGAACTGATCTACCAGGGAACCCCGACCGGCAAGGTAACGACGGTCAGTGGTGAGGACATCGAACGCTCGATCGAGATCATCCGCGAGCGAATCGATCAGCTCGGGGTCGCCGAGCCCGAGGTATCCCGCCTCGGCGAGACCGAGATCTCGGTCAGCTTGCCGGACGTGACCAACGCGCAGCGGGCGATCGATCAGGTTGGAACCACCGCCCAGCTCTACTTCTACGACTGGGAACCAAACCTGATCGGCCCCGAGAAGGCAATTGGGGGTAATCCCGGCCAGCAGCCGCCGCCGCCCGTGCTCAAAGCGTCACAGAAGCGCTGGAAAGACGCCGGGCGAGATCCAAGTAGCTTCGAGAACCAGCAGCTGATCGCCTCCGGCGCCTACCCGACCGCATATGACGCTGCCTTGCTCGCCTCCGAACAGGAGCCGCGCGAATGCGACGAATGCTCCTCCGGCAAACCGCGCTACTACCTGTTCGAGAAAGAGTCGCGGCACGATCTGATTGCCGGTCCCGAGCTGGTGAAAAAGGATCTCTACGTCAGCCCGACCGGAGAAAAACGGCCGCGCAACGGGATCGTCGTCGAGGTCCCTGCCGGGACGATCCTCGTCTCCGAGCAGCCGAACGACGAATCGGGCACCGTCGACGCCACCGCCAAACCAGGCTGGTACGCGCTCAAAGACGAACCGGCTCTGAGCGGCAACGACATCACCGACCCGGCGCAGGGCTTCGACCAGATCAACCAGCCCAACGTCACCTTCGAATTCACCGACAAGGGGCGCGACGCATTCCAGGAAGTGACTCGCCAGATCGCGCAGCGTGGCCAGGCGCGGGCGATCGGACCCGTCAACGTCGAACAGGCAAGCGAACTCTCGGGGCACTTCGCGGTCGTGCTCGACAACGAAGTCAAGACCCGGCCGATCATCAACTTCTCCCAGAATCCGGACGGCATTGACGGTCGCACCGGGGCGGAAATCTCGGGTGGCTTCACGAGCATCACCGACGCCCAGGACCTGGCCACCTTCCTGCAGATCGGTGCCCTGCCGATTGACCTGACGCTGATCAGCCAGAGCCAGGTCTCGGCGACCCTTGGCGAACAGGCCCTCGACCAGGGCCTGCTCGCCGGCTTGATCGGCCTCCTCCTGGTCGTGATCTTCCTGATCGCCTACTACCGATTGCTCGGTGTCGTCGCCGCCCTCGGCCTCGCCGTCTACGCGGTCTTCTTCTTCGCCCTGATCAAGCTGATCCCGATCACGATGACGCTGCCAGGCATTGCCGGCCTGATCCTGACGATCGGCGTCGCAGCCGACTCCAACATCATCATCTTCGAGCGCATCAAAGAGGAGATCCGCTCCGGGCGAGGTGTCTCGGCAGCGATCGCGGTTGGCTACAAACGCGGCATCGCGACGATCATCGACGCCAACGTCATCACCCTGCTCACCGCCTTCATCCTCTTCGTGCTGGCGACTGCGGGCGTCAAAGGCTTCGCCTTCACGCTCGGCGTCGGCACCATCGTCTCCCTGCTGACCGCGGTCGTCTTCACCCAGGCTCTGCTGGGGGTATTCGGGCGCGGACGGTTGCTGACCTCGGCCCGCTTCCTCGGCGCCGGCGAGCGGCACGTCGACTGGCGCTTCGACTTCTTCGGCGCCAGCCGCTGGTTCTTCTCGATCTCCGGCCTGATTCTCGTCGTCGGGGCGCTCTCGCTGTCGGTCAGCCAGCTCAACTTCGGCATCGACTTCGAGTCCGGCACCCGGCTCAACTTCTCTCCCGAGCAGAGCATCGAAGTCGAAGACGTCCGCTCAGCGCTCGACCAGTACGGGCTCGGCGGCGCCGAGATCCAGGAAACCGACAACGACAAATTCGGCACCGGCTTCCAGATCCAGGCCGAGGAGCTGCAGCCCGGCGGAGTCGAGGAGGTGCGGTCGGGGCTGGTCGACGAGTTCGGGATGCAGTCAGGCAGCTTTGAAAGCACCAGCGTCGGCCCGACCTTCGGCGAGCAGGTGGCGCGCAGCGCCGCGCTGGCGGTCCTCTTCTCCCTACTGCTGATCTCCGGCTATGTCGCGATTCGCTTCGAGGCGAAGTACGCGGTGCCGGTGCTGATCGCCCTCGCCCACGACATCCTCATCACCGCGGGCGTCTACTCCCTGACGGACCGGGAGGTGACGAGCGCCACCGTAGCCGCCTTCTTAACCATCCTTGGCTACTCGTTGTACGACTGCATGATCGTCTTCGACCGAATTCGCGAGAACGTTCCGCGAATGCCGCGGGCTGCCTTCTCGCAGATCGTCAACCGCTCGATGAGTGAGGTTCTGACCCGTTCGCTGATCACCGGCCTCTCGGCGGTCTTCCTGGTCACCGTGCTGCTGATCTTCGGCGGCGCCACCCTGCAGGACTTCGCCTTCGCGATGATGGTCGGGATCCTCTCCGGTACCTACTCCTCGATCTTCATCGCCTCGCCGGTGTTGACGGCCTGGAAGGAACGCGAGCCCGGCTTCCGGCAGCGGCGGCAGCGGATCGCCGAAGCCGAGGGTCGGGTGCCGGCCTTCGCCGACGAAATCAAGACGGCGAAGCTGGTGGCCGACGACGATGCCGCCGAGGCGGCCGCGGAGGCGGCGGAGGACGCCGAAATCGAGCCCCGGGCCGGTGCGGTCGCAACTGCGGAGTCGCCCGGCGGCGGCAATGGCGCCGATCCCACTCGGGAGGGGCCCGCCGTCGACGAGGCCACGACCGAGAGGCGCCAGCGCAACGCCGAGCGGCGGGCGCGGCGCCAACAGCGCCGCAAGCACGGGAGGCACAAATAGCGATGGAGGCGATGGTCTGATGGCGCTGCTGGTCTGGTTCACGATGGGGATCGCCCTCTGGCACTTCACCGTCTTCCTGCCCGATCGCTTCTGGCAGGGGATCGTCGGCGCTTTCCTGGGTGCTGTGACCGGTGCGGTGATCTTTGGCCTGATCGTCGGCACGATCATGGGCCGCAGTCTCGGTGAGACCGACCTCGGAACCGCCCTGATCGCCATCCCCGGCACCGCGATCGGTCTCGCCGTCGTTTACGCGATCGGCGTCCGCGGCGAAGAGCAGCTGGGCTAGCTTCGCCAAGGTTTTCCCTGCATCTTGCAGGGATTAGTGGCTAAATTGGCGTCGGCGGCACCTGAGACGCTTCCTCCTGTGCCGGAGACCCTGAAGGCTTACGAGGCCGAGCCTTACTCCTACGTCGAGGTGCGGGTCCTCGCCGACGAGCTGGGCCTGAGCGAGCCGGTCGCGGTCACCCTCGTCCGCCGCGGCTACCGGACGCCTGAGCAGGCCCGCGCCTTCCTCGACGCCGACGAGTCGCACCCACCCGCGGCCTTCCAGTCGATGGCGGCGGTGGTCGAGCAGGTGCTGGCGGCTGTGCGCGACGGACGCCAGATCACCGTTCACGGCGACTTCGACGTTGACGGCGTTTGCGCGACCGCGATCCTGGTTCGGGCGCTGCGCGAGCTGGGTGCAGAGTGCGACTGGCTGATCCCGGACAGGCTCGTCGACGGTTACGGGCTGAGCAGCGCGAACGTCGAGCGCTTGGCCGCCCGCGGCACCTCACTCTTAATCACCGTCGACTGCGGGATAACCGCCGTCGCGGAGGTAGCCCAAGCTCAGGCGCTGGGGATGGAGGTCATCGTCACCGACCACCATCAGGCCGGGGATGAGCTGCCAGGTTGCCTGATCCTCCATCCGACCATCGACGGCTACCCCTTCGAGCATCTCTGCGGCACCGCGGTCGCCTGGAAGTTGGCCGCCGCGCTGGGAGGGGCATCTCCCGATGCGGACCTGGATTTGGTAGCCCTGGCCACGGTCGCCGACGTGGTTCCACTGGTTGGCGAGAACCGGGCGCTGGTCAAGCAAGGGCTGGCGGAGATGCGGCGGGCGCAGAGGACGGGCCTGCGGGCGTTGATGGCGGCCTCGAAATGCGAGCCGACGCGGTTGGACGAGGGGGATCTGGCATTCCGGTTGGCGCCGCGGATCAATGCCGCCGGCAGGCTCTACCGGGCCGATGCCGGCGTCGAGCTAATGCTGACGAAGGACGAGGGGCGGGCGGAGGAGATCGCGATCGAGCTGAGTCGCGTCAACTCCGAGCGCCGTGCCACCGAGCGTGAGGTCGACACGGCCGCCGAGGCGGCGTTGCGCGAGCTGCCCGAGGAGTTGCGCGAGGCACCCGGCCTGGTGCTCGCCGGTCCCGGTTGGCACCCGGGCGTAATCGGCATCGTCGCCTCGCGGCTGGTCGAGCGCCACCATCGGCCGGTGGTTGTGGTCTCACTCGACGGGAAGGGGGGAGGCCGCGGTTCCGGGCGCAGCATTCCGGGTTTCGATCTGCACGCAGCGCTGCATGCCTGTTCCGAGCACCTGGTCGGCTTTGGCGGTCATCGCGCTGCCGCTGGGCTGGAGCTGCGAGCCGAGGACCTCGACGCGTTCCGTGCGGCCTTTGCGGCCCATGCCACGGCGACTCTCGGTCCCGAGCAGCTACGCCGTACCGAGCGGATCGACGCGATGGTCGGTGGCGCTGCTGTCGGCCTCGATCTGGCCGAGGAGATCGGCCGGCTGGCGCCCTTCGGGATGGGCAACCCGGGCGTGCGCCTGCTCGTACCCGCCGCTCGGGTCAGCGACGTGCGCACGATGGGGGAAGGCAAGCACTCGCGCTTCAGCCTTCACAGCGGTTCCCACCGAGCCCTGGGTGTCGCCTTCGGCAAGTCCAGCCTCGGGGTTGGCGTCGAGGAGCCGGTGGACGCCGCCGTCAGGCTCGAGGTCAATCACTGGAACGGCGCGGTCGAGCCACGGCTGGTCCTGCGCGAGCTCTACCCGCTGGACGGTGCGGCAGAGGGTGAGTTCGACTCCTCGTCTTGGTGGGAGCGCTTCGCGGCCGAGCTGGCGCGCGATCCGGGCGATTCCCTGCCGGTGTGGCCAGTCAGCGCCCATCAGCGTCGGCGCGTCGTCGCTGACAACGCCCCCGCCGCGGTTCTCGCCGAGCTTGCATCCAGCGGCGGCAGCGTTCTCGCCCTCACCGCCGATGCCACCCTGCGGGCAGCGATGGACCTTGACGGTGTCAGGCTGGCGGACTACCTGGAGCTCGAGCGCACTCCCGAGCTGTGCGCAGAGTTTGACCACGTCGTCCTCGTCGACCCGCCCGCGAGTGCCGAGCTGGAGCGTCTCGCCGGCAGCTGTGCTGCCGAAGGTGCCTACCTGCACCTGGTTTGGGGGGAGGCGGAGTGGCGCTTCGCCGCCCATGCCTTGGAGGCACAGCTGGCGCAGCGACAGGCCGTTGCCGGGCTCTTCAGGGACCTGCGCGATGCTGGCGAGAGCAGGGGCAAGGAGCTGCTCGAAGCGCTCAGAGGTTCGGGCGCCGGCCCTCGCCCACCCGAGGCCGCCGCCCGCAGTTTCCGAGTGCTGGCGGAGCTGAGCTTGGTTGCGGGAGAGCCTGATCGGGGCGAGGGAGTCGTTGGGGTCGTATCCTCAGAGGGAACCGAGTTGGAGCGCTCAGCCGCGTTCCGCGCCTACCGATCCCGCTACGAGGAGTGCCTGCAATACCTCGAAAGACGCAGACAGCCGTAGAGCACAGCGAGCTCCTGGCCGACCTTTTTGCGGTCGTGGAGGAGTTCGACTCGGCGCCGAACGAGGGAGCGAACGGTGCCGGCGGCAACGGCGGCACCGCGCTGGCGGTGACGACGATTGACCGTGCCGCGGTCGAGCGAGCCTTCGACTTCGCCTGCGAACGTCATGCCGACCAGCGGCGCTATTCGGGCGACGAGTTCATCACCCACCCGGTCGGGGTGGCCCAGATCTGCGCCGGGATGCGGCTCGACACCGAGACCCTCTGCGCGGCGCTCCTGCACGACACGGTCGAGGACACCAGCGCCAGTCTGGAGGAGATCCGCGAGGAGTTCGGCGAGGAGATCGCCCAGCTCGTCGACGGCGTCACCAAGCTGACCGGGATGACCTTCGAGAGCCGCGACGAGCAGCAGGCTGAGAACTACCGCAAGATGATGGTGGCGATGGCGACCGACATCAGGGTGATCCTGATCAAGCTGGCCGATCGCCTCCACAACATGCGCACGCTCGGCGCCCTGCCGAAGCAGAAACAGACGGTGAAGTCACGCGAGACGCTGGAAATCTACGCGCCGCTCGCGCACCGGCTGGGGATCCACGCGATCAAGTGGGAGCTGGAGGACACCGCCTTCCAGACCCTGCACCCGCGCAAGTACGCGGAGATCAAGCAGCTGGTCGCCCAGCAGCGCGACGAGCGAGAGACCTACGTCTCGGAGGCCGGCGAGTTCCTCTCCGAGGAGCTTGATCAGGTCGGGATCGAGGCGGAGATCTCCGGCCGCGCCAAGCACTTCTACTCGATCTACACGAAGATGACCAAGAAGGGCCGCGAGTTCAACGAGATCTTCGACCTGACGGCGATGCGGGTGCTGGTCGGCTCGGTCAAGGACTGCTATGGCGCGATCGGCGTCATCCACTCGCTCTGGAAGCCGCTGCCCGGGCGCTTCAAGGACTTCGTCGCGATGCCCAAGGCCAACATGTACCAGGCCCTGCACACGACGGTGATCGGGCCGGAAGGCAAGCCGCTGGAGATCCAGATCCGCACCGACGAGATGCACAACCTCGCCGAGTACGGGATCGCCGCCCACGTCGCCTATAAGGAGGGCGCCGCCGCCGATCCGAAGCGCGAGAAGATGACCTGGCTGCGTCAGTTGGTCGAGGCCGAGGGAGAACAGGACCCGGCCGAGTTCCTCGCGTCGCTGAAGGTCGACCTGTTCGAGGACGAGGTCTTCGTCTTCACCCCGAAGGGCGAGGTGAAGAGCCTCTCCGCCGGCTCGACCCCGCTCGACTTCGCCTACGCCGTCCACACCGACGTCGGCCACCGCTGCGTCGGCGCCAAGATCAACGGCAGCATCGTGCCGCTGCATTACCAGCTGAAGTCGGGCGACATCGTCGAGGTGCTGACCGCGAAACAGAAGCGCGGCCCCTCGCGCGACTGGCTGAAGATGGTGCGGACCAGCCGCGCCCGCAACAAGATCCGTGCCTTCTTTAAAGAGGAGCACCGCGAGGACGCCGAGCGCAAGGGTCGCGAAGCCCTCGACGAAGCGCTGCGCACGCGTGGGCTGCCGATGCAGAAGGTGGCGCTCTCACCTCTGTTCGCCGATGTGATCCGCGAGGTCGGCTTCCGCAAAGCGACCGACTTCTACATCGCCCTCGGCCAGGGCAAGGTCTCAACCAAGACCGTTGCCAACAAGCTGATGCAGCGCCTCAAAGCGGGGGAGGCGGTCGAAGATCACCCGCCGGCTCTTTCCGAGGGGCGCGAGGACCGCGCCCGCCGCACCAAGGACGCCTCCAACTATGGAATCCGGGTCAAGGGCGTCGACAACGTCGCCGTCCGCCTGGCCAAGTGCTGCCGGCCGGTGCCGGGCGACGAGATCGCCGGCTACGTCTCGCTCGGTCGCGGGATCACGATCCACCGCACCGACTGCAAGAACCTGAAGGTGCTGAAAAAGGACCCGGAACGCTTCGTCGAGGTCGGCTGGGAAGGCGAAAACGAGTCTTCCTACCGGGTTGAGCTGCAGATCGACGCTCATGACCGGACCCGCCTGCTCGAGGATCTTGCCCGCACCTTCTCAGAGGCCGGGATCAACATCATCGGCGCCACCTGCACCACCAATCACCCGATGGTTAAGAACAGCTTTGTAGTCGAGGTCGGCGACACTAAGCAGCTGAAACAGTGCATTTCGCGTCTGCGCAACGTCGAGTCGGTCTTCGACGCTTACCGAATCACGCCGGGCGCCTGATCGTGGGCGACCATATATGTTTTACCGAGTGGTTCGCCACAGCGTTCATCTGAGTGAGTTCGTCTGCCGCGCGATTGCCGGAGAGGGCGACGCCGATCGGGTTTCGACGATGGTTACAAGCGCCATCCGCTGCTACATGGACAGCAGGGAGTCGGCTGGCGCGGGATGGTCCTTCCCGGGCTTCGCGCAGGAGTCCGAGCAGGGCGCCGAGGTGGAGGTGCAGCTGAGCATCGCCGACGATCTTTGGCGCTCACTGGAGGAGGAGGCGGAGGGGCAGGGCGTCTCGGCGCAGCAGCTGGCTGCCCACGCCACCCTCTGGTTCGCCGCCGAGCTCGATGCCGGACGCATCACCCAGCGAATCATCGACGGCCTCAACGAAGCGGCTGACGAAGAAACTCGCCCCGGCTAGTCCGGGGGCTTGGGGGCAATCACCGGAGCGGCTCCGAGAGCTACGAGCTTGGCCTGCAGGGTTTGCCGGCCCCGATGATGGAGACCGTGGATGGAGCTCTCGGTCTTCTTCAGGGCGTCGGCGATCTCAACCGGCGAGAGTCCGACAACGTGCCTGAGGATTAGTACCTCGCGCTGGTCTTCAGGCAACTCTTCGAGGGCGCAGCGGAGGTCGTTGCCACGGCTGAGTTCCGTCTGGGCGCGACCGCCGTCGGTCACCCTGATCTCTTCGATCGGGGTGGCCCGCTTCGAGCGCATGTGGTCGAGTGCGGCATTGCGGGCGACACGCATAATCCAGGCGGCGAACGGAACCTCACGCTGCTCATACTTGTCAATCCTGGTCATCAGCTTGGCGAAGATGTTCTGGGTGATGTCCTCGGCCTCGTGGTAGTCATGGACGATGCTGGCCACATAGCGGCGCACGTCGGCGGCGAAGCGGACGTAGAGAAAATGCAGCCCCTCGGTGTCCCCTCGCTGGGCCCGTTCCACCGCCTCCTGGACGAGCCGACTGTCCGTTCTCCCGCTACTCATTTGCAGCGCCTTGCGGTCTGGTTTCTGAGCCGTGCCGGGCCTGGCAATCTCCGATGGGACAAATCAACTCCCAAAATGCTGGATGACGCCTTGCTAAACGGTGCTATTTGCGAGAACGGCAGTACCAGAATTAAGGACTAATGTCCAACTGTCAATGCCCAGTATTCGGCTAATTTGCGGCTTTAGCCTTAACTTGCCTGCAAATGCAGAGGTAATTCAGGGTGAGTTAAGAAGGAATTTCAGACGAATTTCAGAAAGCACTTAATTGGATAACGAAGTGTTTCTGGATGAAGTAAGCACTTCGTCGGCCGTACGAACGCGTACGGGCTCCCCGCGTGAGTGCAGTGATTTCTCCAACGCCTCGAGGCCTAGGACGATTTCAAGCCCCAGCTTGGCGTCTGAGAGCGGCCGGGTTCCCAGGCGAATTGCCGAGGCGAAATCCTTCAGCTCCAGCCCCAGTGGCTCGGCCGCCTCGATCTGCGGTGCGACCATGTCGCCCGTCCGGTAGGTCAGGCGGTACTCACCGAAGTTGGCCGGTGGCTCGGAGAAGTCAAGCCCACGGTCGTAGATCCGCACCGAGTCATCGGCGGCGGTGTCCTCGTACTGGATCATCCGCTGGCTGCCGACAACGACCATCTGTCTCATTTTTCGCGGTGCCAACCAGGAGACCTGAACGTTTGCCTGGGCACCACCGGCGAAGCGCAGGGTCAGGAACGCCGTCTCGTGGACGCCATCCTGGAAGACACTGCGCCCGTTCGCGGTTGCCTCGATAAGTGGTTTCCCCAGCCAGTGGAGCAGGATGGAGAGGTCATGGGGTGCGAGATCGAGGACTACGCCGTCCTGTTGGTAGATGCCGAGATTCATCCGCGAGGAGGTGACGAAGTAGATCTCCCCCAGCACGTCCTGTTCGATCAGAGCTTTGACCTTGTTGACGGATGGGCTGTAGAGAAAGGTGTGCCCGGGCATCAGCACCCGCCCGCATTCCTCGGCGATATAGATCAGCTCTGCGGCAGCGGCCGCTTCGCAGGCAAGGGGCTTCTCGACGAGCACGTGCTTGCCGGCTTCGAGCGCACTGCGAACCAGGCTGTAGTGCGTATGAGGCGGGGTGGCGATGGCCACGGCTTCGACCTTGGGGTTCGCCAGGGCAACGGCGAGGTCGCGCTCGCAGCCGATGCCGGGATGGTGGCGGTTGAAATCCTCGATCCGGCTGCCGTCGAGCTCACACAGGCCGAGGAGATCGAACTCCGGTCGTTCGCGCACGTTGCGAGCGATGTTGGGCCCCCAGTAGCCGTAGCCGATGACCATCGTTCCGATCGCGCCGTTGGAAGTCACTTCACAACAAACGGGATATCTCTCAATACCTTGCGCGTCTCCCTTCGGTCACGGGGTGAAAAAAGGACGAACAGGATGGTTGGGCCGGCAGAAGTTCCAGTCATGGCCCGGCGTTCTATGAGGGTGCCGATCTCGGGGGCGACGTGAGCTTGGTCCTGGGCCTGAAGGAGCTCTGGCGCCGCCGCGCCTACGTTGTCGCCGCAGTTCTCGCTGCGGCCGGGATCTCCATCCTCGTGGTCTTTCAGGTCAGCCTCCTACCGCCGTCGATCTCGAAGCGTGCCCAGGTTGAGGTGCAAGGGTCGATCGACGTTCTGGTCGACTCGGCCGCCTCGCCGATCGCCGACGCCAGACGCGACCTGGCCGGCCTGACGGCCCGTGCAGGCGTCTTCGCGCGGCTGATGGCAGGTGGCAACGTGGTCGGCCGGATCGCCCAGGATGCGGACGTCCCTATTAAGCAGATCGACGTCGCTGGGCCGGAACCGCTTCCCGGTGAGGCGCCCGGCGCCGAGCAGCCGTCGTCGCAGGCGCGCCCCTACGGCATTGCGATTACGCAGCAAGGGGAACTGCCGATCCTCAGCATCGTCACCCGCGCCCCCACCCGGCCCGAGGCCAGAGCCCTTGCGGCTGCCGCCCCGGCGGCGATCGCCGAGGTCGTGACTTCGACCCAGAGGCGGCAGGGGACCCCCTCCGCGAAGCGGGTCCAGTTCCGTGTGCTGGGGCCGGCCGAGGTCGTCTCCGTCAACAACTCGCCGGGTAGGAAGATGGCCCTGCTGCTCTTCGTCGTCCTGCTGGGGATATTCGTCGCCCTGGTGCTGGCGGCACCGCGCTTCCTAGCGGCATGGCGAACCGCCGAGCCCGAGCCGGCCCCAGAAGAGCCCCCGGGTGAGCCCGAAGCTCAGCCCATGGTCCTGCTTCTTCCCACTTCCGCCCGCCGGGGCGACCAATGGAACAGGCACGGATCCTGAGGGCCCTCTGGCGCCGCCGCGCCCTTGTCGCGCTCGGCGCCCTGGTCGCTCTGGTCGCCGCCCTGCTCAGCGTCAACCGGGTCGGGTTGTTTCCGCCATCGCTCGAGGCCCGCACGAACGTCTTCGCCACCGCCTCGACCCAGATACTCGTCGACACGCCCAGCTCGGCCTTTGTCGATCTCTCCAACGAAACCGAGCCGCTCCAGACGAGGGCCGGCGTCTTCGCCCGCTTCCTCACCAGCCCCGCCGCGATCGCCTTAATCGCCCGCGAGGCGCGGCTCCCGGCCGACGCGATTGAGGCGCAGGGGCCCTATGAACAGAACCTGCCGCCGTTTCAGCAGGAGCCCAGCGCTGCGCAGCGCAGCACGCAGATCCTCGGCGAGGGCGCCCTCTACCGGCTGCGGTTCGAGAACAACCCGGAGCTGCCGATCGTCTCGGTCTTCGCCCAGGCTCCCAGCCGAGAGGCGGCGATCGCCTTGGCGGCGGCAGCGCCGGCTGCGCTCCGCGGATACGTCGAACGGATTCAGGAGCGACAGCACACTCCGGCCGGCCGCCGCGTGGAGATACGCAAGCTCGGACACGCCACCGGCGGGGTCGTCAACGAGGGGGCGGGCCGCCAGATCGCCGCGCTCGTCTTCATCGTCGTCCTTGTCGGCTGGTGCCTGCTGCTCGTCCCGGCGCAGACGATCGCCCGGGGCTGGCGCGGCGAGAAGGGCCAGCCCCGGCTGGGTGAGCTGAATTGAGAGCGGATTCGGTCGACCCGGTCGAGAGCGCGGATGCCTGGCCACGCACCCGCCGCCCCCTGCCGTGGCTGCTGGCAGCGTTCCTCGCGGCGATCTTCCTGCTGCCGATCAAGGCGATCCATCTCAAGATCCAGATGCCGGTCAGCTCTGACTTCGATCGCTTCCTCGTCGCCCTGATCGTGGTCGCCTGGGTCGTCTGCGGGCTGGTCAATCGCGGTGCCACCGTCGTCCGACGGCGCCCGCGCGGCTGGGCAGCGGGGATGGCTGCCTTCGTCCTGGTCGCGGTGGCGAGCATCGCCCTCAACGTCGACCGCATCACCAATCTCGGCGAGTGGGAGGTGGTCCAGAAACGGGTGGCCCTGCTGATCGCCCTGGTGGCGGTCTTCGTGATCGTCACCCTGACCCTGCGGGTGGCCGAGTTGCGCCCGTTCGCCGTGCTGATCGCCGTCCTGGCCACGATCACCGCGCTGGGGACGATCTACGAGAAGAAATCCGGCCACAACCTCTTCTACGACACGGCCGCCATCGTGCTCTCTCCGGCGGCGGGCGTCGATCCGGCCCCGACCGAGGTCGATCCCGAAATCAGCCAGGGCCGGCCACTGATCGTCGGGCCGACCAGGCACCCGCTCTCGGTGACGTCGATCCTGGGCATGGCGTTGCCCTTCGCGGTGGTGCTGGCGGCGGTCGCTCCCGACTTGCGAAGACGCCTGCTGTGGGCACTGGCCGCCGCCATCATCGTCGCCGGGGCCCTGATCACCCAGCGCAAATCCGGGGTCGTGATCCCGGCCTTCGCGCTGCTGGCGATGTTCGTCCTGCAGCCCCGCCTGCTGTTGCGACTGGCGCCGTACGGGCTCGCCGGCCTGGTACTGGCTGTCGCCGCCGCCCCCGGGGCGTTCAGCAGCTTTCAGGAGCTGGGGCGGGCCGACAGCCAAGCCTCGGTCGAAGGGCGTACGGCCGACTACCCGGCGATCGTCCCTGACCTGCTGACCAACCCGCTGCTCGGGCGCGGCTACGGAACCCTCGACGCGACCAGGGTCGATACCGACCGGATCTTCGACAACGAGTACCTGGGCCAGGCGCTCCAGGTGGGAGGGCTCGGCCTGATCGCTTTCCTGGCACTGATCCTGGCCCCGCTGTTCGTCGTTCGTTCCGCGCTGCGCTCAGACAGCCCACTGCGCGGCCCGCCCGCCCTCGCGGCGGCGGCGAGCTGCCTCGCCTTCGGGGTGGCGTCGGCGCTCTACGACATCCTCAGCTTCCCGCAGGCGCCATATCTGTTCCTGTTCACGGCGGCGATCTGCACCTGCGCCGCTTCTGAGGAGGTTCCCGCCGCCGAGCCGGCGCGGCCGCTGCGAGGGGTGCGCCCGGAGCCGGTGAGAGTTTGAGGACCCCGGTCGCAAGGGCCCTGGCGATGATCGTGGTCGTGGTTGCGGCGGCGCTCGGCTTGCTGCTGGTCTTGAGAGGCGGGGAGGACTTGTCGCTCAAGCAGGTGCAGGTGGGGTTCGAATCGCCGGCCTGCACGCTGACCGCGGCGGCGGGGTCGAGTCTCTCGGTTGCGCTCTCGAAAGCCCCTTCGGGAGCCGTCCTCTGCCTGAGCGGCGGCACCTATCGAGGCGAGCGGGTCCCCGCGGAGGCGACGGACAAGACCGCTTACGTGACGGTCCAGCCACTGTTCGGCGAAGCCGCGGTGTTCGCCGGCGAGTTGGCCTTCGACGGTGCCCGGTATCTACGGCTGAGAGGCCTGACGTTGAGGGGTGGTCTGCGGTTCTCCCCAGTGGCATCTCATGTTCAGCTACTCGACAACGACGTCAGCGGGGTCGGCGGCATCTTTCTCTTTGGCGATTCCGGTGAAGGCGGCAGCATCGAGTCGGTGCTGATCGAGGGCAACCTGATCCATGACATCGACTACACCGGTCCGCAGCAGGTCTACAGCGGCTACGGGATCAAATCGATCGGCTCGCAGCGGCGGATCACGGTGCGCGGGAACACGATCAGGAGCGTGGCGGCGGACTACCTGCAGACCGACGAAGCCAACAACTGGACCGTCGACGGCAACATCTTCCTCGGCCCATCTCTTGCTCGCGGCCACCCGCGGGAGCACCAGGACCTGTGGCAGGTCTACGCCGGCGGCAGAGGCCTCGAGTTCACCAACAACGTCGCCCGGGGCACCGGAACCAGCCAGTCGCTGCTGTTCCAGATGTCCTATCCGGGCAACCGCTTCGCCGACGTCGTCGTCACCAACAACCTCTTCGACCACGACTCGCGCGGCTACAGCTGCCAGATCT
This sequence comes from Solirubrobacterales bacterium, assembly GCA_036009365.1. Classification (GTDB taxonomy): domain Bacteria; phylum Actinomycetota; class Thermoleophilia; order Solirubrobacterales; family 70-9; genus VAYN01. The sequence goes on from DASYLY010000002.1 coordinate 17,144, forward strand.
ACCAATCAGCCGGCCTCGTCTTCCGCGGCAACACGATCGCCGGCTCGCGCTTCGGCTGCCTGTTCCGCCACGACGACCGCTTCCCCGAAGGCTCCGGCTACGAGGTCGACCACAACGTCTTCGCCGAAGCGGCCACCGGCGCGGACGTCGGCCTCGAGGGTGGCGTCCGCGGCTGGGGCCGCTTCGACTACAACGTCTCCAGCGACCGCTCGGCGGTGGGCCGTAACTCGGTGCGCCGCTGGCGACCGGGTTGGGAGGACCGAGTCGACTACCGCGCCCTCGGCCTCTCCTTCCCGGCCGGCTACCAGCCGACGCCGGTGGGCTTGCGGTAGCCGATCGCCTCCTGGCCGGCAGGGTTGCAGTTCGCCGAGGTGCAGTTGCCCAGGGCGTCGAGCGTGACCAGCGAGGGTTTGCCCCAGAGGTTGGCCGTGAACGCCGCCGCCGCGCTCGAGCCGTTCTGGGCGAAGCCGCCGTCGGGATCGACTGCGACGTTGCGTTCGACCCTGTTGCCCGAGCCGGAGTCGCAGTCCCACTCGAAACCGGGGAAGCCGCTGTAGGTCTGACCGCCGTCGACCCAGGTGTTGCGCCGGATCGTGATGTTCGACCGCGAGGTGCCACCGGTGCCGAGGCCGCAGATCTCGGTCCGCCCGCGGGCGGTCTGGATCAGGTTGTTTTCGTAGAGGAGCGAGTTGGATGTACCGCCGTGGATGTACGTGGATCCGGCGTTGCTGGTGACGTTGCCGTCGTAGTAGCCCTGCTGGTAGATCCAGTTGTTGGTGATCCGCAGGTTGGGCCCGTTGCCGACGATCTGGATGTTGTCGGAGTGCTCGCTGGAGCCCGGGTTGGCGCCGACCGGGCCGATCTTGTTGCGGTCTATGAGGATGTCGGACCCGTTGGTTCCCTGGAAGCCGTCGGCGGCGATGTCATGGACGACGTTGCCGACGAACTGCAGGCGATCGGTCTGCCCGTAGCAGCGACAGCCGTAGCCGGTGTTGCCGGAGTTGTCGGCTTTGGTCCAGCCGATGTCGTTGCCGCGGATCACCACGTCGGTGCTTTTGTCGGGGATGAAGATCAGCTGGTCGAGGACGCGATTCGCGGCGGTCCCGCCGATCGTCGAGCCTTCGATCACGGTCCGGTTCGAGCTGCGGATCGTCACCGAGCGCAGTCGCGCGGAGCGCAGGGTCAGGCCGGCGGTCCCGTCGATCTCGATGTGACCGATCGAGCCACCGTTGGTGGAGATGACGACGCCGCTGCGGTCGCCCAGCCCGGCGAAGCTGAGGTTGCCGACCGCGGCCGTGATGCAGACGCTTTTCTGGGCGGTGACGGCACTGGTCACCGCGGCGGCCGTGGCGGCGTTGGTCGCGCCGGTCGCGCAGGAAGACGCCGGCGGCCACACCGGAGGTTGCTCCGGGGGCAGCGGCGGTTCCACCGGGGGCTCTTCCGGCTCTGGCGGTTCGGCAGGGGGCTCTTCGGGGGTGGTCGGCGGCGTTTCCGGCGGATTGGGTTCGCCTGGTGGGACCTCGGGCGGGGGAGTGCGGTCGGGGGTATCGGCGGGATCTCGCGGATCCGATCCGGCGAGGATCTCGGCCTTGTCGCCGAACCCGTCGCCGTCGCTGTCCGCCTTGCGCCAGTTCGTCCCGGTGCGAACGATCTCCGTCAAGTTCGTCAAGCCGTCGCGATCGGTGTCAGCATTGACCCACCAAATCCACAGAGCCGGATTGGCCCTGGCCGCCGGCGCGAGGGCGCGCTGCCCA
>DASYLY010000003.1:0-10340 GCA_036009365.1 Solirubrobacterales bacterium
ACGACCGAGTCCATGTCGAACTGCAGGCGGCCGCAGGTCGGGCAGGCGATCAGGACCGGGCCGCGCTCGCGCAGCTGCAGCGCCTTGAGGATCTCCCAGGCGACTTTGACCTCCTCCTCGGCGTGGAAGGTCGAGAGGCTGATCCGGATCGTGTCGCCGACCCCGTCGGCGAGCAGGGTGCCGAGGCCGACGGCCGATTTCAGCGAGCCGGCCCATTTGGTCCCCGCCTCGGTGATCCCCAGATGGATCGGGTAGGGGATCTTCTCCGCCAGCAGGCGGTTGGCGGCGATCGTGTTGGGCACGTTGGTCGACTTGATCGAGACCTTGAAGTTCTCGAAGTCGAGGCTCTCCATCAGTTCGGTGAACTCGACCGCGGCGGCGACCAGCGCCTCGATCGGCGCTTCGCGCTCGAGCTCGTGCAGGTGCTTGGGCAGCGAGCCGGAGTTGACGCCGATCCGCATCGGCACGTTCGCTTCGTTCGCCTTCACCGCGACCTCGGCGACTTTCTCGCGGCCGCCGATGTTGCCGGGGTTGAGGCGGATGCAGTGGGCGCCGGCGTCGATCGCTTTCAGCGCCAGGGTGTGGTTGAAGTGGATGTCGGCGATGATTGGGATCGGCGACTCTTTGACGATCGTCTTCAACGCCTCGGCGTCCTTCTCGCGCGGCACTGCACAGCGGACGATGTCGGCACCTGCGTCCGCGACCTTGCGGATCTGCTCCATCGTCGCCGGAAGGTTGGCGGTCTCGGTCTTGGTCATCGTCTGCACCGCCACCGGGGCACCGCCACCGATCGGCACTTTGCCGACGAATATCTGGCGTTTAGAGGACATCAGAGCAAAGACTATCCGGGTGGACCCGTCTCGTCTCGCTTCGTTAACGAATGTCGAAGCCTTCGCCGTTGAGGCGTCCGATGTCGTTGCTGAGGCCGATGAACATCAGCAGGACGACGAGGACGAAGCCGACCGCGGTGGCCCGCTCCATCACCCGCAGCGAGACCGGCCTGCCACGCAGTTTCTCGACCAGGCTCCAGAAAATGTGGCCGCCGTCGAGCGGCAGGATCGGCAGCAGGTTGATCAGCCCCAGTGAGAGGCTGACCAGGGCCAGCAGCAGCAACGACGGGTAGACGCCGATCTCGATCGTCTGGTTGGCGACGTCGCTGACGCCGACGATGCCGGAGATTTCCTTGCGCTGTTCCTCTTCGAAGATGCGCGAGAAGATCGAGGCGGTTTTCTCGGTGACCAGCCAGACCGAGTCCCAGGCGCGGCCGGCGGCGGCCCCGAGACTGATGTCCTGGGGTTCGCTGCCGTAGGAGAAGCCGACCAGGGCGCGCTTGGCCGCCTCGTCGTACTCGGGGATGACCGTGATCGTCTCGACTTTGCCGTTGCGCTCGATCCGTAGCTGCACCGGCGTAGCCGCCTGACAGCCGTCGACCTGCTTGCCGGCGCAGCGGTGGGAGCCGACCTGTTTGCCGAAGCGTTCGAGCCGGGCTTCGCGGTCGAGACCGGAGTAGGCCCTGCCGTCGACGGCGAGGATCTCATCGCCGGGCTGCAGCACCTTTGCCGCCGGCGAGCCGTCTCGAATCTCGCCGACAGCCTGGTTGACCTGCTGGGCGTTGGCGAAGTAGACGAAGGTGAAGATCGCAAAGGCGAGGGCAATGTTGACGGCGGGGCCGGCGCCGATGACGACGATCCGCTTCCAGACCTTCTGCCGGTAGTAGGCGCGGTCCTCGACCTCCGGGGCGACCTCCTCCTCCGGGTTCATGCCGGTGATCTTCACGTAGCCGCCGAGCGGGATCGCTTTAACTCCGTACTCGGTCTCGCCGCGTTTGAACGACCAGATCGTCGGCCCGAAGAAGAGGAAGAAGCGCTCGACCCGCATGCCCGTCGCCTTGGCGGCGACGTAGTGCCCACCCTCGTGAAGGACGATCAGCAGCGAGAAGCCGAGGAAGATGAGGATCCAGTTCATGCCGGCATCAACCCGCGAACCTGGTCCTCGGTGCGCTGCCGTGCCTCGGCGTCGGCGGCGAAGAGATCGTCGAAGTGGCCGATCGGCGCCGCCGGCATCTCCTCCAGCACCCGCTCGATCACCGCGGCGATGCCTGTGAAGGGGATGCGACCGGCGAGAAACGCGGCGACGGCAACCTCGTCGGCGGCGTTGAGCACGCAGGGCGCGGTCCCCCCCGCCTCGCCAGCCTCGAGAGCCAGGCGCAGGCAGCCGAAGGTCTCCAGGTCGGGCGCCTCGAAGGTCAGCTCGCCGGCGGCGGCGAGGTCGAGCCGAGGCACGTCGACGTCCGCCCGCTCCGGGAAGTGCAGGGCGTAGGAAATCGGCACCCGCATGTCGGGGTAGCCGAGATGGGCCAGCGAGGAGCCATCGATGAGGTGGATCAGCGAGTGGACCAGCGACTGCGGGTGGACGACAACCCCGATCCGCTCGTAGGGGACGGCGAACAGGTGGTGCGCCTCGATCGCCTCGAAGCCCTTGTTCATCAAGGTTGCCGAGTCGATCGTGATCCGCCCCCCCATCTCCCAGGTCGGGTGGGCGAGGGCATCGGCGACACTGACCTCGGTCAGGTCGGTGCGGCCGCGGAAGGGGCCGCCGGAGGCGGTGAGGACGAGCCGGTCGACGGTTCCCGGCGCCTCGCCGGCAATCAGCTGGTGCAGGGCCGAGTGCTCGGAGTCGACCGGCAGCAACTGCGTCCCGGTGGCCTCGGCCAGGGCCATCACCAGCTCGCCGCCGATCACCAGACTCTCCTTATTGGCGAGAGCGACGTCGATGCCCTCGGTCAGGGCGACCACAGTCGAGGCGAGCCCGACGGCGCCGACGATCCCGTTGAGGACGAGGTCGGCGCCGGAGCCGGCGACCAGCTCTCGGACTCCCTCCTCCCCACTCAGCACACGGCCGCTCCACTCCCCGCGTGCCCGCTCGGCGGCCTCCTCGTCGGCGAAGGCAACCGCGGGAACCCCGTGCTCGCGCGCCTGCTCGAGCGTGAGCTCCCAGCTCGATCCGGCCGCGAGGCCGACGACCTGCAACTCCTCAGAGCGGCTGACGACGTCGAGCGCCTGGGTCCCGATCGAACCGGTCGACCCGAGTATCACGACCTTCTTCATCCACGTAGAGAATACGAGGCCGGGCGCCAGGGCCCACGAGTCTGCTCTGGTACGTCTATAGGACGTGCAAATGCAGACTCGTCAGTAGACGAGCCAGATCGAGAGGTAGTAGCCGGCGACGACCGTGAAGAAGACGGCGTCGAGGCGATCGAGGATGCCGCCGTGGGGGCCGAACAGGGTGCCGGTGTCCTTGGTGCCGAGGTCGCGCTTCAACATCGACTCGAAGAGGTCACCGACCGGCGCGAGCGCGGCGACAGCGGCGCCGATGATCAGGGCGTCCGTCCCTGAGAGCCAGTCCTGGTAGAGGCCGGCGAACCAGAAGCCCATCGTGCCGATCACAAAACCGCCGATCAGCCCCTCCAGCGTCTTGTTCGGCGAGAGCTTGGGGGCGATCCTGTGGGCGCCGAACATGCGACCGGTCGCGTAGGCGGCGGTGTCGGCGACGAAGGTGCCGACGAGGACGTCGACCAGGAGGCCGGCGCCGTGATCGGGCAGGTCGCGCAGCAGCACCGCGTGGACCAGCGGGATCCCGATCCAGACCACCCCGAGCAGGGTGATCCCGAGCGAAACGGTGACGTTGTCGCGATGGCCGGGTTGAGCGCCGAAGAGGAACAGCAGCGGAAACGAAGCGGCGAGTACGAGCAGGACGTTGAAGGCGGTGCCGAAGTGGGCGGCGGCGATCAGCGCCGCGACGGCCAGATAGGCGGCGATCCGGATCGGGCCCCGCTCCTCGGTCATCGTGAAGTACTCACGCAGGCAGACGGCGCCGATCGCCACCATCGCCAATGCGAAGACAGCGCCGCCGGCGACCACGATCGCGATCGCGAAGGCGATCCAGGGAAGCGCCACCAGCACCCGTTTCGCGGTCTCGCCGCTCAGCCGCCCACCACGCCGAGGCTTGCGCTTCGGTGGCTCGCGACGGCGCCGCGGCGGAGGCGGCGGGTCGTCCTCGAACATCTCGTCGTCGAACAGTTCGACGGTCACGCCCGCGCCCCAAAGCGGCGGCGGCGACTTTCGTACTCCCGCAGCGAGTCCTCGAAAGCGGCACGACTGAATTCCGGCCAGAGCTCGTCGCGAAAGACCAGCTCCGAGTAGGCGCATTGCCAGAGCAGATAGTTGGAGAGCCGCTGCTCGCCGCTGGTTCGGATCAGGAGGTCGGGATCGTGCATCTCGGGCGCGTAGAGGTGGTTGCGGAACTCCTCTTCGGAAACCCCCTGGAAGCTTCGCGCCGCGTCGAGGATCTCCGCCCTGCCGCCGTAGTTGAAGGCGACGAAGAGGGTGATGCGGTCGTTGCCCGCCGTCGTCTCCTCAGCCCACTCCATGCGCTCGACCAGGGCCGGGTCGACGCCCTCGCGGCGACCGATGAAGCGCATCCGCACCCCTTCCTCGTCCAGCTCGGGCGTTTCTCCGGCGATTCGCTCGTCGAACATCCGCATCAGCCCCTCGACCTCCGCCGCCGGCCGCGACCAGTTCTCGGTCGAGAAAGAGAAGACGGTCAGCTCCTCCACCCCGAGCTCGACGGCGTCGCGCAGCCGCGCCTTGACGACGTCGGCGCCGGCCCGGTGCCCCTCGACCACCGGCAGCCCCCTGGCCTGTGCCCAGCGCCCGTTGCCGTCGGTGATGATCGCTACGTACTTGGGAGCGGTCACTTTGCAGTGGACCGCCTCAAACCTCGAGGATTTCCTCTTCCTTGCCCTTGAGCAAAGCGTCGATCTCGGCGATCGCGTCGTCGGTCTGCTTCTGCAGGGCGCCCTCGGCGCGGCGCTCGTCGTCCTCGCCGGCTTCGCCCTCCTTCTTCAGCTCCCTCAGGTCGTGCATGACGTCGCGGCGAACGTTGCGGATTGCGATCCGGCCCTCCTCGGCGACGCCGTGGACCACCTTGACCATCTCGCGACGGCGCTCCTCGGTCAGCTCCGGCACCTGCAGGCGGATCACGTTGCCGTCGTTGCTCGGGGTCAGGCCGACGTCGGACTCGCCGATCGCTTTCTCGATCGCCGCCAGGGCGCCCTTGTCGAAGGGCGTCACCGTCAGCAGTCGGGCGTCGGTGGTAGCGACGTTGGCAAGCTGCTTGATCGGCGTCGGGTTGCCGTAGTAGTCGACGCTGATGCGGTCCAGCAGGTGTGGCGAGGCACGGCCGGTGCGAACCGTCGCCAGCTCGCCGCGGCTGGACTCGACCGACTTGGTCATCCGCCCCTTCGCGTCTTCGAGCAGTTCGTCGATCAGCGCCATTGGTTCCCGTCCTCGCTCATTCGGCGGGCGTCCCGGAGACCAGCGTGCCCACCCTCTCGCCGCTGACGATCCTATCTATGTTGCCCTCGTCAGCCATGTTGAAGACGTAGATCGGCAGGTCGTTGTCCATGCAGAGCGAGAGCGCGGTCGAGTCCATCACCCGCAGGCCGCGCTCGATCGCCTCGCGGTGGGTGATCGCCGGGATGAACTTGGCGTCAGGGTTGGTCGCCGGGTCGGAGTCGTAGACGCCCTCAACGCCGTTCTTGGCCATCAGGATCGTCTCCGCGTGGATCTCCAGTGCCCGCAGTGCCGCCGCGGTGTCGGTGGTAAAGAACGGGTTGCCGGTACCGGCGGCGAAGATCACCACCCGGTCCTTCTCGAGGTGGCGGATCGCCCGCCGGCGGATGTAGGGCTCGGCGACCTCCTTGACGTCGATCGCCGACATCACCCGCGTGTGCTGTCCGAGTCGCTCCAGCGCGTCCTGCAGGGTGAGCGCGTTGAGGACCGTCGCCAGCATCCCCATGTAGTCACCGGTGGCGCGATCCATCCCATTCGAAGCGCCCTCGATGCCGCGATAGATGTTGCCGGCCCCGACCACGATCGCGACGGCAACGCCGCGATCGCGAACCGCCACCACCTGCTTGGCGATGCGATCGACCTCGGCGCCGTCGGTGCCGTACTCGCGGCTGCCCATCAGGGCCTCGCCGGAAAGCTTCAGCAGGATGCGCCCGAAGCGTGGCTCGGGAGAAGAAGTCACGTGGGAGATGACTCTAGTCTTCGCCGACGCGGAAATAGGAGAAGCGGGCGACGCGGACGTTCTCGCCGGTCTTCGCCGCCAGCTCCTGGCGCAGCTCCTCGATCGTCTTCGAGTCGTGCTTGTCGGCGTTGACGTGCGATTGGTCGAGCAGCGCTACCTCGCTGGCCCACTTCGAGAGCTGGCCGGCGACGATCTTCTCCACCACATTGTCGGGCTTGCCTTCTTCACGCGCCTTCTCTTCGAAGACGCGCTGTTCGGCCTCGCGCTCCTCCGCCGGGATCTCCTCCGAGGAGACGTAGCGGGGCGAGGTCGCGGCGACGTGCAGGGCGACCTCGTAGGCGAACACCTTGAAGTCCTCATTGCGGGCGACGAAGTCGGTCTCGCACTGGACTTCGACCATCGCCCCGACCCGGTCGTTGGCGTGGATGTAGGAGGAGACGACGCCCTCGTTGGTGCCGCGTCCTTCGCGCTTGGCGGCCGAGGCCTGACCCTTGACGCGCAGCAGCTCGATGGCCCGATCGGCGTCGCCGTCGGCCTCCGCCAGGGCGGCTTTGCAGTCCATCATCGCGGCCCCGGTGCGCTCCCGGAGCGCCTTCACGTCAGCGGCAGTGATGCTCATTTCGGCTCCTCTTTCTCAGTAGCGGCTTGCTCCCCAGCGGGCTCCTCGGCCTTGGTGGCCGGAGCCTCGGCGTCAGCCGATCCGCTCCCTCCGGCGGGTGGCGCCGAGGGTGAGCCCTTCGGCGGGTGAGCCGGAGGGTCACCCTCGGTGACAGGACCCGCCGGCCTGGGGGTCTCGGCTTTCGCCGGCGGTGCAGCTGCTTCTACTTTGGCCGCCTCGGCCCTGACGCGAGCGTCGGCTTCCGCTTTGGCCACAGCTGCGGCGGCTTTCGCGGCCTCCTCCGCTTCGACCCGGAGTTTCTCTTCCTCCTCGCGCTTCTTGCGCTCTTCTTCGTCCTTTTTGCGCCGCTCCATTTCTTCGGCGATGCGCTTCTCCTCCTGGACGCGCCAGGCGCTGGAGCCCTCGTCGATGGCGCCGCCGATCGTGCCGATCACCAGCTCGCAGGAGCGGATCGCGTCGTCGTTGCCAGGGATGACGAAGTCGACCGGGGTCGGATCGCAGTTGGTGTCGACCAGGCCGATGATCGGGATCCGCAGGCGGGCCGCCTCGTGAACGGCGATCTCCTCGGTTTTGAGGTCGGTGACGAAGACCGCGTCGGGCAGGCGGTCCATGTCGCGGACGCCGCCGAGGTTGAACTCGAGCTTGGCGAGTTCGGCCTCCATCCCCATCCGCTCCTTGGTCGGCAGCAGATCGAGTTTGCCCTCCTCTTTCCAGCCGTTGAGCTCGTGGAGGCGGGCGATCCGGGTCGACATCGTGTTGAAGTTGGTCAGCAGACCGCCCAGCCAGCGCTTGTTGACGTAGGGCATCTTGCAGCGGTCAGCCCACTCCTGGACCACGTCGCGAGCCTGCTTCTTGGTGCCGACGAAGAGCACTGTGCCGCCACCGCTGGCCAGCTCCCCGGCGAAGCGGCGGGCGTTCTCCAGCAGCGCCTCGGTCTGGATCAGGTCGATGATGTGGATCCCGTCGAGCTCGCCGAAGATGAAGCGGCGCATGTTCGGGTTCCAGCGGCGCGTCTGATGGCCGAAGTGGACTCCGGCCTCGAGCAGATCTTTCAGATCCGCCGGTGCGGTAGGCATCGAATCTCCTTGATTTGGTCTTGCAGATGCCCCGCTCCGCTTGCCGGGAATCAGCGCTGATGCTGAGCAGGATCCGGGTCGCCCTGAGCGGGGGTCGAGTTGAACTGGATTGAGCTGAGCATTGTAGAGAGGCTCGCTCAGCCGCCGCGGGCCGCCTCCAGGGCCGCTGCCAGATCGCCGGGAAGCTCCGACTCGAAGCTGAGGCGCTCGCCGCTGAGGGGATGATCGAAGGCGAGGCGGTGAGCGTGGAGGAACTGACGCCGCAGGCCGTAGCGCTCGGCCCCGCCGTAGGTCGGATCGCCCGTCAGCGGGTGCCCGATCGCGGCGAAATGAGCGCGGATCTGGTGCGTGCGCCCGGTCTCGAGGCGGGCCTGCAGGTAGGTCTCCTCGCCGAGCAGCTCGAGCACCTCGAAATGGGTGCGCGCCTGCCTCGACGCGGCGCCGGAGACGGCCATCCGGTGGCGTTGGCGGCTGGCGCGGCCGATCGGGGCGTCGATCGTGCCGGTGCGCGAGGCGAGCCTGCCGCCGACCAGGGCCAGGTAGATCCGTTCGACCTCACGGCGCTGGACCTGCGCCTGCAGGGCGGCATGAGCTTCGTCGCTGCGGGCGACGACGAGCAGGCCGCTGGTGCCCTTGTCGAGCCGGTGCACGATCCCCGGCCGCTCGGGGTCGGCACCACCGCCGAGCAGGTCGCCGAGCTCGTCGACCAAGGTCGTCCCCCGGTGCGAAGGCGCCGGGTGGACGACGAGACCGGCCGGCTTGTCGACGACGGCCAGGGCATCGTCGAGGTGGACGATCCGCAGCTCCGGCTCAGCCACCCTTCGGCTCCCCCTCGCCGTCGCGCAGGTAGATGAAGACCAGCAAGAGGACACCGCAGGTGATCGCAACGTCGGCGACGTTGAAAGGAGGCCATGAGGCGACGTCGATGTAGTCGGTCACCTCACCGGCGTGGACGCGATCGACGAGATTGCCGATCGCGCCGCCCGCGAGCAGGCCGACCGCCACCCACATCCCCGACCGGGTCGCGTTGCGGGCGAACAGGTAGCCGACGAAGGCGAGGGCAACGACGGTGAAGGCGATCAGCGGTGCCCCGGCGCCACCGGCAAGGCCGAAGGCAACGCCGCGATTGTGGGCGAGGGTGAGGGCGAGCGGACCGAGCACGTCGACCTTCTCGCCGGCGAAGAGGTTGGCCTCGACCACCGCCTTGACGGCCTGATCGGCGACCAGAACAGCGCCGCAGAGGGCGCCGGCCAGGCACCAGGCACGGCCGGCTGCGCTCACCCGGCGATCAGCCCGACGACGACGGTCTGCAGCACGAACAAGACGATGATGCCGATGATCGGGCTGAGATCGAGGGCAAAGCCGCCGCCGCCGATCGGCGGCAGGAAGCGGCGGAAGAAGTTGAGATAGGGGTTCGTCGTCTCGGTGATGAAGTCGAGCACAGAACGCAAGGTCGGGTTGTAGGGCATGCGGGGGACGTAGGAGATCAGCACGTTGCAGAAGATCAACACGATGTAGATCGTGAACAGCGCGTTCACATAGGTGGCGATCTCCTCCCTGCCGATAGCCGCCTCAATCATCCGCGCATCCTCTCCAGCGATGCCCGCACGGCGGCCCCGAACGCCTCTCGCGCACCTTCCTCCTCGAGAGCCTCCAAGCCGGCCTCGGTGCTTCCCCCGGGCGAGGCAACCGCCTTGCGCACCTCATCCGGAGGGCGGATCCGCAGCAGCTCGGCCGTCCCGGTGGCCGTCTCCACCACCAGCTCCCGTGCCAGCTCCTCGTCGAGCCCGTCGGCGGCCCCCGCGTCGGCGATCGCCTCCACAGCCAGCGCCAGATAAGCGGGCGCGCACCCCATCACCGCCGTTGCGGCGTCGAAGTCCTCGTCGGGAATTTCCACCACATGGCCGAGCAGCGCCAGCTTCGTTCGTGCCTCGCCAGAAGCGATCCCGGCGATACAGAGCACCCCCTTGCGCACCTCGACGCCGACATTCGGCATCACCCGCAGTACTTCGGCGCCGGGAAAGGCGGTGGATACGCGCTCCAAGGCAGTGGCGCCCAGCAGTGAAATAACCGCTCGCGCCTCTCTCAGGTCAGCAGCCACCTCATCCAGCTTCGCCGGCTTCACGGCCAGCACGAGCAAGTCCGCCCGATCGGCAATCTCCCGATTGGAGACAGCCTCTCCTCCAAGCTCCCGCGCCAACTCCACCGCGCGTCCAGACCCGGAATCCGAGAACAACATCCCCTCGAATTCACCAGCCCAACCGCGCGCCATAGCCGCCGCCATGCTTCCTGACCCGACGAACCCAACGATCATGCGAGCAGCCTAGTAGCGAGCAGCAACTGAAGCAGCTGTCCTGTCGGCACTCTCGCGCCTCCCCACCCACTAAGACTGGTTAAAGAACCCCTTGTCGATCAACCGCGCCCGTTCCTCGGCAGAGACCTCAACGTTGCGCGGGGTCAAAAGGAACATCTTCTCGGCGATCCGCTGCATCCCCCCGTCGAGCGCATACGTCAGCCCGGAGCAGAAGTCGATCATCCGCTTCGAGAGCTCG
>DASYLY010000004.1:0-23133 GCA_036009365.1 Solirubrobacterales bacterium
CAGCCCCCGCATCGTCGAGCCCTCCTTGCCGATGTCGGTGAGGAAGATCTCGCCGACCGAGCCGTCCTCGTATTTGCCGGCGGTGATGTAGCCCTCGTGGCCGGCGATCGAGAACTTGTGGGTGATCGATTCGCGCTCGCGCGGCATCCTTTTGCGCTCCGGCGGCAGCACCACGACCTCGGCCTCGGCGCCCTTTTCTTCCTGGGCGTCGGTGCGCAGCGCCTGCGCCGTCTTCGAGCCGTCGCGGTAGATGGCGAGGGCCTTGAGGCCGCCCTGCCAGCCGCGCGTGTAGGCGTCGGCGATGTCCTCGATGGTGGCCGACTGCGGCAGATTGACCGTCTTCGAGATCGCCCCGGAGATGAACGGCTGCGTGGCGGCCATCATGTCGATGTGGCCGGTGTGGGTGATCGCCCGCTCGCCAACCGCGACGTCGAAGACCGGCAGGTGCTCGTCCTTCAGCCCCGGTGCCCCGACGATCGTGTTCTTCTCCTTGATGTGGGCATTGATCTGATCGATCTCGGCCTCGGAGTAGCCCATCGCCTGCAGCGCCAGCGGCACCGACTGGTTGACGATCGTCATCTGCCCGCCGCCGACCAGCTCCTTGAACTTGACCAGCGAGAAGTCGGGCTCGATCCCGGTCGTGTCGCAGTCCATCAGGAAGCTGATCGTCCCGGTCGGGGCCAGCACCGTCGCCTGCGCGTTGCGGTAGCCGTGCTCCTCGCCGAGCTCGACCGCTTCGTCCCAGGCTCGCTGCGCGGCCTCCAGCAGGTCGCCCTTGATCCCGCTCGGGTCGACGTCGTAGGAGGCGTCGCGGTGCATCCGCATGACCCCGTTGTGGGGCTCGCGGTTGCGCTCGTACTCGTCGTAGGGCCCGGTCGCCCCGCCGGCGATCAGCGCCGACTGGCGGTAGGCGCGGCCGGTCATCAGCGCCGTGATCGCGGCGGCGACGTTGCGGCCCGTGTCGGAGTCATAGGGAAGCCCGTCCGACATCAGCAGGGCGCCGAGGTTGGCGTAGCCGAGGCCGAGCTGGCGGAAGGCGTTGGCGTTGGCGGTGATCCCCTCGGTCGGGTAGCTGGAGAAGCCGACGACGATCTCCTGCGCCAGGAAGACGATGTCGACGGCGTGCTCGAAGGGCTCGACTTCGAAGCTGCCGTCTTCGCGGCGGAATTTCATCAGATTGAGCGAGGCCAGGTTGCAGGCCGAGTCGTCGACGTGCATGTACTCGCTGCAGGGGTTGGAGGCGTTGATCCGGCCCGACTCCGGGCAGGTGTGCCAGCGGTTGATGATCGTGTCGTACTGGACACCGGGGTCGGCGCAGCGCCAGGCGGCGTCGGCGATCTGGTTCATCAGCTCGCGGGCCGGCAGCGTTTTCGTCGTCGCGCCGCCGTTGCGGGCCTTCAGCTCCCAGTCCTCGCCGGCCTCGATCGCCTCCATGAAGTCGTCGCTGACCCGCACCGAGTTGTTGGCGTTCTGGTACTGGATCGAGGTGAAGCCGTCACCGTCGATCGACATGTCGAAGCCGGCGTCGCGCAGCGCTTCGGCCTTCTTCTCCTCGTCGGCCTTGCACCAGATGAAGTGCTCGATGTCTGGATGGTCGACGTCGAGGACGACCATCTTGGCCGCCCGGCGGGTCTTGCCGCCGGACTTGATCGTGCCGGCCCAGGCGTCGGCGCCGCGCATGAAGCTGACCGGGCCGCTGGCGGTGCCGCCCTTCTGCAGCGGCTCCATCGAGCCGCGGATGTTGGAGAGGTTGATGCCGGAGCCGGAGCCGCCGCGGAAGATGTTGCCCTCTTTGGTGTTCCAGCCGAGGATGCTCTCCATGGTGTCCTCGACGCTGAGGATGAAGCAGGCCGAGCACTGCGGCGTCTCCTCGAAGCCGACGTTGAACCAGACCGGCGAGTTGAAGGCCGCCTTCTGGTTGAGCAGGATCGAGGTCAGCTCCATCTCGAAGGCGTCGGCGTCCTCCTCGGAGGCGAAGTAGCCGCCCTCGCGGCCCCAGTTGGAGATCGTCCCGGCGACGCGGCCGATCATCTGTTTGACCGAGTTCTCCCGCTCGGGACTGCCGAGCTGGCCGCGGAAGTACTTCTGGGCGACGATGTTGGTCGCGTTCTGGGACCAGCTCTTCGGGAATTCGACGCCGCGCTGCTCGAAGGCCGGGCTCTCGGGGTTGCCGATCACCGCGTCGCGGATCTCCCACTCGATCTGGTCGAAAGGATGCACGCCGGCAGTCGAAAACCGCCGCTCTATCGAGAGGCCCTGCAGACCGTTTCTTGGAGCACTGGTGGCGGTCTTGGACATCAAACTTCTCCTCTCGCAGCGACTTTCAGGGGTAACTACGCAGGATCGCTACCGAATCGGACAGAAAGAGCCTCCAAATCCGCAAATACGGGGCGGATTTGTGACACACAGCCTCCACACATGGTGGCAACTCCGCAAAGTCGGCACGAAGGCCGCGCTACCCTGAAGACATGGTCGATGACCTGCGCAGGGGCGCAGAGCGGATGGGCGAGCGCGCCAGCGCCGCACGTGAGGCGGCGATCGAGAAAGCCGGCGCGGCCAGGGAGGCCGCCACCGACGCGATCGCCCTGGTCAAGCCGAAGCTGCGCGGCGTCTCGCACGAGTGGGCCTTCTTCCTCTCGCTCGGCTTCGGAACGGCGCTGATCATCCTCGCCAGGACGCTGGAGGCGACCCTGGCGGTGGCGATCTACGCGGTCAGCCTCTCCGCCCTGTTCGGCACCAGCGCTCTCTACCACCGGGTCAACTGGACCCGGCCCAAGGCGCGCCTCTGGATGCGCCGCCTCGATCACTCGATGATCTTCTTCCTCATCGCCGGCACCTACACGCCGTTCGCGCTGCTGGTCCTCGACGGGCCGCTCGCCGACGCGATCCTCGCCGTCGTCTGGATCGGCGCGATCGCCGGCGCGATCGTCGAGATGATCTGGATCGACCACCCGAAATGGGTGGCGGCGCTGATCTACCTCGCGCTCGGCTGGGTCGCCGTCGCCGCCTTCCCCGGCCTCTGGTCCTCGATGGGCGTCGCCGGCGCCCTGCTGGTCGCCTTCGGCGGCCTGCTCTACACCGCCGGCGCCGTCGTCTACGCGACCCAGCGGCCCAACCCGAGCCCGGCAGTCTTCGGCTACCACGAGGTCTTCCACCTGCTCGTCATCGCTGCCGCCATCGCCCACTTCTCCGCGGTCGCCTTCTTCGCGTTGCCGGCGGCATGAGCAAGCGCGGGAAGCCGCTCGCCTTTGCGATCTCGCTGGTCCTGCTGCTTGTTGCGCCCGCGGCCGCCGAGGCCTCGTGGGGATCGATCGCGATCGACCCGGAGACCGGCAAGATCGGCTACTCGCGCGGCGAGGCGACCGCCGCCCAGGCCAAGGCCAAGGCGAAAAACGAGTGCGGGACGAGCCATTGCAAATCCGCCGTCTGGATCTTCGACGGCTACGCGGCCGTGGTCCAGAAGAAGAGCGGGATCTACATCTCCGGCATCGGCCGGACCAAGAACCTCGCCTTCAGCGACGCCAGGGAGCGGGCGCACGAGCAGTCCGCCCGCTCTATCGCCTGGGTCTTCAGCGGCTACTCGTAGGCGCGGATGTCGAGTGCTGAGTTGAGCACCGCATAGGGGGCTCAACTCAGCACTCGATCTATGCGGCGATGCGCTCCAAGTGCACTTCGGCCTCTTGCTCCGCCGCGGCGACCAGCTCGGCGAGGATCTCCTCGAGCTGCTCGGACTGCTGTGGCGAGAGCTCGAGCCGGCCGTCTGCGCCGACCAGCTCGCGGGCCCGCGCCACCGGCAGCTCCGCCTCGACCACCCGGCCGCCCATCGCGCCGAGGACCTTGCGCACCTCGGCCTGGGCCCAGACGGTGCCGAACATGCCGGTCGAGGCGCCGATCGCCGCCGCCGGCTTGCCGTTGAGGGCGCTCTTGCCGGCCGGCCGCGAGACCCAGTCGAGGGCGTTCTTCAGCTGGCCCGGGATCGAGTGGTTGTACTCCGGGGTGGCGATCAGGATCGCGTCGGCGTCGCGGACGGCCTGACGCAGCGCCTCGACCGGCTCCGGGGTCACCTGACCGACCGGTCGGTCATGGACCGACTCCAGGATGCCCTCCAGGTCGGGGACCGACTCCAGGTCCTCGTCGTAAGGGGGCACGTCGCGCAGCCGCTCGAACTCGACCAGCTCCGCCCCGGCGGGCAGCCGCTCGGCGGCCGCCCGCAGCAGGGCGCTGTTGAACGAGCCCCGGCGCAAGCTGCCGGAGATGCCCAGGACCCGCATCGTTACTCGCCCTCCTTGACCAGCTCCAGCTCGACGGCGATCTCGACCGCGTAGTCGAGCACCTCGCCGCCGCTGGGCAGCTCGGCCTGCCAGGCGAGCCCGAAGCTGCGGCGGTCAACGCCGGCCGCCAGCGAGAGTCCGACGCGGGCGCCGCCGGCCAGGTCGGTGCCGAGCTGGGCGAACCTGCCGGTCGCCTCGACCTCGTGGCTGGTCCCGCGGATCTCCAGCTCGCCGCGCAACCTCAGCCCACCGTCCTCGTCGACGTCGAACCCGGTCGAGCTGAACTTCAACCGCGGGTGGCGCTCGGCGTCGAAGAACTCGGGGGAGAGCAGATGGCCCTTGAGCATCTCCTCGCCGATGTCGACGCTGTCGACCTCGACGGTGCCGGTCAGCCGCGGGTTCTCTCCCCCCTCGAACTTGGCCTCGTAGCCGCGGAAGCCGCTGCGGAAGGTGGAGACGCCGTTGTGGACGACGGCAAAGTTGATCGTCGAGTGGACCGGGTCGACCACGTAGGTCCCGGTCGGGGTCTCCTGCTTGACGGCTTGCGTGCTCATCTCTGCCTCCTGTCGTTGTCCTGACAATGTTTGACGCAGAAACAATCATAGCAGAAATGCTTTTCAATTCAACTATTGTCAGGACAACGGTTATCTGGCATCATCTGACGCATGACCGAGCAGGCAGAGGCAGTGGCGGCGCGAGCCGAGACGACGACGGTTGCGATCGGCCCTGCCGCGCCGACTCCCCACGGCGAGGCCTGGGGAGCGCTGACCCGTACCCACGCCGCGGTCACGCAGCGGCTCCAGGACGCGCTGGCGCAGGCCGAATTCCCACCGCTGCCCTGGTACGAGATGCTCGCCACTCTCGCCGAATCGCCCGAGCAGCGGATGCGGATGGGGGATCTGGCCGAGGCGCTGGTGATCACCCGCGGCGGCCTCACCAAGCTGGTCGACCGCTTGATCAAAGCGGGGCTCCTGGAGCGGACCTTCTGCGAGACCGATCGCCGCGTCAGCTACGCGACCCTGATGCCGGCCGGCGCCGAGCTGCTGGCAGAGATGCGCCCGGTCGTCGTCGCCGAGCTGCAGGTCGCCTTCTCGGCCAACCTCACCGCCCGCCAGGCCGACGAGCTGACCCACACCCTGGAGCGCGTCCGCGGCTCTGCCTGCGGCGCCGCCTGACCACACTGCCCCCGCGAGCTAGTCCGAGGCGCCGTCGTCGGCGCCCTGCTCGCCCATCCTCTTCCAGAACGCCACCGCCTCCCGCTCGAAGGTGACACCGACATCGAGCGCCAGGCGCATCCCTTCCGGCGCCCCATCGCTGGTCAGCATCGCCAGCTTCTGCATTTCCTCGTAGCGGGCGAGGCGGCTTTCGTGCGCCGGCAGCTGGGCGTCGGCGAGCATTTTGGGGCTGGCCCCGAAGAAGAGCTTGAGCACCGCCGGATCTCGCATTTCAGCCATCTCGTCGGTCGGTTCGGCTAGCCATTCCTGCATCGCCTGCTTCCCCCGCTCGGTGACTTTGTAGTGCTTGCGGTGCCTGCCGCCCTCTTCCTGCCGAATGTCCAGATAGCCGGCTTTCGCCAGCCGCTCGGGCTCGGTGTAGAGCTGGGCGTGGGGGAGGGTCCAGAAGTCTCCGAGCGTCAGGGCGACGAACTGTTTGAGGTCGTAGGGAGTCGCCTCGCCGGCGATTTCGAGCAGGCCGAGAACGATGTAGGAGGGAGGGCCAAGGCGGATCTCGTTTGACATGGCGGAAGCGTGATGTATGTTCTGAACCGTCCAAAATGGACGTTATGAACTAGAAGTTTGGGAAACGAGCTACATCATCGCACCGGCCGAGCGAACCGGTGCAGGGAGAGGGGACCCATGGCAGGAAGGTCGCAGCGGCAGCCCGCACCGCAACCCGGCTACCACGCGGGGTTCGCCACGCTGGATTCGGAGGTCGAGCTCGATCGGCTCGATTGTGAGGGCGCGATTCCCGAGTGGCTGACGGGAACCCTGCTGCGCAACGGCCCCGCCCGCTTCGAGGTCGGACAGCGGCAGATCGACCACTGGTTCGACGGCCTGGCGATGCTGCACAGGTTCTCCTTCGCCGCCGGGCGGGTCTCCTACGCCAACCGCTTCCTGCGCTCTGAGGCCTTCCGTCAGGCCGAGGCCGGGCGCTTGCCCTACGCGGGATTCGCAACCGATCCCTGCCGCTCGCTCTTCAAGCGGCTGACGACCCTCTTTCGCCCAGGCTTCACCGACAACTGCAACATCCAGCTGGCGAAGTTGGGGGAGGAGTACATCGCGATGACCGAGACGCCCCTCCCGATCGCCTTCGATCCGGAGACCCTCGATGCGTTTGGCGTCGCCTACCGGCCACCGGGCATGCACGCCACGGCCCACCCTCATCGCGATCGAAAGCGGGATGAGCTGATCGCCTACACGACCCAGTTCGGGCGCCGCTGCGAGTATCGCCTCTACGCCCAGCGGGACCGGTTCCGCCAGCGGCCGTTGGGTGCGATGGAGGTGGCCGAACCCTCCTACATGCACAGCTTCGCCCTGACCGAGCGCTACGCCGTCCTCGTCGCCTTCCCCCTCGTCGTCAATCCCCTGCGGCTCGCCGCCGGGATACTGGCCGGGCGCCACTTCATCGAGAACTACCGCTGGAAGCTGGAGCAGGGCACCCGGATCCTCGTCTTCGACCGCGGCGGCGGCGGGTTGTGGAGGGAGTTCGAAGCCGCGCCGCGCTTTGCCTTCCACCACGTCAACGCGTTCGAACGGGACGGCGAGCTGGTTCTCGACCTCGTCGCCTACGAGGACGCCGCGATCGTCCTCGACCTCGACGCCCTCCACCTCGACCGCCTGCGCAAGGGCTCCGCTCAGCCACCACTGCCCCAGCTGCTGCGCTACCGCGTCTCCACGTCGACCGGGGCGGTCTCCGAGGAACCGCTGAGCGACGTCTCGCTGGAGCTGCCGAGGATCGACTACGAGCAGCGCAACACCCACCCTTACCGGTACGTGTACGGCGTCGGTGCCCACCGCCGCGAGGGCCCGCCCGAGTTCCTCAACCAGCTGGTCAAGCTCGACGTCGAAAGCGGCGAAGCGCGCCGCTGGCACGAGCCGGGCTCCTACCCCGGTGAGCCGATCTTCGTCCGGCGGCCCGGCGACGAGCACGAGGACGGTGGCGTCCTCCTCTCTGTCGTGCTCGAGGGGGGCAGCGACTGCTCCTATCTGCTCGTCCTCGATGCCGCCACGATGGAAGAGGTGGGACGCGCTCGCGTTCCCCACCACGTTCCCTTCGGTTTCCACGGTGAGTACTTCGCCTGAGGCCAGGCCCAACCCATGCTGAGCCGTCCCCGCATGGCCCTGGCGATCGCGCTGGTGCCGGTCGCGGTCCTCGTCTACCTCGGCTTCGGCCTCGGGGAGAGGCTGACGCCCGGCACCCTCGACATCGGCGGCACCCCGGTGCACCGGGCCAACAACCTGCTGGGCCACTACTTCGGCGACTCGGCGCCGTTCGTCGTCTTCCTGCGGGGCAAGCCGGACGCGATCGACCGCCAGGGGCCGCACCTGGTCCGCGTCCTCAACCGCGACCCCAGGGTCAGCACCCTCTCGCCCTGGGACCGGGGCAGCGTCGAGCGCCTGCGCCCGAGGCCCGGCGAGGCACTGATCGTCGTCGACTTCCACGTCGGCCTCGACGAGGCGGTCGACCGCACGGTCCCCCGCCTCGAACGCACCCTGGAGCAGTCGGTTCATCCGCCGGTGAGGGCGGTCCAGAGCAGCTTCGCCACCCTCTCGCGCTCGGTCCAGGACGAATCGATCGCGGCCGCCGAGCGGGGCGAGCTGATCGCGCTGCCGATCCTCCTGCTCGTCCTCCTGCTCGTCTTCAGGTCGCCGGTCGCGGCCGCGATCCCGCTCGGCTTCGGGGCGCTGGCGGTCTTCTGCTCGCGCGGCCTGCTTGCCGTCGCGACGAACTTCTTCGACGTCAGCGCTCTCGCCCTCAATGTCTGCTCGATGATGGGGCTGGCGCTGGGGGTCGACTACGCGCTGCTGATGGTCTCGCGGTTCCGCGAGGAGCTGGCGGCGGGAGCCGACCCGCTCACCGCCGCGCGAGTAACCCGGCGCACCGCCGGCCGGACCGCGATCTTTGCCGGCAGCACGCTCGTGCTCTCGATGATCGTCGCCTTCTTCGTCGTCCCCGGCGCCCTGCTGGCCTCGCTGGCCGGGACCCTGGCGATGGTGGTCGTCCTCACGGTGTTGGTGGCGACCATGCTGGGGCCACCCGTCCTTTTCCTGCTCGGCCGCAACATCGACCGCTGGCGAATCGGCCGAGCCGTCGACGAGCGCTCCTCGCCGCTGATGAAGGTGATCAACGGCGCCCTCCGTCATCCGGCCGCGGTGGCGGGGTTGATCGGTGGCCTGGTTCTCCTGCTGGCGACGCCGGCGTTGGCCTTGAGGACCGGCCCGTTCAGCATCGACCAGCTCCCGGCCGGCAACTCGGCGCGTCTCGACGCCGAAACGATCCAGGGCTCCTTCGCCGGATTTGAAGCGCCGTTCACGATCGTGGTCGCTGTCCCGGATGGCACCATCGCCGACCCGCCCCGCCTGGCGCTGCTGAGTCGCTGGCAGCGGCGTATCGCTGGACAGCCCGGGGTGGAAAGCGTGGTCGGGCCTGAACAGGTCGCCCGCGCGGTCGCACCGCTCCGACGGACCGGCTCCTCGCTCCTCGCCGCGAACGACGACGGCCCGCTCGCCGGTTTCAGGCGCCTCGGGAACAACCTGAGGCAAGCCGCCGGTGGGATTGCGGCGCTACGCGGCGGCCTTGCCGAAGCGACCTCGGGGGCAGGCCTGCTCGCCGCCGGCTCGGGCGGCGGGGAGGTTGCCGCGACCCGTTTGGGCAGCGGGCTGGAGCGGGCGGCGGGGGGCGTCGGCGAAGCCGCCGCGGCACTCGACAGGTTCGCCACCGGGACCCGCCGGCTGGCGGGTGCGCAGGCGAGGGCCGCCAACGCAGCGCTGCTGTTGAAGCTGAACCTCCCCAACGTCGGCGTCAACCTGCGTCTCAACGGACTCCCTCGCGCCCTCGAGGTGCAGCGGTCCCTGTCGGCGGCGGCCGCCACGTCGGTGCCGGACTTGCAGGAGACGGCGACCGCCGGAACCGAGCAGCTGGTGGCGGCGCGTCAATACCTCGAAGGGATGTCCGCCGGTAGGTCGGACCCCAACTTCGACCCGGCGCTGAGCGCGGTTCGCGAGGCCGAAGCGACGATCGGCGGACCCGATGCCTCGGGCGGCGAGGCCCTGGTGCCAGGCCGTGACTCCCTCTCGGTTGGACTCGAGTCGCTGCGCGAGCAGCTCCTGGCGGATGCCGAGGAAACGCTGGAAGTCGTCCGCTGGATCGAATCCACGGACGCGCAGATATCGGGTCTCTCGACGCTGGCGAGGCGCCTCTCGGATGGGCTGATGCGGGTCAAGGCCGCCGGCGCACGGCTGGCCGCCGGCGCGACCGCGCTCGACCGCAGGGCAAGGTCGCTGAGCGAGGGCCTGGACCGTCTCGGCTTGGGAGCGAGCTCGCTCGCGACCGGCCTTGCGCGCCTGTACGGCGGCACCGCTCAGCTGCAGCGGACGCTGGACGACGCTTACTCGCGCTCGCAGCCGCTGCAGGCGGGGACGCAGACGATGCAGGCGCGGGTGATCTCTCAGAACGGCGCCATCGGGCGCCGTCTGGGCGCCGTCCGGCGCAGCTCGCCGGGGCTCTTCGATTCCGGCTATTTCGTCCTCTCCGCGCTCGACGGGGCGAGGGGCGACGTTCGCGAACGCGCCTCCGAAGCGGTTGATCTGGACAGCGGCGGCCAGGCGGCGACCATCACCGTCTTCTCCCGCTACCCCTTCAACTCGGACGGTTCGATCCGGCTGGGCCGGCGGCTCGAGGCCGATGCCGCGGCGATCGCCAGGCAGGCGGGGGCCGAGACGGGCGTCGCCGGCGGGCCGCCGACCCTGAACACCTACAGCCAGGTCACCAAGAGCCGGATGCCGATCGTGATCGCCGCGATCACGATCGCCACCTTCCTCGTCCTCGTTGCGATCCTCCGAGCCGTGCCGCTCGCGGCGATCGCGGTCGGGCTCAACCTGGCGACCGTCGCGATCGCCTTCGGCGTCCTCACCTTGCTCACCTACCTGCCCCAGGGCTGGCCGCTGGGAGGTCGCGAATACGTCGACGCGGTGGGGGCGACGATGATCTTCGGGATCGTCTTCGGGCTCTCGATCGACTACGCGGTGTTCCTCCTCGTGCGCACCCGCGAGCACTACGACCGCCACGGCGACCACGCCGCCGCGATCGAGTTCGGCCTGCAGCGCACGGCCCGCGTTATCACCGGCGCGGCGGCGATCATGATGGCGGTCTTCATCGCCTACGCCGGCGCCCCGGTTGCGACCGTCAGCCAGCTCGGGATCGGGTTGACGGTCGCGGTCCTGCTGGACGCCACCGTCGTCCGCATCGTCCTTCTGCCGGCGCTGATGCTGCTCGTCGGCAAGAAGGTCTGGTGGCTGCCCCGGCCCCTCTCGCGGCTGTTGCCCAGGTTCGAGGCCTGAGCCGGTCAGAGGTACGTATAATCTGTATGATCTATTTTATATCGTCTATATTGGAGCGTAAGAGGACGGGATGAGAAAGAGGCTCGGGAAGGCGACGGTCCTTGGGGCCGCGCTCGCGATCGTGGCGGCGGTGAGTGCTTCGGCGCTTCACCTTCAGGCCGGCAACCTCGTCGTCGACGGCGACGGCGGCTTCGCTCCCACCAGCTTGGCGAAAGACCACTTCACGCCGATCAGGGCGTTCTTCCACGGCACGATCGGCACGCTCGACGGTACCCGTCCCTCACCGTTGAAGACGCTGGTGCTCGAAATAGACCGCAACTCGCTGGCGGAGACGCGCGGCCTGCCGACGTGCAGCCTGGGCAAGCTGAAAGCGACCACGACCCCGCAGGCGCGCCGGGCCTGTCCCGGCGCGATCGTCGGCACCGGCTTTGGCACGGTGCTGACGGAGCTGCCCGAACAGGCGCCGATCAGGACCTCCTCGGCGCTGACGATCTTCAACGGGCCCGAGGTCCACGGCAATCCCACCGCGATCGGCCACGCCCACCTCGACTACCCGATCCCCACCACCTACCTGGCGCAGGCCGAGATCGAAAAAGTCGACAACGGGCGCTACGGGTACCGGATCGAAGTCGATTTCCCGAAGATCGTCAACTGGTACGGCTCGCCGATCTCGGGCCGCTTCGAAATCAACCGCAAATGGCATTACCAGGGGCGGATCTTGAGCTACGCCAACGCCCGCTGCGTCGACGGCCGGCTTCAGGCCCGGGTCGAACTCGGCTTCAAAGACGAGACGCGACTCAGGGGCACCGCCTTCAAACCCTGCACGATCAAGCGTTGACGGCGCTGCGCTCCTTGGCGGACTCGATCAGCGCCAGCACCGCCGGCTCCTGCCCGTCGCGGAGCAGCACGATCGGGTCGGGGTCGCCGTTGACGATCCCCTCGAAGAACTGCTTGCGGTCCTGGTAGGTCGGCAGCGTCCCCTTCGCCCAGCCGCGGGCGTCGTTGAGGAGGATCGCCAGCCGCGCGTACTCCTCGCCGAACAGCTCTGCAACCTCGCGCTTCATCCGCTTCGCCAGGGCCGGGGAGGCGCCGGCGGTGGAGATCGCGATCGCCAGCGGCCCGGTGCGGACGATCGCCGGCAGGATGAAGTTGCAGAGCGGCGGCACGTCGACGATGTTGACCAGCATCGCCCGCTTCTCGGCGTCGTCGAACACGGCGATGTTGACGTCGGTGTCGTCGGTGCAGGCGATCGCCATGAAGACGCCCTCGAGGTCGGTGGCCCCCCCGTAGGCGCGCTTCTCCCACTCGATCGAGCCCTCCCTCGCCATGTCCTCCAGCTCGGGGTGGGCGACCGGGGCGATCAGGGTCACGTCGGCATCGCAGGCCAGCAGCCCCTCGACCTTCTCCAGGCCGATGTCGCCGCCGCCGACCACCAGGCAGCGCCGACCCTTCAGTTTCAGGCAGGCGACGTAGAACGGCGTCTCCAGCATGTCGCGCACGCAGGACTGGTCGCAGATCCCTTTGCGCAGCTGGCAGACGCACTCCTTGCCGGCGTAGGCCTGGGCGGGCATAGGCAAGAGGTTAGTGACTGCCGGTCGGTGAGCCTAAACCCACGCATGTCGTGGGAAATCGGCCCGTCGGCGGTCAGATCGAGGCGAGGGTGAGGCGCAGGCCCTCTTCGAGACTGGTCGCGGGGCGCCAGCCGAGCTCGCGTTCGGCGCGGCCGGCGTCGATCGAGATCCGCTGCACCTCACCGGTGCGCGCCGGCGCCAGTTTCGGCTCGAAGCTCTCGACTCCGCCGAGACGACCGAGCGTCTCTGCCAGCTCCAGGACGCTGGCCTCGACACCGGTGCCGATGTTGACCGGGCCGATCGTCTCCGCGCCGGCCGCCGCCAGCGCCGCCGCAACCACGTCGCCCACATATATGTAGTCGCGGGTCTGGGTGCCGTCGCCATAGACGGTCGGCCGCTCGCCGCCTTTCAGCTTGCCGCAGAAGATCGCGATCACCCCAGCCTCGCCAAGCGGATCCTGGCGCGGCCCGTAGACGTTGCCGAGTCGCAGGCTTATCCCGGAGAGGCCGTGCAGCCGCTCATACAGCGCCAGGTAGCCCTCGGCGGCGAACTTGCTCTGACCGTAGGCGGACATCGGCGCGATCGTCGTCCCCTCGTCCAGCGGCAACTGCTGTCCTTCGCCCTCGCCGTAGATGGCACCGCCGGTGGAGACGAAGACAAAGCGCCGGGAGGCGGCCAGGCGCGCCGCCTCCAGCACGTTGGCGGTGCCGCCGACGTTGACCGCGGCGTCGAAGGCGGGGTCCTCGAGCGACTTGCGGACATCGATCTGGGCGGCGAGGTGAAAGACAGTCTCAGGCCGGCGATCGGCGGCCAGTGAGGCGAGGGCGGCGGCGTCGCGGATGTCACCCTCGACCAGCTCGGCACCCGCCGCAAGCGCACCGTCGAGGTTGCCGCGGCGACCGGTCGAGAGGTCGTCGAGCACGGTCACCTCGTCGCCGCGCGCGAGCAGCGCGTCGACCAGGTTCGAGCCGATGAAGCCGGCGCCGCCGGTGACCAGGCATCTCATGAACACGCCGATCCTATGGGGATCGGCGGGGCTCGGCCGGCGGGGACGGCCGAGCGCCCCTGCTACCTTTGCCGCCCGATGCGACTGATCGTCACCGAGAAGAACAACAGCGCCAAGAAGATCGCCGAGATCCTCGGCCGCGGCAGCGTGGCTGAAGACAAAACGTTCAAAGTCCCGTTTTACAAATGGACCGACGACGCCGGCGACGAGCACATGACGATCGGCCTCAAGGGCCACGTGCTTGGCCCCGCCTTCCCTGAGGGCTACTCGAACTGGCAGAAGACCGACCTGCATGACCTGATCGACGCCGAGCTGATCAAGGAGCCGACCGACAAAAACGTCGTCAAAGCGATCAAAAAAGTCGCCAAAGAGGCCGACGAGCTGGTGATCGCGACCGACTTCGACCGCGAGGGCGAGCTGATCGGCCTCGAGGCCCTGGAGGAGATGCTCGACTCCAATCCTGAGCTGGGCTCGCGTCAGGGCACCGCCGACGGCTCGCTGAAGATCCAGCGCGCCCGCTACTCGGCGCTGACCAAAGAAGAGATCGAACGCGCCTTCGGCGAGCTCGACTACCTCTCCTACCCGCTCGCCAACGCCGGCGCCGCCCGCCAGGACATCGATCTGCTCTGGGGCGCGACCCTGACCCGCGCCGTCTCGCTCGCCAGTCGTCGCTTCGGCTCCAACTTCCTCTCGGTCGGTCGCGTCCAGAGCCCGACCCTGGGCCTGATCGTCGAGCGTGAGATGGAGCGCCGCGCCCACGTCGCCAAACCGTTCTGGGAGCTGTTCGCCAAGTTCGAGCACCCCGATGGGACCTTCGAGACCCACCACAGCGTCGACAAATTCTGGGACAAGGCCGAGGCCGATACGGCCTTCGCCGGCACCGCCGGCCCCGGCACGGTGAAAGCGGTTACGGCGCGCAAGAACACGCGCAAGCCGCCGACGCCCTACAACACGACGGCCTTCAGCACCGACGCCTCCAGCCGACTCGGCATCACCCCCGCCAGCGCCATGCGGATCGCCGAGGACCTCTACATGGACGGCTTCATCTCCTACCCGCGCACCGACAACACGGTCTACCCGTCCTCGCTGCCGCTGCGCGAGCTGGTCTCTTCCCTGGTCAGGATCAAGGAGTTCTCGGCTGCCGCCGGCCTGCTCGACCAGCCGCAGCTGACGCCGACCCGCGGCAAAAAAGAGACGACCGACCACCCGCCGATCTACCCGACCCAGGCGATCCACCCGGGCGCTCTCGACGGCTCCAAGAAACGGGTCTACGAACTCGTCGTGCGCCGCTTCCTCGCCACCTTCAGCCCGCCGATGATCACCGAGTCGACCCGGGCCGACATCGAGGCCGGCTCGGAGACCTACTTCGTCCGCGGCTCGGTCGTCGTCGACCCCGGTTACGCCGGCATCTACACCTACGCCCGCTCCGCCGACGACGAGATTCCCGCCCTCAAGGAGGGCCAGACGCTGGCGCTCGACGGCGAGCCCTGGATCATCGACAAGGAGACGCAGCCGCCTTCGCGCATCTCCCAGGCGAAACTGATCGAGATGATGGAGGAGCGCGGGCTCGGCACCAAGGCGACCCGCGCCGACATCATCCAGAAGCTCTTCGACCGCGGCTACGTCTTCGGCAACCCGCCGGTCCCCTCGGAGACCGGGATCGCCCTCTACGAAGCCTTCAAGAACTACGTCCCGGCGATGGCGACGCCGGAGATGACCGCCCAGCTGGAGGCGGAGATGGACCGGATCGCCGCCGGCGAGATGACCAAGGGCGCCGTCGTCGGCGAGAGCCGCGACCTCCTGCACAAGACCTGGACCGAAATCGACGGTAGCCGCGAGGACCTCGCCAAAGTCATCTGGAAAGGGATGGACGAAGACCGCGTCCTCGGCCCCTGCAAAGTCTGCGAAGAGGCCGGCCGCAAGAAGGACGACGGCTCCCCCCACATGCTGCGGATCATCCGCGCGAAAAAATCGGGCAAACGCTTCGTCGGCTGCAGCGGCTGGACTCTCGACGACCCCGCCTCCTGCGACCAGACTTTCCCCTTGCCCCAGCGTGGCGACGTCTTCAAGCTCGAGGACCGCTGCTCGATCTGCGAGCAGACGCCGCGCCTCAAAGTCGTCCCCTTCCGCGGCCGCCCCTGGAACCTCTGCCTCAACGACGACTGCGAGTCGATGCAGGAGATGAAGAAACGCCGCGCCGAGCGCGAAGCGGCCAAAGCCGCGAAAGCGGCGATGGAGAAGAAGCCGCCGGTAAAGGGCGACGAGGACGCTGCTCCCGCTAAGACCAAAAAAGCGAAAGTGAAAGCGTCCAAAGCGGACACCGCCACGCGGGGGCGCAAACGCGCCAAAGCCGCGGCCAAAGGCTGAGGCCCGCGGCGTTGTTCGTCTCGCTCGAGGGCGTCGACGGATCGGGCAAGAGCACCCAGGCGCGGCTGCTGGCCGAGGCGCTCGGCCCGGAGACGCTGCTGATTCGCGAGCCGGGGGGGACCGGCGCCGCCGAGCGGATCCGTGACCTGCTCGCCGACCCCGCCCTCGAGATCGACCCCTTCGCCGAGCTGCTGCTCTTCTCCGCCGCCCGCGCCGACCTGGTCGCCCGGGTGATCCGTCCAGCCCTGGAGGACGGGCGCACCGTGGTCGCCGACCGCTTCGCCGACTCCAGCGTCGCCTACCAGGGCGGCGCCCGCGGGCTCGGCACCAGCCACGTGCTCTCGCTCACCGACATGGTCATCGACGGCCTCTGGCCCGACCTCACCGTGCTTTTGCGGCTCGATCCAGAGGCCGGCCTGGCCCGGGCCGAGGGCGACGATCGCTTCGAGGCCGAGGGCGTCGAGCTGCAGCGCGCTGTCGCCGAGGCCTACGAGGAGATCGCCCAAGTCGCCCGCGACCGCGTCGTCGTCCTCGACGCGGCAGGATCGATCGACGAGGTTCATCAGCGCGTCCTCGCCGCCGTCGAAGCCCACCGCCAGTGACTCCTCTTGCCTTTAGTAACCCTGTGGGTGACCAATGACAAGAGGAGGGGGATGAGCGCGGCGCTCGAGGCGACGACTGAGCACCAGCCTCGGGCGCGGGTGGCGCTGACGGCTGCGCTTGCCTCCGGACCGTCGCATGCCTATCTCTTCCGCGGCCCCAGGGGGGCGGGGAAGCGGGCGGTGGCGCGGGCCTTCGCGGCCGAGATCGTCGCCGCGGCGGCCGAGGACCCGGTCGATGCGCGTCGCCGTGCCTTGCTCGATCCCTCGCCGCACCCCGACCTCGTCTGGCTGACCCCGCGCGGCGCCCAGCACATGGTCGAGGACGTCCGTGAGCGGGTCATCCGCGCCGCCGCCTACCGGCCCTTCGAGGGCGGCAAGCGCGTCTTCGTCGTCGAGGCGGCCGAGGCGATGCGCGACGAGAGCCAGAACGCCCTGCTGAAGACGCTCGAGGAGCCGCCCGCCTTCGTCCACCTGATTCTGCTCAGCTCCGAGCCCGAGGGGCTGCTGGAGACGATCGCCTCACGCTGCCACCCGGTCGACTTCGCGCCGCTGCCGGCGGCGGTGTTGGAGGCCCGGCTCGCCGCCGCTCCTGTGGAGGATGGGCCGATTTCCGACGATAAAAGTGGCATCTCGGCCCATCAGCCTGAGGAGATCGCAGCAGCAGCCCGCCTCGCCGCCGGCGATATCGAGCGCGCCCGTCTCCTGCTCGGCGATCGCGGCCGCGAGCTGCGCGCGGAGACGGAGCGCTGCGCGACAGCGGCGCTGCGGGGCGAGGTCGCCTCGGCTCCCTGGAGGAAGTTGTTGGCCGGTGCCGAGGCGGCCGGGGAGGACGCCGAAGCGGCGACCCGCGAGGTGCTCGAGGAGGAGGCCAAGACCGGCTTCAAGCGCACCGCCCGGGACATCGCCGACGAGACCAAGCGCTCCGGCCGCCGCCGCCGCACCGAGATCCTCGACCTCGCGCTCGAGCTGACCGCCGCCTGGTTCCGCGACCTCGCCACCGTCGCCTCCGGTGCCGAGGAGGTCGCCTTCAACCGCGACCGCCTCGATCAGCTGCGCTCCCAGGCCGCCGGCCTCGACATGGCCAAGGCCCGCGCCGCCGCCGAGCTGGTCCAGGACAGCCGCCGCCGCCTCGACCTCAACGTCTCCGAGGAGCTAGCCCTAGAGGCTTTGTTTTTCAGACTCGAGCGGACGGTCTCAGGAACCGCTATGCGGCGTCCTCGGTCGTCCCAATAGCGCTGCTATTGGGACTCCCTGCGTCCTTGCCTACCGGCCCCTGAGCCGCGTCTTGGCGTACCCCCTCTATTGCTCGCTCCTGAGCCAGTCGGGTTATCTGGGCGGCCTGGCGGGACATGATCACGCTGAAGTTGAGGGCCAGGCCGAGCAGCAGCAGCAGGACGATCGAGAAGAGGGCGACGTTGGTGTCGCGCACTCCCATCAGATCGGCGACGAGCTCGAGCAGGCCGGGGAAGGCGGCGCCGGCGAGCATCCCCAGGCCGGCGACGAACCAGATCACGCTGTAGCGCTCCTGCAGGCGGTCGCGGCGGATCAGCTCGAGGATCAGCAGCATGAAGAAGATCGCGATCGCGGCCGCGACGATCCGCGTCTGCGAGGTCAGGTGGACCTGGGTCGCGTCGGCGGCAAAGGCGAGCCAGCTCATCGTTCCCAACCGGCCTTCATCGCTCCGTCTCCACCCGCCGCGGCCGGAACTGGCCGACCAGCAGCACGACGACGCCCTTGAAGATGAAGAAGGCCGAGCGCACCGGCGTCAGGAAGGAGGTGCCCCCGGCTCGCTCCAGCATCTGCACCGGCAGCTCCTCGACCCGCAGCCCCTCGCGCACCGCCAGCTGCAGCGACTCGATCTCGGCGAAGTCGGGCGAGTAGCTGACGCTGAACAGCTCCATCGCCCGCCGGTTGGCCGCCCGCATGCCGCTGGTCGTGTCGGTGAAGCGCTGCCGCGTCGCCAGGGTGAGGAAGAAGCGGAAGACGCCGGTGCCGATCCGCCGCGAGAAGGTCGGCCGGTAGTCGTCGCTGCCGGCGACGGCACCGGCGTGGTAGCGCGAGCCGATCACCAGGTCGGCCCGGTCGGCGACGACCTCGGCCAGCAGCCGCGCGACCTCGGCCGGCGGGTGCTGGCCGTCGGCGTCGAGGTGGGCGCAGCAGTCGTAGCCCTCCCGCAGCGCGTAGAGGTAGCCGGTCTGCAGCGCCGCCCCGAGGCCCTGGTTGAAGGGCAGGCGGGCGACGAGGGCGCCGCGCTCGCGGGCGCGCTCCGTGGTCGCGTCGGCCGAGCCGTCGTCGATCACCAGCACGTCGGCGTCGGGCATCGTCTCGTGGACGTCGTCGATGACGGCCGCCACCGAGTCCTCCTCGTTCCAGGCAGGTATGAAGACCAGGGTCCGCACCGGCCGATTCTCCCACGAAGGCCGCGGTTCGACGCTGCCCACACCCGATGCCCGACTTCGTGCGCGTGGAGCCCGCATTGGTTTTCTGTTAGTAAACCTTCATGACCCGCCGCAACTTCAAGCTGCCACCGCTCAACCTGCCCGGGCCGCGGATTGGCATCCGCCTCTGGTTGACCGGCGCCTTTGCCGCGGTCTGCGTGATCACCGCCGGCGCCGTCTATCTGTTCGGCGAAAACCGCCAGGCGCTGATCGTCGCCGTGCTGGTCGGCATCCTCGCCGGCTTTTTGATCGCCGTCGCGATCTCCCACCGCATCGTCCGCCTCGCCCGCGCCGCCGGCCATATGGCGGCGGGCTCCTTCGACGAGCCGCTCGAGGCCTACGGCCCCGACGAGATCGGCGACCTTGCCCGCGCCCTCGACTCGATGCGCGCCTCGCTGGAGGAGAGCTTCGGCGTCCTCACCGCCGACCGCAACAAGCTGGCGGCGATCTTCGACGGGCTGACCGACGCGGTGATGGTGGTCGACGACGAAGGTCCGGTGCGCTTCTCCAACAGTGCCGCCGCGCCGCTGCTCGGCACCGATGGCGAGCCCGCCGAGTCGATCCTGCCCTTCCTGCACCGCGCCGCCGCGCAGGGCTTCGCTGCCTACCCGGCGCTGCGAATCGGCGACCGCGCCTACGCGATGACCGCCCGGGCGCTGCCCGACGAGCGCGCCGTGCTGGCGGTGCTGCGCGACCGCACCGACGAGATGCGCCGCGAGTTCGCCGAGGCCGACTTCGTCTCCAATGCCGCCCACGAGTTGCGCAACCCGCTGGCCGGGATCTCCGGCGCGATCGAGGTCCTGCAGTCCGGCGCCAAGAACGATCCCCGCGATCGCGACCACTTCCTCGCCCGTCTCGCCGACGACGTCGAGCGGATGAACCGGCTGACCCAGGCGCTGCTGACCCTGGCTCGGGTCGAGTCGCTGGGCGAGCCCGAGCGCGAGGTGGTCGACGTGGCGGTGGCGCTCCGCGAAGTCGTCGCCATGGTCGAGGCGCCGATCGGGATCAAGCTGACGGTCGAGGTCGAGCACGATCTGGCCGCCAACGGCGACCCGACGCTGCTGCGCCAAGTGATGCTCGGCCTGCTCACCAACGCGTTCAAGAACACTCCACCGCCCGGTGCCGTTACCGTTCGCGGCCGCCACGACGGGGAGGGGGAGGTAGTGATGGAGGTAGTCGACACTGGGACGGGGATACCGGCAGCGGAGATCGAGCGTGTCTTCGAGCGCTTCTATCGCCGCAGCGAGTCGCGCAAGCAGGAGGGCTTCGGCCTCGGCCTGGCGATCGCCCGCCGCATGGTCGACGTGATGGGCGGCCAGATCGGCGCCGACTCCGTCGAGGGGGAAGGCAGCACCTTCTGGGTCCGCCTGCCGCTTGCCCAGCCGAGCCCGACCCCGGTGGCCTGATGAGCGTCGAGCGAGTGAGCACACGATGAGCAGCGGCCGCATCCTCGTCGCCGACGACGAGCCCTCGGTTCGCGACTCGGTCGGCTACGCGCTGGCCCAGGAGGGCTTCGAGGTCAGCGCCGCGATCGACGGCGACGAGGCCAGCGCGATGCTCGACGACGACGTCCCCTTCGACCTGCTGGTCCTCGACATCATGATGCCGGGGCCGAGCGGCCTCGAGATCTGCCGCGAGGTGCGCTCGCGCAGCGCCGTCCCGATCATCCTGCTGACCGCCAAGGACGCCGAGGTCGACAAGGTGGTCGGGCTCGAAGTCGGTGCCGACGACTACATGACCAAGCCCTTCTCGGTCCGCGAGCTGCTCGGCCGCGTCCGCGCCCAGCTGCGCCGCCGCGAGCTCGACCGCGGCCCGCTCGCCCAGGCGGCCCGGATCGAAGCCGGCGTCGTCGCCATCGACCTCGTCCGCCACGTCGCCACAGTCCGCGGCGAGCCGGTCAACCTGACCCGCTCCGAGTTCCAGCTCCTCCGCCTCCTCGTCGGCCGCCCCGGCGAGGTCTTCCGCCGCGCCCAGATCATGGAGGAGCTCTGGCAGACCGAGTTCGACGGCGACGAGCGCGCCTGCGACGTCCACATCTCCAATCTGCGCCAGAAGGTCGAGCGCGACCCCCAGAAACCGGAGCTGGTCGTGACCGTGCGGGGGGTTGGGTACAAGTTCAGCGGCGAGGCCGGCTGAGCGCGCCCTTCATCGGACTGCCGAGCAAGCCCCTACGATCCCCGGCATGGCAGAGAGGCTCACCACTCACTCGGACTGGCTCGCCTCCAACCCTTCCGCTCCGCAGCAGTTGACCGCGACCCTCGCGGGGGTGGCGCGACGCGCCCGCGAGGGCGAGGACTTTCGCCACGCCGTGCGCGAGTTCCTCGACGAGTTTGCGCTCCGAGCCGAGGACGGCTCGCGCGCCGAAGCGCTGGCGGAGAGGCCGGAGCCGACGGGGGATCCCCGTCACGATGCCTATCTCGGTGCGCTCGCAGAGCATCTCGCGGCCGTCCACCGCTTAAGTCGGCCGGCCTGGTCGGTCGAGCCCGGCCGCTTCCTGGATCGCTTTTGGTTTGTCAGCGACGTGCGCGGCTTCCGAGCGACGGCGATTGCCCAGGCTCCCGCGGCCTTCCGGCGGCGGGGCGTGTTCATCCCCGAGCGGTCTCTTCACCGCGTCTGAGATGGACCGCAACGAGATCATCGACGCGCTTACCGCCCTCGCGGCAGAGCTCAAGCAGCGTGGCACCAGCGCCGAGATGTACGTCGTCGGTGGGGCGGCGATCGCCCTCGCTTTCGACGAGCGGCGGGCAACGCGGGACATCGACGCCGTGTTCGAGCCGAAGAGTCTTGTGTACGAGGCCGCGGCGGTCGTGGCTGAGCGGCTCGGGCTGCCACCGGGTTGGCTTAACGACGCGGTCAAGGGCTTCCTCGAGGGGGACGATCCGGCCGCGGCGCCGGTTCTCGACCTGCCGGGCCTCCGTTGCCTGGCAGCTTCTCCCCAGACCCTGCTGGCACTAAAGGTTCTCGCCCACAGGGTCGGTGAGGACGAGGACGACGTGCGCCTGCTTGCCGCCGAGCTGGGCCTCGAGGATGCCGATGGGGTCCTGGCAGTCGCCGAGCGTGTCTACGGCGACAGGCTGGATCCCGCCGCGCGCTTCTTCGTCGAAGAGCTGTTCGGCTCCTGATACTGCGCCGCCCGGCGAGGTTCGGGAGCGGCCACGTGCATGGTCGCTGACACCGGTGGCGGCGGCCCCGCGGCTGCCGCGCTGGCGGCGCTCTCGCGAGCAGCCGCACCGCTTCTGGCCAGAGGGGTGCGGGATCTCGACGCCCGCCCCTTCGCCGACAACTTCCTCGCCTTCTGGCTCGGACTGCTGGATCGCTACGCGGTCGCCTCTCCGGCGGCAGCCGCGAGGCGGTGCTCGTTGGTGAGGCGAAGTTGGCGAAGCGTGTTGATGGCGAGCGCCTGCGGGCCGAGTTGTCGCGCAATGCGGAAGCGCTGCCGCGACTCGTTGACGAGCCGCGCTACGCGGTTTGCGCCCGCGAGAGTGTTTCCAAAGCCGGAGACGTGATCGCGATCACCGCTGCGGACATCTTCACTTGACTTCTAGAAACATGAATGTCTAGAATCGCGCCTTGGTAATGGACTTGTCCGCCTCTCGGGCATTCCGCAGGGAGAAAGGTGCCACTCGACCGCGACTTCGCGGACGCATTCGACGCTGCCCAGGCGAGACTGAGGGCGGTGGTCGACTCCGCCTGTGTCGAGGAGAATCGCTGGGCGTCAAAGGTCGCCACGGTGATCTCCCGGGTGCTCGAGTTCGCGGCCGCTGAACCTGCTCAGGCCCGTGTCCTCACCAGCGGCGCCTTCGACAACGGCGTCTACGGGGCGCTGCGCCACCGGCGGATGGTCGAGGGCTTGGCCGCCGAGCTTGGGGCCGGCCGTAGGCACCGCCAGCTTGCGGTCGATCTGCCGGAGCTGACCGAGGAGGCGCTGATCGGCGGCGTCGCCGAGATCGTCGCCGAGCGGCTGCGGGCGGGGGAGGGGGCGACCCTTCCCGACCTTGCCAGCGAACTTATCGAGCTCGTCCTCACTCCCTATCTGGGTGCCGAAGAGGCAAAGCGGGTCGCCTCCGAAGCGAGCCTTCCTTGACAAACGGAAACACATTCGTCTAACCTTCCGTCGAAGATCAGAAACACGGATGTCCGCGTCTCTGTATCTGGGGAAGCAGTTCATCGCAGTTCAAGGGAAACCGAGCCCAAGGGGGCCGCTAAGGGAAGCGGCCAGGCAGAGGGGCTCACGGGACAAGGAGAGCACTACGTGAGAAGTCACGCGAAGGCATCGTCCGCGGGATCGACCTCGGGCCGGAGCACCACCGCCCTGCTC
>DASYLY010000005.1:0-17578 GCA_036009365.1 Solirubrobacterales bacterium
GTCCTCCCCCGACTCTCCCCCCACGGCCGCGGTAATTTCAGCTCTGATCCGCCGCGCAGAGGCATCGGGGTCCTCCGGCAACAGGCAGACTGTGTCGGCTTCGGGCAGATTGGAGCTGTCGATGCCGGCGTT
The DNA here is from genome assembly GCA_036009365.1 of Solirubrobacterales bacterium. GTDB lineage: Bacteria > Actinomycetota > Thermoleophilia > Solirubrobacterales > 70-9 > VAYN01. The sequence continues at coordinate 133 of DASYLY010000005.1, forward strand.
GGCGCAGACGAAGCCGTGCTTGGTCTCGACGATCAGGACGCCGCGCTCGGCCCGCAGCACCTCGCTGCTCTCCTCCAGGATCAGCTCGACCAGGGCCGGCTCTTTGCCCAGCGCAGCGGCGAGCTTGCGCGCTTCGGCGCCGGGGATGACGGTGGAGAGGCGGCGCACCTGACCCTCGGCCTTGGAGACGATCTTCTGCGAGATGACGACGACGTCGCCATCCTCGAGCTCCGCCCGGGAGGCGATCAGCTCGCCGACCGAGTCGCCGGCCTCGATCTCCGGCAGGCCGGCCACGGGCAGGACCCGTAGCTCTGTGCTCATATGCCCAGGGCCCCGGCGGTTCGCCGTGCCCGGCCCGGGTGTGCCTCCAGCTCGCGGGTCAGGGCAATCAGGTCGGCGGGGGTGTCGAGGTCCAGTTGCAATGAGGGAAGCTCCTCGATCCCGAAGGGGATCCCCGCGGCGCGGGCCGCGGCCACGTGGCGCTTGCAGCTGCCCTCGCCGAAGGCGGGGACGATCGCCCCGGGTGGGCTCAGCGCCAGGGCGTTGGTCCCGGTCCCGTGACGGTCGGAGACGATCCCGACGTAGCTGCCGGGGATGCCGGTCAGCAGGCTGCCGAGCTCGCGCGGGTCGAGCAGCGGGCAGTCGCCGGGCAGTAGGACGACGCACTCTGCTCCTTCGACTTCGGCTCTGGCGATTCCGGCCAGGGCAGCCTCGGAGTGACCCTCGTCGGCGGGGTCGGGGAGGACCTCTGCCTTGGCTTCGGCAGCGAGCTCCTGCACGATCGGGTCGCCGCTGACGACGATCGTGCGCTCGATCGCCCGCGCTTCGCCGATCGCCTCCAGCACGTCGGCGGCCATCGCCGCGACCAGCGCTCGCCGCCGCCCGTTGTCGATGCCGACAGCGAGCCGCTGCTTCGCCTCGTCGAGGCGCTTGATGGGGAGGACGGCGGTTGCCTTCAACTTGAGATCAGGCTAGCGGGGCGTTGCCGGCGAGCTCTGACGCGTAGTCGAGGACGACGCGGGCGAGCCGCGCCCGGCCGCCGGCGCCCTCCATCAGGGTCGCGGTCGCGAGCGTCGGGATCTCCTGCGGCGGCGGATCCGGGTCGCCCTCGTCGACGACCATCGCATCGATCAGCCCGGCATACAGCGAGGCAACCCCCGCCGCCGTGGAGGGTCGTCCGACGGCCTGCATGAAGCGCTCGGTCGGGCCCTTGACAACCGCGCCGGCGACGAAGGGGCTGACGGCGATCACGGGGGCGGGGGAGGCGGCGATCGCGTCGCGCATACCGGGGACGGCGAGGATCGGGCCGATGCTGATGACCGGGTTGGAGGGGCCGATCACGATCGCGTCGGCCTTGCGCAGCGCATCCAGCACCTCCCGGCTGGGGCTCGCCGCCGCGATTCCCTCCAGCTCGACACCCTGCACCTCGGGGTCGCCGCGGTCGAGGATCAGATACTCCTGCAGGCCGCGCCGGCCGGCCGCGGTGAGGACTTTGGTCCGCACCGGTGAGTCGCTCATAGGCAGCACCTGCGCCGCCACTCCCAGCGCCCGGCAGATCTGCGCCTGGGCGTCGGTCGCCCGGCCGCCCTCGTCGAGGAACTGACGCCGGTAGAGGCAGGCGGCGAGGTCGCGGTCGGAGAGGCTGAACCAGTCGGGGGCGCCCAGCTTCTCCAGGCGGTCGAAGGTCGTGAAGGTGTCCTCGCGGATTCCCCAGCCGCGCTCCTCGTCGATTTCGCCGCTGAGCCAGTAGCTGACGAGGTCGGGGTCGGGTGAGACGTGAACGCCAAGCGCCTCGACGTCGTCGCCGGTGTTGGCGATCACTGCCAGCTCGGCGCCAATCTCCTCCTGCATGCCGGCGGCGAGCTTGGCACCGCCGGTGCCACCGGCGAGGAGCGCGACCCGCATCAGGCCTGCCCGGCTGCGGAGTCGGTCATCTACGACCAGTGGTCGTCGTCGGGAAGGCCGGTCAGCCGGATCCCGGCGTGAGCCTTATAGCGGCTGTTGACGGAGATCAGCATCGGCGTCAGCTGCTCGACGATGCGGGCCATCTCCAGGGGACCGGCGTTGACGGCGCGCAGGCCCGGAATCAGCTCGATCAGCCGTGCCACCCGCGCCTTGTCGACCTTCTTGTCGCCGCAGACGAGCACGTCCTCGTCCAGCTCGGCCCCGGCATCGGAGAGCGTCGGCGCCCCGACGGTGTGTAGGGCGGCGACCACGGTGACGCCCTCCGGGACCATCTCCTGTGCTTGCTGGGCGGCCGAGCCCTGCCAGACGCCGAGCGAGCGGGTCGCTTTGCCGCTGACCGCGGCGGCCAGCGGCACGGTGCAGTCCACCACGATCTGGCCCGGCCGCAGCGCCTCGCGCAGGTTGTTGAGGTTCTCCGACTGGGCGCGGAAGGGGACGGTGAGGAAGACGATCTCTGCCTTCGCCGCGGCCTCCTCGTTGACGAGGCCGGTGACGTCGGCACCGGGGACTGCCTCGCGCAGCTTCGCCGCCGCCTCCTCGGCGCGGTCGGCGGCGCGGGAGCCGAGCACGATCGAGGCGCCGGCTCGTGCCCAGCGGCGGGCCAGGCCGGCGCCGAGGGCGCCGGTGCCGCCAAGAATCGGGATCGGTTCGGTGGGCGTCACGGCGCGCCAGTCTATGCTGCCCGGCGATGAGGCTGGAGGGACGAAAGGCGCTGGTGACCGGTGGCGGCAGCGGGATCGGCGCCGCGATCGCCGCTCGTCTCGCCGCCGAGGGCGCCGAGGTCTGGATCGGCGACATCGATACTGACGGCGCTGCGCGGGTTGCGGGCGAGGTAAACGGACACGCGATCGAGCTCGACGTCACCGACCTTGGCTCTGCGGAGGCGGCGGTCGAGGCTGCAGGCGGAACCCTCGACATCCTCATCAATAACGCTGGCATCGACGAGTTCGGCTTCTTTCCGCAGACCACGCCGGAACAGTGGGCGAAGGTGCTCGCGGTCAATCTCAACGGAGTGTTGAACTGCACCGCCGCGGCCCTGCCGGGCATGCAGGCCGCGAAGTACGGCCGCATCGTCAGCATCTCCTCCGAGGCCGGTCGGGTCGGCTCGAAGGGCTCAGCCGTCTACTCGGCGGCGAAGGGCGGCGTCGTCTCCTTCATGAAGGTGATCGCCCGAGAGAACGGCCGCTACGCAATCACCGCCAACTCGATCGCCCCCGGCCCAATCGAGACGCCCTTGCTGATGGGCGCCGCCGGCCTGGGCGAGATCGGCGAACGCCTGATCGAGAACATGAAGTCCTCGACCCAGCTCGGCCGTCTCGGTCAGCCCGACGAGGTAGCAGCAGCAGTCGCCTTCCTAGCCTCCAACGACGCCACCTACGTAACCGGCGAGACCCTAGGCGTTAGCGGCGGCTTGGGCATGGTCTAGCTGACGTGCCTCACCACGTTCCGAACGCCATGAAGTAGATCCGGGCCCGCCGAGAGGCTGTGGGTGTTCGAAGCTCACGACCTCAAGGAGGACCCGGATGCAGCACGGTAATGCCCCGCTCACCCCGAACGGAAGACGCTGCCTGGTGGCGCTGGTCGAAGAGGAGGGCCTCACGTTGCAGGCGGCCGCGGCCGCCTGCAACGTGGCGAAGTCCACCGCCCACACCTGGGTCACGCGCTGGCGGCAAGCCGGCGAGGCCGAGCGCCGCGACCTCCGCTGTCTCGAAGATCGCTCCTCACGCCCACACCGCAGCCCGAAGATGCTGAGCGAGGCCGGCCACGAGCGCTGCTGCGAGGTGCGAAGGCGCACCGGCTGGGGGCCACGCCTGGTCGCCTCGGAGGTGGCATCCCCCACGCGACGGTCCACCGGGCGCTGCGCCGCCGCGGCTGCTCGCGACGTCCCCGGGGCCGCGGCAGGCGCTGCGCCGCTACGAGTGGCCCTGCCCCGGCAACCTGCTGCACATCGACACCAAGCGCCACGCGCGCTTCGTCGAGCCCGGCCATGCGGTGACCGGGGTGCGCACCGAGCGCTCGCGCGGAGCGGGCTGGGAGTTCGTCCACACCATCGTCGACGACTGCTCGCGGCTCGCCTACGCGGAGATCCACGACGACGAGCGAGCGGGCACCGTCACCGCCTTCACCCGTCGTGCCCTGGAGTGGTTCTTGGCGCGGGGGATCGTCACCGAGCGGCTGCTCTCAGACAACGCCTGGGTCTACGTCAAGAACAAGGGCCTGGCCCAGTTGCTCGGAGAGCGGGGCATCGAGCACTGGCCCACCAAGCCCTACTCGCCGCAGACCAACGGGAAGGTGGAGCGCCTGCAGCAGACGATGGACCGCGAGTGGGCTCGGGGCCTCAGCTATCGATCGAGCGCCGATCGTCGGGCGGCGTTGCCACACTGGCTCGACCACTACAACGAGAGCCGCCGTCACTCAGCTCTCGGCAACCGCCCGCCTATGGCTCGCGTTCGGGACGTCTTGGGGCACGACAGCTAGCCCGCACCGCGCCCCGTCCCTCGGGGGAGAACTTCGGCGAGTGGTGGCTTATGGGGTCTATGGACCCCGTAACCGACCACTCGCCTGGGAATGGGGTGTGGGCGCTTGCTCGGAGGCAGCATGGGGTCGTTTCTGTTGCGCAGCTGCGGGCGGCGGGGATTGGGCAGGACGGGGTTAAGCATCGAATTGCCCGCGGGCGGCTCTATCAGGTCAGGTGGGGTGTCTACGCGGTCGGGAGACCGGAACTGACGAGACACGGCAGCTGGATGGCTGATGTGCTCGCTTGCGGCCCCGATGCCGTTTTGAGCCATGGGAGCGCGGCGGCGCTTTGGAGGTTTGGAGGGGAGCGGTCGGGACAGGTCGATGTCTCGGCGATCGCATTCTCCCGCCATCGCCATCCGGGGCTTGTTGCGCATCGCCGCTCGCTGTCGGAGCGGGATCGGACCGAATGCGAAGGCATCCCGGTCACAACCGTGGTTCGCACTCTGGTGGATCGTGCTGCGGTCCTTGATCGCGAGGGAATCGAGGGGGAGATCAACGAAGCGGACAAGCGTCGTCTGACGAACCCACCTGCGTTGCGTAGGGCGCTGGACGAGTACCGCGGGCAGCGCGGGGTTGCGCGCCTGCGGGAGGTACTCGACCGGCGCACCTTCCGGCTCACCGACTCCTGGTTGGAGCGGCTATTCCTGCCGATCGTGCGGGACATCGGCCTGCCCGTGCCGCTGACCCAGCGAAAGGTCAACGGCTTCGAAGTCGACTTCTTCTGGCCGGACCTCGGGCTGGTTGTCGAGACCGACGGGCTGACCTACCACCGCACACCGGCGCAGCAGGCGCACGATCTGGTGCGGGAACAGGCGCACACCGCCGCCGGGCTGACGCCGCTTCGCTTCACCCACGACCAGGTCAAGTACGAGCCGGCCTACGTGCGGGAGATGCTCGGCACGGTCGCAGCCAGGCTCGGCTCGCACTCGGCCTCGCGGCTGGGGCGCAAGGGTGGGCCGGCGACGCCGCAGCTGTAGTCCTCGGCGAGCCGCTCGGGGGTGTCGCCGCCGGGCTCGGGCTCGGTCGCCAGGACCGCCGGGTCGATCGTCAGCCAGGCGAGGATGCCGCCCAGGGTCGCCAGCACCGCGCAGGCGACCATCGCCATGTGGAAGCCGTCGGTCATCGTCGCCGGGTCGTAGAAGCCCTCGCCGCTGAGGCCGGCGATCAGCGGCAGGACGGCGACGGCGAGCAGTCCGGCGACCCGGGCGACGGCGTTGTTGACGCCGGAGGCGATGCCGGAGTGGCGCGAGTCGGCGGCGGCGAGCACGGTCGCGGTCACCGGTGCCACCACCAGCGTCAGCCCGAGTCCGAAGACGATCACCGGCGGCAGGACGCCGGTGACGTAGCTGTCGCCGGGTTCGATCTGCGTCATCCCCAGCAGGCCGAGAGCGATGATCAGCGGCCCTGCGGTAAGCGGTATCCGCGCCCCAATCCGTTGGGCGAGCGCGCCGGCGCGGGCCGAGAACGCCAGCATCAGCGCCGTCACCGGCAGCGAGGCGGCGCCGGCCTCGATCGGCGAGTAGCCGAGTGAGATCTGCAGGAAGGAGACGAGCAGGAAGAAGAAGCCGCCGAGGGCGGCGTAGACGACGAAGGTGACCCCGTTGGCGGCGCTGAACTGGCGCGAGGAGAAGATCTCCAGCGGCAGCATCGGGTTGGGGCTGCGCCGCTCGGCGAGTAGGAAGGCGCCCAGCGCTGCGACGCCGAGGATCGCGCTCGCCAGGATCAGCGGCGAAGCACCCTTGGCCGGCGCCTCGATCAACGCGTAGGTGGTGCCGGCGAGGCCGAGTGCGGCGAGCGCGGCGCCGCGCAGGTCGAGTGGGCCGGTTGCGCTCGGGTCGCGGCTCTCGGGCACGTGGCGGGCGGCCATCACGGCTACAAAGATCCCGATCGGGATGTTGATCAGGAAGATCGCCCGCCAGGAGATGGCGCCGATCAGGTAGCCACCGAGCAGCGGTCCCAGTGCCGCGGCGACGCCGCCCAGCCCCGACCAGGCGCCGATCGCCCGGGCGCGGTCGGCGGGACGGAAGCCGGCCTCGATCAGGGCCAGGCTGCCCGGCGTCAAGAGGGCGCCGCCGACGCCCTGCAGCATCCGCGTCGCCACCAGCACCTCGGCGTTCGGCGCGATCGTGCAGAACAGCGAGGCGGCGGTGAAGAGCCAGACGCCGAGCACGAAGACGCGGCGGCGCCCGTAGCGATCGCCGAGCGAGCCGCCGAGCAGGATCAGCGAGGCCAGGGTCAGCAGGTAGCCGTTGAGGATCCACTGCAGAGCGCTGGTGCTGGCGCCGAGGTCGCGGCCGATGTCCGGCAGGGCGACGTTGACGACGGTCGAGTCGAGGAAGGCGAGGCCGGAGCCTGCGACGGTGATCGCGATCAGCCAGCGGCCGGGGCCGCTCTCGAAGGCGAGGCCGGGCGCGGGCTCAGTGTGCTCGGCGGTCATGCGGCCTCGCCGATGGTAGTTGCACCGAGAGGTGGCTCCACCGGCATGTTCTGCTGCGACGCGCCGTGGCTGCCGCCGGCGAACGCCGCCGCCTAAGCTCCCGTCCCATGATCGCTTTGCCGAGCCAGGTGAGGATCCGCGAGGTCGGGCCGCGCGACGGCTTTCAGAACGAGCCGGAGACGATCGACACCGCCGAGAAGGTGCGGCTGATCGACCTTCTCTCGGCGACCGGTCTGGAGCGGATGGAGGTGACCTCGTTCGTCCGCCCCGATGTGATCCCGCAGCTAGCCGATGCAGCTGAGGTGTTGATGGCGGCCCGCCGCCGCGACGGCGTCGCCTTCTCGGTCCTGATCCCCAACCTGCGCGGGCTCGAGCGGGCCCTGGAGATGCGCGACCGCTTCGACGAGGTCAGCGTCTTCCTCTCCGCCTCGGAGACCCACAACCAGCGCAACGTCAACCGCTCGGTCGAGGAGTCACTGGCGGGGCTGGAGGAGACCCTGTCCAGGGCGGGGGAGGAGGGGCTGCGCCGCGAGGGTGTGATCGCCACCTCCTTCGGCTGCCCCTACGAGGGCGAGGTTCCGCCCGAGCGCGTCTTCGAGATCGCCGAGCGGCTGGCGGCGGCCGGCTGCGAGGAGGTCGGCTTCGGCGATACGACCGGGATGGCCAACCCCCGCCAGGTCCACGAGTTCTTCGCCGCCGCCCGCGAGCGCCTCACCGGGGTCGAGCTGACCGCCCACTTCCACAACACCCGCGGCCAGGGCCTGGCCAACGTCGTGGCGGCGCTCGAAGAGGGAGTCGAGTCCTTCGAGTCGAGCTTCGGCGAGCTCGGCGGCTGCCCGGTGCCGCCCGGCTCGACCGGCAACGTCTCGACCGAGGACGTGGTCTCGATGCTGCACGAGATGGGTGTCGAGACCGGGATCGACCTGCCACGGCTGGTCGAGGCCTCGCGTGCGGCTCAGGAGGTCTTGGGCCGACCCCTCGGCGCTCACGTGCTGCGAGCTGGACCCGTCGACTGGCATCCCGCCCCGGCCGAATAGGCTGCCGCGGTGACCGAGTTCGCACAGGCCCTCGAGACCGCCCTCTCCGGCGGCCCTCAGCGCCACCACGAGAAGACCGCCGAGCAGGGCAAGCTGCCGGTGCGGGCGAGGGTCGCGCTCCTGGTCGACGACGGCTCCTTCTCCGAGGAGGGGCTGTTGGCCAACTGGGAGCAGGATGGGCTCGGCGCCGATGGTGTGGTCACCGGCCTGGCCTCGATCGACGGCCGCCGGGTCGCCCTGATGGCCAACGACCCGACCGTCAAGGCCGGCTCCTGGGGTCCGAAGACGGTCGAGAAGATCCTTCGCATCCAGGAGCGGGCGCTGAAGCTGCGGATCCCGCTCGTCTACCTGGTCGACTCGGCCGGGGCGCGGATCACCGACCAGGTGCAGATGTTCCCCGGCCGCCGCGGTGCCGGGAGGATCTTCCACAACGAGGTACGCCTCTCCGGCCAGGTTCCCCAGATCTGCCTGTTGTTCGGGCCGAGCGCCGCCGGCGGCGCCTACATCCCCGCCTTCTGCGACGTCGTGATCATGCGCGAGGGCAACGCCTCGATGTACCTGGGCTCGCCACGGATGGCGGAGATGGTGATCGGCGAGACGGTGACCCTGGAGGAAATGGGCGGCGCCAAGATGCACACCGGCGTCTCCGGCTGCGGTCACTTCCTGGTCAAGAGCGACGAGGAGGCGATCGACCTCGCCCAGCGCTACCTCTCCTACATGCCGGGCAGCTGGCAGGAGCAGCCGCCCGCGGCGCCGGCCGCCGCGCCCGCCTCTGAGAAGCCGATCGCCGAGATCGTCCCTGCCGACGAGAACCGGCCCTTCGACATGCGCGAGGTGCTCGACTCGCTGCTCGACGCCGACAGCTTCCTCGAGGTCCACAAGCGCTGGGCGAAAGAGCTGATCGTCGGCTACGGCCGGCTCGACGGCAAGGCGATCGGGATCGTCGCCAACCAGCCGAAGCAGAAAGGCGGCGTCCTCTTCGTCGACTCGGCCGATAAGGCGGCTCGCTTTATCCAGACCTGCAACGCCTTCAACCTGCCACTGCTCTTCCTCGCCGATGTGCCGGGCTTCATGATCGGCACCGGGGTTGAGCGCCAGGGGATCATCCGCCACGGCGCCAAGATGATCAGCGCGGTTTCCGAAGCGACCGTGCCGAAGATTTCGGTGATCGTCCGCAAGGCCTATGGGGCAGGTCTCTACGCGATGGCGGGACCGGCCTTCGAACCAGACTGCTGCATCGCCCTACCGAGCGCCTCGATTGCCGTGATGGGCCCGCAGGCCGCCGTCAACGCCGTCTTCTACAACCAGATCCAGGCGATCTCCGACGAGGCCGAGCGTGAGCGCTTCGTCGCCGCCAAGCGCGAGGAGTACGCCGCCGACATCGACCTCCTCCACCTTGCCTCGGAGCTTGTGGTCGACGCCGTCGTCGATCCCACCGAGCTGCGCGAGGACTTGATCCGTCGCTTCGCCCAGGCGGTGGGCAAGGACCGCTCCTTCGCCGAGCGGCGCAACCCGGTCACGCCCGCCTAAAGGCACGCCGTGGTCGCGGCGGCGGCGCTGCCGCGGTTGCTTCGGTTGCTCTCGCTACCGTCTTGCGGTGGCTTCGAGTGTGAAATGGCCGGCCGCGGCAGCGCTTGTCTGCGCGGTCGCGCTGGGACTGCTGGCGCTGCTCGTCTATGGCGGCGGCGAGTTTCGCGACCTCGATACGAACTTGTTCGAGCGGCTAGCCGCTCACCAGGAGGGGCGCGGTGGCGAGTGGGGGGAAGCAATCGCGCTGCTCGCCGATCCGGTTCCGTTTATCGCCTTGCTGCTCGCCGCCTGTGGGATCGGGCTGGCTCGCGGTCGCTCGCTTGACGCCTTCGCCGCGCTGGTGGTGGTGGTTGGCGCCAACGTCACCACCCAACTGCTCAAGGCGGTGCTCTCACACCCCCGCGCGCAGGCCCTCATCGGCGACGTCCGGTTCGAGGAAGTCAGCTTCCCTAGCGGCCACACCACCGCGGCCTTCTCGATTGCGATCGCCTTCGCTTTCGTCCTGCCGCGCGACCTGTTGCCGTTGACGCTCGCCCTCGGCTTCGTCTTCGGGGCGGCCGTTGGCGGCTCAGTGGTGGTGATCGCCTGGCACTACCCGAGCGATGCGGTCGGCGGCTTCCTGGTCGCCTCCGCCTGGGGTTTTGCGGTGCTGGCCGGGATGCGGGCGGTCACGCCGCGCCGGCCGCGCGAGGCCGGGGCCGACCTCAGCTCGCCAGGCCCGCTGCCATCGCGGTGAAGTAGTCGAGCGCCTTCGGGTTAGCGAGCGAGTCGCGGCTAGCCGCCTGCTCGGCCGGCGTCCCCATCAGGATCCGCTTCACCGGCACCTCCAGCACCTTGCCACTGAGGGTGCGGGGTACCTCGGCGATCGCGAAGACCTCGTCGGGGACGTGGCGGGGCGAGCACTGGCCGCGAATCCGGCGGGCAAGCTCGCGGCGCAGCTCGTCGTCCAGCTCGGCGCCCTCGCGGAGGACGACGAAGAGCGGCATCCAGCCGTCGGTGCCGGACCGAGGAATGTCGACGACGAGAGCATCGACGATCTCGTCAAGGTCGAGTACCGCTCGATAGATCTCACTGGTCCCCATGCGGATGCCGCCGCGGTTGATCGTCGAGTCGGAGCGGCCGTAGATGACCGCGGTGCCGCGCGAGGTGATCTCGATCCAGTCGCCGTGGCGCCAGGTGCCGGGGAACATCTCGAAGTAGCTGGCCCGGTAGCGACTGCCGTCCTCATCACCCCAGAAGCGGACCGGCATCGAGGGCATCGGCGCAGTCACGACCAGCTCGCCGACCTCGTCGACGACGGGGTTGCCGTTCTCGTCCCAGGCCTCGACCGCGGCGCCCAGCGCCCGTGCCTGCAGCTCGCCGCGGTAGACCGGCAGCAGGGCGACGCCGCCGACGAAGGCGGTGCAGAGGTCGGTGCCGCCGCTGGTCGAGAAGAGCCAGGTATCGGCGCCGAGCTGTTCGTAGATCCAGTCGAAGCCCTCGGGGGAGAGCGGTGAGCCGGTCGAGCCGACGGCGCCGAGGCGGCTGAGGTCACGGTCCGCGCCGGGCTCGACGCCCGCCTTCATGCAGGCGGCGATGTAGGCGGCGCTGGTGCCGAACATCGTCACCTCGGCCTGGTCTGCCAGGTCCCAGAGCACGCCCATGTCGGGATACCCCGGGTTACCGTCGTAGAGGACGATCGCCGCCTCGGTCAGGAGCCCCGAAACGAGGAAGTTCCACATCATCCAGCCGGTCGTCGTGAACCAGAAGAGGCGGTCGCCGGGGTGGGCGTCGACGTGGAGACCGAGCTTCTTGAGGTGCTCGAGCAGGATCCCGCCCTGGCCCTGGACGATCGCCTTCGGCAGGCCGGTGGTGCCGGAGGAGTAGAGAACCCAGAGCGGGTGGTCGAAGGCGACGCGCTCGAAGCTCAGCTCAGCGCCCTCGCCGTCGGCCAGCAGCTCTCCCCAGGTGATCGTGTCGCCCAGGGTGGAGAGGTCGGGTGCGGGGTCGAGGTAGGGGAGGACGACGGTGCGGGTGAGGCTCGGCATCTCCGCCTGTAGGTGGGCAATGGTCTCGCGGCGGTCGAAGTCCTTGCCGCCATAGCGGTAGCCGTCGACGGCGAAGAGGACCTTGGGCTCGATCTGGGCGAAGCGGTCGACGACGCTGGCCGGGCCGAAGTCGGGCGAGCAACTCGACCAGACGGCGCCGATGCTCGCCGTCGCGAGGAAGGCAACGATCGCCTCGGGGACGTTCGGCATGTAGGCGACCACGCGGTCGCCGGGCTCGACCCCGAGCCCGCGCAGCCCGGCGGCGACGGCGGCCACCTGGGCGCGCAGCTCGCCCCAGCTCAGCTTGCCGAGCTCGCGCAGCTCGGAGGCGTGCAGGATCGCCGTCTCGGCATCGTCCTTGCCACGGAAGACGTGCTCGGCGTAGTTGAGCCTGACGTTCGGGAACCAGTGGGCACCGGGCATCGAGCGCTCGCCGAGGACGGGGGAGGGCTCGCCGTCGGCCTGGACGTCGAAGTAGTCCCAGATCGAGGCCCAGAAACCATCGAGGTCGTCAACCGACCAGCGCCAGAGTTCGTCGTAGCTGCCGAAGTCGCGGCCGCGCTCGGCGGCCAGCCAGCGCATGTACTCGGTCATCCGGGCGCGCTCGACCAGCGTCGCCGGCGGCTCCCAGAGCTTCTCGGCTTCGTGCGTCACGTCGTCCCGGCACCGGTCGAGGCGGCAGTCTGCTCGCGGGCCAACTCGTGTGGGTCGTGGGAGCAGAAGAGCGAGACCTCTCCACTATGGGTAGCTGCCAGCTCGCGCAGCCGCTCGGCGTTGGCGAGGCGGGCGCGGTTGTCGGAGGCCAGCACCGTCTGGAAAACTCGCAGCCCCGGCGGGCACTCGGATGGCGTCGCGACCTCCCTGTGGTTGAAGTAAGAGTCGCCGCAGTGCAGCAGCCAGCGCTCGCCGTCGCGGACGGCGACACCGGTGTGCCCGCGCGAGTGCCCGTGCATCGGGACCAGCAGCACCTCGGCGTCGAGTCCGGGCAGGATGCGGACGCTCTCGAAGCCGTGCCAGTCGTCGCCACCGCCGCCCTCGTGGGTGACCCAGTGCGGCCCGTGCTGCCAGTGGGCGCCGATGTAGCGGCCGCGTTCGCGCAGCTTGGGATGGCGCGAGGCCTCCAGCTCGGCGGCCAGCACGTGTACCTCGGCTGCGGGGAAGTCGGGCAGGCCACCGGCATGGTCGAGATCGAGGTGGGTGGCGACGATGTACCGCACGTCGTCTGCCGCGAAGCCGAGCGCCTCGATCTGCGCCAGCGCAGTCCCGTCCAGGGTCGGACGCGGCTGCAGCACCGCCCGGAAAGGCTGTCCGAGTTGCGCCGGGTTGCGGGCGTCCTCGCGGCCGAAGCCGGTGTCGACCAGGACCAGTCCGTCCGAGGTCTCGATCAGCAGGCAGTGGCAGATGATCTCGGTGGTTGACCGGATCCCGCCCTTGCCGCCGATCAGGCGACCTCCATGGGGACAGAGCGACCCGCAGCTGAGGTGGTGGATGCGCACGGCGGCCGCAGTCTAAACCGGCGCTCGCCTATCGTTCGCCCTGCGCCGGAGTGGCGGAACTGGCATACGCGGTCGGCTCAAAATCGACTGCCCTCACGGGCTTGTGGGTTCGAATCCCACCTCCGGCATTCACGAGTCTGCTCTAGCCCCCGCTATGTGGGGGTAACAGCAGACTCGTCGCCTGGCGGCAGGGAGCCGTCAGGCAGGAAGCGGCGGCGTGTCGCTCGGCGTGGCGCCGGCGCCGAAGTCTTCGCCGGAGCCGATCGGGCGCTCCTCCTCGACGTGCCAGTTCTGGCTGAAGCCGTAGAAGACCGCGGCGATCACGACCAGCTGCAGCAGGCCGAGGATCACGACCAGCAGGCCGATCAGCGAACTCGGCAGCATCGCCTCGTCGAAGCCCGCCTTGTCGCGGGCGAACCAGCTGTCGGCCCCGACCATGCAGATGATCGCCAGGATCATCGAGAGCGCCGCTGCCACCGGCAGGATGCCGCGGTTCCAGCGGGCGACGAGGAAGGCGAAGAAGGCGTAGAGGAGGGCGTAGATGGCGCAAGCGATCCCCATGCCACCGCCGCCCTTCAGAAGCGACCAGCCGCCGATCGTGATGATCGCTGCGATGACCGCCGTCGCGAGCAGCAAAAGAGCGATCACGAACTTGGTCGTGACCGACCCCGCTTTTTCCCGATTCGGCCGCCACAGTTCGTAGCCAGGCCTGAGCTCTCCTACCGCCACGCCAACGATCATAGAATCTATGAGCGACGTTGCTGCATTGGTCGCGCATTAAGCCCCGTTCGGGGTGCCACGCGGGCGTGGCGGAATTTGGCAGACGCGCCAGGTTTAGGTCCTGGTGAGCTTCGGCTCGTGGGGGTTCAAATCCCTCCGCCCGCATCGCCGTCCCTCGCTGGCGCTCGTTACGATCAGACCTGCGCGGGGCAGTGGCCCAACTGGCTAAGGCACCGGTCTCCAAAACCGGCGATTCCAGGTTCGAGTCCTGGCTGCCCCGCCTCTGCCTCTGGCTCCAGGGGAGTCGTCCCCTTCGGGCTAGCCCTCGAACCAGATGAGGAAGCCGTGGTTCGCCAGCGTCGGTGCTGCCGCGTTGCTCACCTGCTCGATAGCAACTCGGACCTGACCGTGCGTGGCATTGCAGCGGCTGAAGTCCTCGCCCTTGAAAACCGCCACGCTGGAGATGAAGTTGAGCGACCCGCCCGTGAGTTCCGGCACGGTCGGCAGCGAGTCGGTGTTGTCGAGCGCCACCATCGCGCTGGTCGGAGTGAAGTCGAGACCTCCGAGGCAGTAGACGCCGGCCCCGGTCGTTTCGGCGGTCGCTGCTCCGACGTCGTGCTGGATGTCCAGCGCCTCGACGCCCTTGTTCTGAGCCAAGCCACCCACGAGCGCCCCGGCGGCGTCGATACGGGCGAAGGCCACGGCCGTCCCCGCGGCACCCGTTTTGCCTGCCGGACCGGTCGCACCGGTCGCGCCTTTCGGGATCTGACCGGCAGCGAAGTCCCCACTCAACAGGGAGCCGTCCTGGACCTTGGTGCCGGTGACCGCGTTGTCCTTGATTTTCGCCCCGCTCACGGAGTTTTTCTTCAGCTGTTTGGACCCGACGGTGTTTTTGCCGAGATTGGATGCGGCAAACGCGGTTGCGCCGCCGAGGATCAGGAAAACGGCGATCGTCGACATTACGTTCGCGTAGGAAAGACCATTGCGAATACGACTCAACATTGGGTCAACCTCCCTATTGCGGTTGGCGGCCCCTGCTTCCCAAAAGAGACCGGATCAAATTCTTTGATGATTGTGGTCACCGGCCCAGGCCCTGTCAAATCGGTGTCAGGGATCGGGTCTTGGCGCCGAACTACGCGCTCAGCGCCGCAGCGGCTCGAGCCCGACCAGGGTGTAATAGCCGACCAGGTAGAGCTTCTTGCCGTCGGAGACGACCGGGGTGTAGCCGGCGTCCTTCAGCTCGAAGGTCTTCTTGCGGGTGATCACGTCGATTCCGATCGCCTCGCGGGTCTTGAAGCTCGAGGTGTAGACGGTGCGGCCGATCAGGGTCGCGGTGCCAGGCACCGGGCCGCCGACGTCGTAATGCCAGCGGCGCTTGCCGTTGAGCGCGTGCAGGGCGAAGAAGCGCCCGTTTTCGGCGCCGATGTAGAGGCTTGGCGGCGTACCCGGCACCTGGCCGATGGCGGGGGAGCCGTAGACGTAGTCGCCGGTCGGGAAGGACCAGGAGACCTTGCCGCTCTTTTCGTCGAAGGCGAAGACGGTGCCGTCGTCGCGGGCGGCGTAGACGCGGCCGAACCCGATCGCCGGTGAGGAGTAGAAGCCGCCCTTGCCAAACGGCGCCACCCGGGTCGTGTTGGTGCGCCAGATCGGCTTGCCGCTGCCGGCGTCGAGGCAGAAGACCCCGCCTTCGTAGTCGGCGACGAAGAGGCGGCCGTCGTGGTAGCTGGGGCTGGCTTTGATCGCCCCCGGCGAGTTGAACTGCCAGCGAACCGAGCCGTCGGAGGTCTCCAGCGCGACCACGTTGGTCTTGTCGGTGCCGACGTAGAGCGTGCCGCCAACGACCATCGGCGAGGATTCGAGGTGGGCATCGAGGTTGCGCTTCCAGACCTCATGGCCGTCGCCGGCGTCGACCGCGACCAAGTCGCCGTTCAGGAAGGCGAAGAAGACCTTCCCTTCGCTGTAGACGGGCGCGGTGACGTCGGTCGGCTTGCCTTTGTCGCTGGGGTCGGTGGCTCGCCGCCAGAGCACCTTGCGGTCCCGCAGCCGCACCGCCGCCGCGTTGCCGTACTTGTTGACCGCGTAGGCGACCCCGTCGGAGATCGCCGGCGGGAACTCGATCAGCGCGTGCGTGTTGATCGACCAGGCTTTGCGCAGCGGCGGGTCGAGGATCTTCTTTTCGGTCGGCAGGTAGTGCGTCCGCTCCGGCACCCGCCCGAACATCGGCCAGCCGATGTATCCCGCGGTCTTCTTGGTCGCGTTCGCCTTGTCCCCTACGAGCGGTTCGGAATCTCCGCAGCCGGCGAGGGCCAGCGTTCCGAGGACGGCGACGAGGCAGGCGAGACTGAGGCTGCGGCAACGAGAGCACACTAGAAAGCGGCGGACGAGAATCGAACTCGCGTCATCAGCTTGGAAGGCTGAGGCTCTACCGTTGAGCTACCGCCGCGCGACAAATCGCCCTGAGCGGCGATCTGCGTCAGCGACAGTTTGCCGGATTCGTCAGAATGCTGAAACCCACGGGGAGTGGCGCAGTCTGGTAGCGCACTCGGCTGGGGGCCGAGCGGTCGCAGGTTCAAATCCTGTCTCCCCGATTTCGCGGTTGTCGCCCGTAGCCACGAGGAAGGTTTCAGTTCCTCGCACCGCTACGCACAGCACCGCAACGACCTAGACACTTCCCAGACACGCAGCGCAGCCACCGATAGACACGCGGGCCGGGGCACGAGGCGCTTCTACCTCGGCATCCCGGTCTGGGCTGAAGCGCGCATTAGAACCCCTGCGGGCTGGACTTGGGCCGAATGGCCTGACGGCCGCTGGTTCCTGCACTGGGCCGAGCAGTTGAAGCTGACCCCTTGGGGGCGCGATGACGCGGCGACCAGGGGCGCGGTCGAGCGCAAGGCGTTGGAACGCCTGGAATCCCTACCCGCTCTCCGGGATCTTCCGCTATGAGCCAGCCCAAGAGAGACTGGTCGGACGCGAACGGGAAGCGCGATTATGGCTGCCGAGTCTGCGGCCGCTACGAGGTCGAGCTAGCGCACACGATCGGCCGCAAGCACGATCAGCCGAAGACGCCGGGCTCCAAGACGCGCTACGTCCACCCCGATTCGGTGGTGCCTCTCTGCCCTTCGATCCATCGCGCCTACGACGCCCATCAATTCGATCTCCTGGGCTATCTGACGACCGCTGAGCAGGCCAAAGCCGTCGAGCAAGCCGGAGGCATCGAATCAGCCCGCAGAAGGCTCTACCCGAGCGCCTATAGGACCGAGACGGCGGCCTGATGGCGAAGCTACTTCGGGAGCCGGTAGCCGACCGCTGCGGCGAGAACGAGGGACATCCACTCGTTCTTCGACACGCCCACTTTGTCGGCTTCCCGCTGGATCACCGGAGGTGGCCCATGCGATGCGCGTGCAGGGCGCCGAGAGCTACGAGAGCGCCGTCAAGCAGCTCACCGCCATTGGCCCCAATCCATCGTTCACCTGGGAGCAGATCCTGGAGATCGAAAGCCAGCTGGCGCGAGCGCACGAGGCCGTGCGAATGGTCCGCTCGACCACCGCGAACCCCGAACACGAGCTTGAGCCAGAGGTGACCCGATGAGCCAAGAGACGAAGCTGGAGTTCCGGATCACGTGGTCCGCGACCAGCAACATCAGCTTCCACGGTGCGACGCCGTGGAAGGACGGCGAGGACTGGGGCGAAGACGCCGAAGAGATCGAAGACGCCT
>DASYLY010000006.1:0-6879 GCA_036009365.1 Solirubrobacterales bacterium
GCGGGACACTGCGGTCATTGCCCTTCACGGGGATGACTTAATCGGCTTCCTGGCGCCGAAAGAGGACCGCGCGATGCTCCGCAGCGAGATCCAGGCCGAGCTGGAACTAGCCTTCACGACCGCCGAGCTCCCCGAGGACGAGGTGCTTGAGAGCGTCGAATCGTTTCTCGCCCAGGACGAAGACTGGCAGCCGACCGAGGAATATCTGCGCGAGTACGCGGAGGGGCATCCTCAACAGGATCCCCCGGGAGCAGCGCAGCTCACCGCGGCAGCGCCGCACGAGGTCGCCGCCTGGCGCGAAGCTTGGCGAGGCGACTACGACGAGGCGGCCACTGCAGCTCAGCGGGCCGCCGCTGCGCTGAACCACCCGACGATGAGGCCGTACCGGGCGTGGTGGCTGGCCCTAGCGGCCAGCTGGTCGGTTATTGCAGACGGACCAGAGGCCGGGCGTACCGTTGAGCTGAGCCGGGAGGCGGACTTGGCGACCCGTCGGCTGCCGTGGCGCCCCCCACTCAAAGCTCTGACTGATAGGGGCAAGCCGAGCGGGGACGACACCCTAGCGCTGAGGGCCGACAGGGCAGCGCAGTGGCTTCGCCGCCGCTTCCAAAGCCCGAAGTTCGAGCGGGACCTGACCGCCCTCGAGTCCGGCATCGAGGACACGGACGCGAAAAAGTTCGAGGTCGCACTGGAGACCCTGGGAATGCTGCTCGGTTTCGATGCAAAGCGACCAGCCAAGGAGGAGGCTGCCCCGGATGGAGCCTGGCAGGACGGCTCGCGCGCCTGGATCGTCTGGGAGGCGAAAACGGAAGAGGACACTGGGGGCAAGATCTCGGCCGAAGAGACCCGCCAGGCAAATTCACACGCGGACTGGATAAGGCACAACTACGCCTGGCCCGAGCCCGAGCGCACGATAACGGTCATGGCCACTCCTAAACAGTCCACGCACGAGAGCGTCAGTGGCATTGCCGCCCCTGATCTGTACACGGTTCCCCCCTCCCTCGTAATCGAAATCGCCCGCTCCACGGTGGAGATCCATCGACAGCTGGCAGGAGAAATCATCGGCCTCCAAGACGACGAGGCCGCCGACAGAATGACTGCCGCCTTGAAGGCAAAAAAACTCGACACCCCAAGCCTGATCGACCGACTCAGCACCAACCCCCTTCGCGGGCAAGATTCCTGAACCGGCAGGCGGCGGGTTCAGGCAAGCGCCACTCCGCTGGCTTGCCGGGAGGAATGCCTTAAACACTCCGGCATCGTGGTATTGGCCGCCCAGATCGAGCAACCTCTTGGCTCGCCGATCCTCGCACTACGGACCCGATGGTCCGAAGTCGCTCGTGAACGACTCGGGGGTTCATGTCGCCGAATGCGGCCGCTTCCGATGTCCCGCTACTCGCGAGTGTGGAGCAGGTGAATTCGCTCGGCGGGAGATCAAGATCACGTCTAGGGCGAAGAGGAGCAATCCGGAAGTAGCTCCCGAGCGGACGTCGACAGCAGAAATCCGCGCTAATGGTCCAACCGGGAAATGGTGCCGCGTATCGATGCCGCAGGGTGCGACCTCAACCTCTCGCCAGCGATCTTTTCGAAGGACTTGGAGGCGTGACCTTCGCTGAGGGCGACGGCAATCGCCCCGGGGACGGCCCGACCAGGATCTTCCAGCGCCACCTCAAGCCACGTCGGGGTTGCCGAACGGGTATCGGCGTTTGCGGCGCCAAGCATCTCGGTCAAACCGGCGACAGCGACCGCACGCAAATGAGGGTCGCGGTCGGCCAGTAGCGCACCGAGGGTTCCGACGTCCTGCGGGCGAGCGACTTTGCTGGCGAGCATCGCTCCCAGGCGCCGACTAGGCCTGTCCCCTGAAAGCAGGTCCCCAATCCATTGATTCGGATCGCGCAGCGTGCCGAGCGAGGCTGCCACGATGCAGCTCAGGTGGAGGAGGTCGCGGTTTCCGTCGACCTTGTCTGTGTCGGCGTTGGTGCGAATCGTCGAGCCGACGAGCTTGGCGACCTTCTTGGCAGCCGCCTCTTCGAGTCGCCCAGCGCCCCAAATGAGCGCCCGCAGCGCGCCCGCCTTGTGTCGGTGAAGGACGGCAGGCTCCCTCAGTAGGCCAATGAGCGCGTTCCAGTCGGCCTCCTCGGGGTGCCAAATCGCGACAACCGTGAAGAGGCGGATCGGGTCTTCCGGTCCATAGGGAACTCGCTCTCCGCGGCAATAGGCGCGGCGCATTTGCTGAAGTTCGCGCGCCAGCGACTCAAGCAGCCCGGAAACCACATCTTTCGGTAAATCTTCAAAAGGCCCAAGCCCCCAGAGCGCCTCGGTGTCTCCGGCCCGGACCTGGTCGAGCAGTCGTTGGCGGGCATCGGCGTTCCCGGCGAGAGCTGCGCAGGCGACCAAAGCTCGATCGAAGACGCCCAGCTCCTCCGTTGAGGCTGCCGCGTAGGCAGCATCAGCGAGCCTTCCGGCCCAGGCATCCTTCGGGATGTCTGACAACAAGCGTGCCCAGGCCCGTTCGAGGAGGACGTTTTCGCCGAAGCCGCCGGACCCGATCGCCGCCAGGATAGACCGGCGCTGGACCCTGATCCCCGCCCCCTCAATGAGGGCGGCAAGCGATGAAACCAGCTGCACGTCAAGGAGATAGGTCGGAGAGGTCCGCGACTCGAAAGGCGTCGGATCGGCAATCGCGTCGAGCAGCCACCCGCCGAGACGGTTGGCGGTCCTGCGGTCGGCGAGATCTCCTCCGAGTTCGATCGTGACGAGGTCGGCCAAACCCGTCGTGTGAGTGGCGGAATCGAGATCGATCCGCTTCAACGCCGCAGTCACCCCAAGACAGGGCCCGGCATCGCACATGTGAGGGATCGCGAGCTTCAGCGCGTTAACGTCGCCGGCGAGGCGAAGCGTCTCTAACGCCTTCGCCGCATGACCGGGGTCGTCACGGTACTCCAGCTCAAGAATGTCGTTTCGGCCGACCATGCCGGCGAGGCTTGCCCAGCCGACCTGGTCTGCCGCGTGGCTCGCCTCAAGCGCGCCTGCGAGAAGTCTGTTGCGGGCAATGTCTTCGCGGGTCCACTTTTGCCGTTCGTCCTGCATCGCCTCGTCGAAGGTCTGCTCGAAGACCTCTTTCAGTCCGCTTCGGATCGTCTGGGCTCGAAACCACCCAGCCGGGACATCGGTCGCCTTCATCGTCTCGGTAGCGATCTCAAGAGAGGGCTCGGAGAGGTTCGCGAATAGGGCGGCCGCTGACGCTGAGATCGCGACCGCCGTCTGGTCTTCTGGGGCGGCGTTTCGGAGTCCCATAATTTTGCGTGCCTCCTCGCGGGCCGTCTCGGCGACGCCAAGCTCAGCCAAGGCCCGAGCTCGCTGAGCCGCGAGCCAGCCGTGGTCGACCACACCTAGCCTGTCGCCATCGAGCTCAGCGTTCAGATGGGCGAGGGCGTCCTCAGAGCGAGCCGCCCCGATCATCTGAGCCGAGAGACAGCCGAGGACTGCAGCACGCTCACGTTTCTTCTTGGCTTCGTCGAGCACCTGGCGAAGAGGCTCGTCCTCTCCTTCGAATACTCGGCACCAGAGCGCGCCGAAGAAGCGCCAGGTCCAGTTCTGCGACTCAAGTGCCTTCCGGCCCCTTGGCACCCGTTTTTGCTCTTCGGCGTAGCGGAGAAGCTCACCCACCCGCACCTGGGTCAGCATTGCGACCGCCTGCTCGGCCGTCAGCCTCTTGGTGCCAAAGTTCGGATGCGGCGCCAGGAGCCGAGGGGCGATCAGCGCATAGCGCAGCCGGTCCGGCGGGGCTATCGGATAACCCGCGACCCAAGTGCCCTCGAGGGAGCCGCGGGTTCCGAAGCTGGCCGCAACGGCACGCAGCTTCCCCTCGGACTCGGGGTCGAGCGTTTGCGTCGCGGGGACGAAGAGTTTGTCTCCCTTTCCGGTGGAGCGGATTGCGTCGGTCCTCACGTGCTCCCAGTAGGAGGTCCGACTCTCGATGTTGTGAAGGACGACGATCTGCTGCGTCGGATAGCTGGCCCAACCGCCCAACTCCTCGCCCTCGTCATCGATGTACCACCAACCCGTAACTTGGCCGTTCTCCCGTTTCGGACGCTCGAATGCGGTCGGCCCGGATTTCACTTGGACGCCGAGATAAAAGCCAAGCTCCCAGCGTCGCTCGCGGGGCGAGACAAGGAAATCGGTCCCGTTATCTTGTCCCCCCGCGGTCTTATGGGCCGCCCAGCCGAGGCGGCGGAACTCGGCCTCTACGTCGCTCTCTCCGACCATTGCCGTGCGCTCGGTCTTTGAAGCGCGCATTAGGTGCTCAATGCGTTGCTAGCCCTCGCCCAGGCCTTGTCGGTTTCCATGTCATCCACCTCGTCTTGGCTCCCGGGAACCATCGTATTGATCACAGAGAGAGGCTTCGAAAATTCGGCCTGCTCGCGCTTCCAGACCGCTTCGGCTTCATCAGCGTCTTCGGTGTTGAGGGAGATGCGCCGGTCGATCTCCTCAGGGAAGGCGCCGTTGTAGCGGACCGCGGTCCGCACTTGGGAGTCGGTGAGGTTGAGAAGTTCGGCGGCGGCAGCGGTCGCCTCCTCCCCACGCGCCTTGCCCCTCTTGAGCGTGAACATGGGCTCCCGGACCTCCGGGGCCCCCGGCCAAGGCCGCGCGGCGGCCGGTGGGTCCGTTCCGGAAGAAGATGCGGCGGAATTCCTCCATGCATTCACCGTAGTCAATGACATTTCATGTCACGGAATCGGCACCGAATTCGCTGCGCATCCCCACCTATCCGTCACCATCAGGCAGTTTCTGCCTAGTCGGGAGCAGAATTTGGGTACGGTTCAACCGCCTCGGCCGACCCCGACATTCCGATTTGCAGGGGTTCCTTCTAGGGGTGGCTGACGGGATTCGAACCCGCGACCGCCGCGACCACAACGCGGAGCTCTACCAGCTGAGCTACAGCCACCTCGCTGGCTCTCAATCTACCGGGCCGCCCACTGGATCGGGCGGTCGTGAATCCGGTGGAGGCCTTCAGGCTCGGGAGCGGATGACTACGCGGGCGCCGTGGCGGGGGATCATCGTCACGTTGCGGTGGAGGGCGCGCTCGGGCTCGGGGTCGGCGGCTTCGAGGTCGAGGCGGCGGGCCATGGTCTCGAGGACGACGCGCTGCTCGGCCATTGCCAGGGCCGCTCCGAGGCAGCGGCGGATGCCGCCGCCGAAGGGGAGCCACTCGTAGGTCCCTGGCTTGCGGTCGAGCCAGCGGTCGGGCTGGAAGGCGAAGGGCTCCGGGTAGAGGTCCTCGCGGTGGTGGAGCAGGAGGATGCTGACTAGGACCGGGGTCTCGGCCGGCACCGCGTACTCGCCCAGCCGCCAGGGCAGCTTCACCCGCCGGCCGACGATCGGCACCACCGGCCGGGAGCGCATGGTCTCGACGATCGTCGCCTCGATCTGCTCCGCTCCGTCGCTGGCGCGCACCGCCTCGATCAGGCGCTCGTGCGCATCCGGGGTGCGGACCAGCCGCTCCCACGCCCACGCCAGCGAGTTGGCGGTCGTCTCGTGGCCGGCCAGCACCAGGGTGATCAGCTCGTCGCGGATTTCGGCGTCGGTCAGCGGCTCGCCCTCCTCCCCCCTTGCCTCCAGCAGCAGCGAGAGGATGTCGTGGCGCTCGCCGAGGTCCTCCCCGCGCCGGATCGCGATCACCGCGTCCATGCGGCGATCGAGCAGCGCCCGCCCGAGGCGGGTGATGCCGATCGGCTCCTCGCGGCGGACGTTCATCAGCTCGGCCACCTGGGCGATCGGCTTGGTCGAGAGGTCGACCAGGCTCTTGATCGTCGAGCGCAGCCGCCCCTCGTTGCTGCGCGGCGCCGGCTGGCCGTCGATCCCGAAGACGCCGGACATGATCACGTCGAGGGTGATCGCCTGCATGCGGGGAGCCAGCGCGAAGGGCCGCCCCAGCGGCCAGCTGTCGATCTCCCGGTCGGCCGCCTCGGCGATCGCCGCCGTGTAGTGCTCGATCGCCTCGCCGTGGAACGGCGGCAGCAGCAGCTTGCGCTGGCGCATGTGGCGCTCGCCCAGCGAGGTCAGCACCGAGTCCGGCCCGACGATCGGCCGCAGCGGCGACTCGGCGGCCATCGTCGGCGCCTCCTCGGGCTTCGCGGTGAAGAGCGAGCGCACGTCGTCAGGCAGGCTGGTGATGACCAGCGGCTGCGGCTCGGGCGTGCGTATTGCGAAGACGTCACCCAGCCGCCGCCGCGCCCCGAAGACGAACTCGATCTGGCGCTGGTTGAAGCGCAGCAGCTGGGGCAGCGGCGCCATCTGCACCACCGGCGGTGCCGGCAGCCCGGCGGCCTCCTCCGGGTCGAGCGGACCGCTGCGCAGCGTCGGTGCCTCGGCGGCTCCCATCCCGCCCCTAGGCGACGGCGGCGAGGCCGTCGCTCTGCTCGCCAGCGCCGGACCCGGCAACCGGCCCCCGGGAGAAGTCCATCTCCTCGTCGAGCGGGCCGTGGTTGAAGAGGCGGATGTCCCGCGCGTAGTTCTGGTGCAGGCGCCAGGGCGCCACCTCGGCCTGCATCGGCAGCTGGTCGAGGGCGCGGAGGACGTAGCCGGATTTGAGCCCGATGAAGGGCTCGCGGGCGACGGCCGGGCCTGGGTCGCGCGGAGTCGCCACGCGGTAGCCGTTGGCGTCCATGTGGTTGAGCAGGCGGCACATGTACTGGGAGACCAAGTCGCACTTGAGGGTGAAGGAGGCGTTGGTGTAGCCGAGCGCGATCGCCAGGTTCGGCACCCCGCCGAACATCGCGCCCTTGTAGCCGACCAGATCCTTGAAATGCTTGCGCTCGCCGTCGACGCTGATCTCGATCCCGCCGAAGACCAGCAGGTTGAGCCCGGTCGCGGTGACGACGA
>DASYLY010000007.1:0-18256 GCA_036009365.1 Solirubrobacterales bacterium
CCGAGCCAGCTCGACGACGTGGCGCTGAAGGGGCTGGCGCTCTCGGCGGCGCTGATCCTCGTCGCCCGCCCCGTCGCCACCTTCGCCGCCACCGCACTGGCGCCGTTCAACGCGCGCGAGCGGCTGATGCTCGGCTGGGCCGGGCTGCGGGGGGCGACGCCGATCTGGCTCGCCACCTTCCCGGTCGTCGCCGGGATCGGCGCCGGCGAGGAACTGTTCGCGATCGTCTTCTTCGTCGTCGTCACCTCGACCCTGGTCCAGGGCGCCAGCTTCGAGCCGCTGGCGGAAAGGCTGGGTCTGACCACCGACGAGCCGGCGCTGCCGCGGCGGCTGCTCGAGTCCGGGCGGATCCGCCGCATGGGCGGAGACGTGATCGCTTACCGGCTGCCGCCGGGAGCGGCTGCGGCCGGGCACCGGGTACGGGAACTGGAGCTGCCGCGCGAGGCGCTGGTCAACGTGATCGTCCGCGACGGCCACGCGCTGCCACCACGCGGGTCGACCGAGCTGCAGGAGGGCGACGAGCTGCACGTCCTGGTCCGCAGCGAGCTGCGTGAGGAGGTCGAGTCGCTGACCAAGGTCTGGACCAAAGGGCCGATCGGCAGACCGGCGCCGCCACCGCTGCCACGCCGCGGCGCCTCGCAGGTCTTCACGGTGCGACCGGCGCGTGAGGGCGAGGACCCACTGGCACTGCAGGCAGTCAACGGGGTGCCGGTGATCGCCGTCCTGCGCAGCCGCGGCGACAGCACCGGCGCCATGGCGGCGCTCGCCGACGGCCGCTACGCGGTGACCGGCGGCGGCGTCGTCGCAGTCGGCGGAAGGCGCGCCCTAGCCGACTGGTGCGAGCGTAGGGCGGGGCGCCCCGGTGTCGATCAGGCGGAGAAGGCTTGGTGGCAGGAGGTCACCGGGGCGCTCATCGCGAGCGGCTGAGACCGGCGCATATCGGTGTCCTCGGTCGCTCGCGTGCGGAGCACGCCACGCTCCCTGCGTCCTTGATCTGCTTGGTCTCAGCCGCTCGTGACGTGCTTCAGCTTGCGCCTGCGGCGCTGGCGATCTCGGCGTAAGCACTAGCCGGGTCGGCGGCGCCGAAAACAGCCGAGCCGGCCACGAACAGCGAGGCGCCCGCTGCTGCCACCGTGCCGGCGGTGGTGGTGTCGACGCCGCCGTCGACCTCGATCCGGGCCTCGCCGACCAGGGGGCGCAGGCGTTCGACCTTGGCGGGAGAGGACATGATGAAGGACTGGCCTCCCCAGCCCGGGTTGACGGTCATGCAGAGGACGATGTCGGCCAAGCCGCGCAGCTCGGCGACCGCCTCGACCGGGGTGCCAGGGTTGATCGCGACGCCGGCCAGGCAGCCGAGCTCGCGGATCGCGGACAGGGTGCGGTGGGCGTGTGGGGTCGCCTCCTCATGGAAGGTGATCGAGTCGGCGCCGGCCTTGGCGAACTCGGCGATATGGCGCTCCGGCGTCTCGATCATCAGGTGCACGTCGACGATGCCGCCGGCGTCGTGAACCTTGTCGGCGATCGAAGCGAGGACCAGCGGCCCGATCGTTATCGGCGGCACGAAATGCCCGTCCATGACGTCGAAGTGGATCACCCGGGCCCCGGCGTCCATCACCTCCGCCAACTGCGATCCCAGCCGTGCAAAATCGGCAGAGAGAATCGACGGCGCAACCCGCGGCGACTCAATTAACTCCCGCATCCGCTCGCTCATGCGCCCGACCCTACTGAGCCTGTGCGGACGTGGCTGGCAAGGACGCAGGGAGCGTGGCGTGCTCCGCACGCGAGCGACCGAGGACACCGCCAGGCGCGTCCGCACAGGCTCAGGCTTGGCGAAGCATGGAGGCGCCGCAAGTTTGACACTGCATGTCCTCGCTGTGGCTCATCCGCGCGATCGTCTGGTGCTCGCCGCAGTCGGGGCACTGCGAGACCAGCTCGAAGCGACTGAGGCAGTAGACGCAGCGCAGGCGCCCGGGGAGCTGGGTCGGGCGCAGCCAGGGCTCGCCGCAGCTCGGACAGGCCGCCCGCTTCAGCGGGTTCTCTTCCTCGGAACTGACTTTGTCGGTCTCCTTCATCGCTCAATCATGGCGCTTCAGGCGAGCGATGAAGAAACCGGTGGTGCGATCGCGGTCGGAGCGCAGCTGCAGGCAGCGTCGCTCGACCGGCGAGGCCAGCTCCGGCGCGCGGGCACCCAGGTCCTCCAATTCCAACGGCGGCACCTCCCCGGCCTCGGCCGCGCTGAGCAGCGCCGCGATCTGATCCTCGTTCTCCTCTCGGGAGACAGTGCAGGTCGCATAGACGAGCACGCCGCCGGGCCGCAGCACCCTGGCGGCGGCGCGCAGCGCCTTCGCCTGGATCTCGGCCAGCCGCGCGATCGTCTTCGGCGACTTGCGCCAGCGGGCGTCGGGGCGGGAGGCGAGAGCGCCGAGATCGGAGCAGGGAGCATCGAGGAGAACGCGGTCGAACCCCGCCGCCAGCTCGATCTCGGTCGCGTCGGCCTCGATCACACTGACGCTGCGCAGCCCGAGGCGGCGGGCCTGGGCGGCGACATCGGCGGCGCGCTCGGGGTCGAGCTCGACCGAGATCACCTCGCCGCGATCGCCCATCCGCGCCGCGATCTGCGCCGTCTTGATCCCGGGACCGGCGCAAAGGTCGAGGACGTGCTCGCCCTCCTGCGGATCGAGCACCTCGATCACGGCGGCGGAGCCCCGGCTCTGCGGGGTCAGCTCGCCGGCCGCGATCATCGCCGGGACAGTCTCGCCGGTCCGGCCTGAGAGCACGATCGTCTCCGGGGCCGCCAGCGGCCAGTCCGCTTGCGGCGCCGAGGCGTCAACTCCGGCCTCGCGCAGGCGTACCAGCACCGTCTCGCGAGCCGGCGGCGGGGCAGGGTCGGAGCCGACCGCAACCGCGGCGCTGGCGCTGAACGCCACCTCAGCCGGCTCGTTGCAGGCGGCAAGCAGAGCCCGAGCCCCCTCCGCGCCCAGCTCGTGCCACCACATCTCCGCCAGCCAGGGCGGTGCCGAGTGGGCGACCGCGGCCGTGCCGGGAGTCGACTCGTCGCCGAGCAGCGAGGCGGTCAGCTCGGCGCGTTCCCGGACGGCGCGGCGCAGGACCGCGTTGACGAGCCCAGCGGCATGCGCCGCGCCGGCCCCCTTGGTCAGCTCAACCGCCTGGTCGACGGCGGCGTGGTCAGGGGTGGCGTCGGCGAACAGCAGCTCGTAGAGGCCCAGTCGCAGGGCGGCGAGTACCGGCGGATCCAAGCGCCGGACCGAACGGCTGGCGAGGCGCTCGATCGCAGCATCGCTGGTGCCGCGGCGCTGCACGGCGCCGTAAGCGAGACGCTGCGCCTGGGCGCGGTCGCGGCTGTCAAGGGAGCTGCCGTCGGCCGCCTCGCGGAAGGCGCGCTCGGTGAAGGCGTCGGCCTCGAAGGTACGGCGGATCGTCTCGAAGGCGAGCGCCCGGGCCGGCGAGATCACAGCTTCGGCAGCGAGTGGCCGCGCAGGTAGGCGTCGACCGGCATCGACTTGCCGCCCGGGGGCTGCACGATCTCCAGCCGCAGCGCCCCGCGACAGCAACCGACCAGCAGCGCCCCCCACTCGGACTTGACGGCACCGGTCTTGACGCTGACGTCGACGGCGCGGGCGCGACGGACGCCGAGCCGCTCGCCGTCGGCGGCCTCGAGGTAGGCACCCACATGCGGAGTAAGGGCGCGGACCGCTGCGGCCAGCTCGGTGGCGGGCCGCAGCGGGTCGAGGCGGCGCTCGGCCGGGTCGATCTTGTCGGCGTACGTCACCCCTGCCTCGTCCTGGTCCGTGAACTCGAGATTGCCGGCGGCGTCGAGCTCGAGCGCCCGCACCAGCAGCTCACCGCCGAGCCCGGCCAGGGTCGCCGAGAGCGCCTCGAAGTCTGTGTCGGCATCGATCGCAACCTCCGAGCTGAGCGCCACCGGCCCCGCGTCGAGCTCAGCGACGAGCTTCATCACGCAGACGCCGGTGCGCGGGTCGCCGGCCATGATCGCCCGCTCGATCGGCGCCGCCCCGCGCCAGCGCGGCAGCAGCGAGGGATGGATGTTCAGCATCAGGTGCTCGGACAGCAGCGGCTCGCGGATCAGCTGCCCGAAGGCGCAGACGATGACCGCGCTGGGACGGACGGCGGCGATTTGCTGCCGCGTCGCCTCTTCGTTGACGTCGCCGGACTGCAGCAGCTCGAGCCCGAGCTCGGTGGCGGCCTCGGCGGTCGGCGGCGGCGCCAGCTTGCGGCCGCGGCCCTTGGGGCTGTCGGGAGGCGTCACGACCAGCGCCGGCCGGTGCGCGGATGCAGCCAGCCTTCGCAGCACGGTGGCGGCGAACTCGGAGGTGCCGAGATAGACGGTGCTCACGCGTCGGTGCGAGGCTCGCGCAACTCGCCGTCCTCGTCATCCTCGTGCTCGACCGGCGGGTTGTAGCTGCCGCCTTCACGCAGCGCCCGCAGGGCCGCCTTGCGCTGGGTACGAGTAGTGCGATCGAGGATGAGGATGCCGTCGAGGTGGTCGAGCTCATGCTGCAGGACCCGCGCCTCGAGGCCGGATGCCTCGATGACGATCTCCTCGCCCTCGACGTCAAGGCCGCGGAAGCGGGTGTGCAGCGGCCGCTCGACGTCGACCGATACCCGCGGCAGGCTGAGGCAGCCCTCCTCGGCGATCGTCAGTTCATCGGAGGCCCACTCGACGACGGGATTGATTAGCGCCGTCGGCTCGCCGTCGGGGCCTGCCTGGAAGACCAATAGCCGCCGCAGAATTCCAAGTTGGGTCGCGGCCAGGCCGACGCCCATCCCGTCGCGCATGATCGCGATCATCCGCTCGACCTCGGCCCGCAGCTCCGGCCCGAAGCGCTCGACCGGCGAAGCGACGCTTTTCAGCACCGGGTCACCGAACTTGACCACGTGCGCCAGCGCCGCCTCGCGACGCTCCAGCAGCTTCGCCTCCAACTCCTCGCGCTCGGCTTCCTGCGCGTCTATCGCCTGCTCATCGCTCACTGGACGATTGTATGGATCGCCCTCGCCCTACTGCGGATCGACGTCGACGCCGATCGCCACCTCTTTCAGCGAGCGGTCGGCGGCGCGGCGCTCGACCACGGCACGGACCGCCTCGATCGTGCGCTCGCGCTCGTCGGTCTTGATCAGGATGCGGCGGCGGTGGCGGTTGCGAACCCGGAACATCGGCGCCGGGCCGAGCAGGTCGGAGCCGGGCGGCAGCGCCTCGCGAAGATCAGCGGCAAGCGCGCCGGCGGCGGTTTCCAGCGTCGCCTCCCGTTCGCTGGCGAAGCCGATCCGGACGAGGTGTGAGTAGGGCGGGTAATGCAGCATCCGCCGCCGCTCCAGCTCGCCGGCGAGGAAGCCGGCCGAGTCGTGGCGGGCGGCATGGGAGATGCTGGCGGCGCCCGGGGCAAGGGTCTGGACGATCACCTCGCCGCCTGCCTCGCCGCGCCCACTGCGCCCGGCCAGCTGAGCGACCATCGCGAAGGTCCGCTCCTCGGCCCGGAAGTCGGGGAAGCGCAGGGTCGTGTCGGCATCGAGGATCGCGCTCAGGGTCACCTCCGGGAAGTCGTGCCCCTTGGCGACCATCTGGGTGCCGAGCAGGACCCCGCTCGGCGCCTCGCCGAAGCCGGCGAGGATGCGGGCGTGGGCGCCCTGGGCGACGGTGGTGTCAGAGTCGAGGCGGAAGACCGGCATCGGGTCCAGCCGCTCGGCCAGCAGCGCCTCGACCCGCTCGGTCCCGGCGCCCGCTTGGGCGAGCGTGGTCGACCCGCACTCCGAGCAGGCCGCCGGCAACGGCTCGGCATGGGCGCAGTGATGGCAGACCAGCCGGCCGCTGTCGCGGTGGATGATGAGCGAGACGTCGCAGTTGGGGCAGCCCCAGTGGTGCCCGCAGGAACGGCAGGTCAGCCAGGGCGCGAAGCCGCGGCGGTTGATCATCACGATCGCCTTGGCGCCGTCGCGGCGCACCTGCTCCAGAGCAGCCCAGGTGTCGGGATGCAGCGGCCCCGAGCGCGGGTCGGCCTCGCGCATGTCGACCAGCTCGACCGCCGGCATCCTCTGCCCGTCGACCCGACGCGGCAGCTCCAGCCGCGGCAGCTCCAGCCAGGACTCCGGGCGCGGCGTCGCGGTGCCGGCCACCAGTACCGCCCCGGCCTCCTCGGCGCGGCGGCGAGCGACGGTGCGGGCGTCGTACCAGGGATCCCCTTCCTGCTTGTAGGAAGGGTCGTGCTCCTCGTCGATGACGATCAGCCCGAGGTCGCGGACGGGGGCGAAGACAGCCGAGCGGGGCCCGACGCAGACACGGGCCTCGCCGCCGTGCAGGCGCCGCCACTCGTCGTAGCGCTGGCCGGGCGAGAGGGCCGAGTGCAGAACCGCGAAGCGGTCGCCGAGCCGGGCGCGGAAGCGGGCCACCGCCTGCGGGGCCAGGCCGATCTCCGGTACGAGCACGATCGCTCCCCGCCCCTGCCCCAGCGCCGCCTCGACGGCGGCCAGGTAGACCTCGGTCTTGCCGGAGCCGGTGACCCCGTGCAGGAGCAGCTCGCGCGGGGCGCCCGCCTCGCCGTCGAGGGCAGCAACGATCCCCGCCACCGCCCGTTCCTGTTCCGGCAGCAGCTGCGGCCGCTCGGCGGGGGCGGCGAGCCCGCTCTCACCGGGCCGGCGTCGCAGCCGCGAGCTGCGGGTGGCGATCAGCCCACGCGCCTCCAGCCGTCGCAGGGTCTGGCGATCGGCGCCGACCGCGGCAGCCAGCTGCGGCGCCGACGTCTCGCCGTCGCGCAAAGCCTCCAGCACCGCCCGCTGTTTCAGTCCCAGCCGCTCGCCCCCGCTCAGCGCCGCCTCCCCGGCAGGCAGGATCTCGGCCCGCAGCTCCAGCTTCGAGCGCACCGTCTTGCCTCCCGTCCCGGTGCCCGGCGGCAGCACCAGCTGCAGCCCCCGCGAAGGGGTCGAGCAATACTCGCGGGCGACCCACAACCCCAGCCTGACCAGCTCGGGGGGAGCGCCGGCCTCCAGTGCCTCGATCGGCTCCGCCAACCGCTCCGGCGGCAGCTCGGAGGTCTCGGCGATCTCGACGACGACGCCGAGGATCCGCCGCGGGCCGAAGGGAACGCGGACGACGCTGCCAACACCGAGATCCGCCATCGCCTCGGGACGGCGGTAATCGAACGGACCCCGCAGAGCGCGGGCGGTGGTCAGCGGCTCAACCCGCAGAATCGCCATCGGGCGAGGGTATGGCCGCGGCGGGACGCCGCGCCGCCCGGGAGTGGCAGTCGACCCCCGGAAGACATATGCTGGCGCCGGTGAGCGCCGTAAACCTCAGCCCCGGCGAGCAGGTGATCTTCGAGGGCCATCCGTCCTGGCGGGCGATCCTCGGTTTCTACTTGAAGGGGATCGTTATCGCCATCGTCATCGGCGCCATCGCCAGGCTGCTGGACACGAGCGACGGGGTCGTCTTCCTGATCGTCGTGGTCCTGCTCGCTCTCACCGTTCTGATCGGCTTTATCAAGCGCTGGGCGACGACTTACACGATCACCGACCGCCGCCTCAACATCAAGCGCGGCATCATCTCCCGCGAGATCCAGGAGACCCGCCTAGAGCGCGTCCAGAACGTCAACTACCGACAGACGGTCTACCAGCGGATCATGCAGATCGGCGACGTCGACTTCGACACCGCCGCCACCGACGACTACAACTTCGTCTTCGCCGGCGTTGCCGAGCCGGGCGACGTCGTCCACCAGGTCGACCAGGCAACCGGTGCCACGGCTGCCGGTACGCACGGCCTGGGCCAGGCCCAGCCGCCGCAGCAACCTCCGATTCAGTAGCCGCCCTTCGCGGGTCAGGCAG
The DNA here is from genome assembly GCA_036009365.1 of Solirubrobacterales bacterium. Classification (GTDB taxonomy): domain Bacteria; phylum Actinomycetota; class Thermoleophilia; order Solirubrobacterales; family 70-9; genus VAYN01. Next base: position 7,852 of record DASYLY010000007.1, read on the forward strand.
GCGCCGCAGCTGAACCGGCAGCGGCCTTGAGAGCGTCGACCCGATCCGTCTGCTCCCAGGTGAAGTCATCGTCGCTGCGGCCGAAGTGGCCGTAGGCGGCGGTCTTCTGGAAGATCGGCCGGTGCAGATCGAGGTACTTGCGGAAGGCGCCGGGACGGAGGTCGAACTCGGTTTCGACCAGGCGCGAGATCTCGGCGTCGGGCAGCTTGCCGGTGCCGAAGGTCTCGACCATCAGCGAGATCGGGTGGGAGACGCCGATCGCGTAGGCGACCTGGACCTCGCAGCGCTGGGCGAGCCCGGCGGCGACCACGTTCTTGGCCACGTAGCGGGCCGCGTAGGCGGCCGAGCGGTCGACCTTGGACGGGTCCTTGCCGGAGAAGGCACCGCCGCCGTGGCGGGCCATGCCGCCGTAGGTGTCGACGATGATCTTGCGGCCGGTCAGGCCAGCGTCGCCGACCGGGCCACCGATCACGAACTTGCCGGTCGGGTTGACGAGGAAGTCCGCGCGCAGGTCGTCGGCGTCGTACATGCCGGGCACCTCGCTCGCGAGGACGGGCAGCACCACGCTCTCCCAGAGCTCGGGCTTGATCGTCGTCTCCGAGTCGACGCCCTCGTCGTGCTGGGTGGAGATCAGCAGCTTCTCGACCTTGACCGGGCGGCCGTCGGCGTAGCGGACAGTGACCTGGGTCTTGCCGTCGGGGCCGAGGTAGTCAAGCGTCTTGTCCTTGCGCACCGCGGCGAGCCGCTCCGCGAAGCGATGGGCGAGATGGACCGGCATCGGCATCAGCGCCTCGGTCTCGTCGGTCGCGTAGCCGAACATCATCCCCTGGTCGCCGGCCCCGGCGACGTCGAGCTCGTCGTCGTCGCTCGGGTCGACGCGCGTCTCGTAGGCGTGGTCGACGCCCTGGGCGATGTCGGGCGACTGCTTGTCGAGCGAGACGAGAACCGAGATGTGGTCACAGTCGTAGCCGTAGCCCTCGTAGCCGATCTCACGCACCGTCTCGCGGACGATCTCGGGGATGTCGAGGTGGACATCGGTCGTGATCTCTCCGGAGACCACGGCCATCCCGGTGTTGACCAGGGTCTCGCAGGCGACGCGACCCTCGGGGTCGTCGGCCATGATGGCGTCGAGGACGCCGTCGGAGATCTGGTCGGCAACCTTGTCGGGGTGACCCTCGGTTACGGACTCGGACGTGAAGAGGTACTCGCCCTCGGCGAGCGGCTGACTAGTAGGCATCGGGGAAGAGTAAATGATTGATCGCTAATCCCTGTCCTTGTGGCGGCGACCGCTGGCAGGCACGAAGTCGATCACCAGCGGCACCCCCTCGAGCCCGTAGGCCTCGCGCAGGCGATTCTCCAGGTAGTAGGCCCAGTCCCGGACGATCAGCTTGCGGTCATTGACCTGGATCGCGATCCGCCACGGCCGCTCCCCCACCTGGGCGGCGTAGTAGAGGCGCAGGCGACGGCCGCGGCGGGCGGGCGGCGGCGTTTTCGCGACGATGTCGGCAACGAAGCGGTTCAGCTGCGGGGTGGGGATGCGTTCGGCGGCACGATCGGCCAGCTGCAGCGCCCGCGGCAGCAGCGCCGGCACGTTGCGGCCGCGCGTCGCCGAGCAGGTAATCACCGCGGGCCGCAGCCGCAGCTTGCGCTCGACCCGGGCGCGGGCGTCGTCGATGTCGGTGGCACCGACGTCCCACTTGTTCAGCACCAGCAGCGTCGCGCAGCCCGCTTTCATCGCCATCTCGGCGGCCCGCAGATCCTCGGAGGTGACTCCCTCGGTGGCATCGCAGACGACGATCGCGACATCGGCGCGCTCGACCGCGCGTTCGGAGCGCAGCTGGGCGTAGTAGTCGACGGTGCCGGCGACCTTGGCGCGCCGCCGCAGCCCGGCGGTGTCGACGAGGATCACCCGCCGGCCGTCGACCTCGAGGTCGGTGTCGATCGCGTCGCGGGTGGTCCCGGCCATATCGGAGACGATCACCCGCTCGTCGCCGAGGAAGGAATTGACCAGCGAGGACTTGCCGACGTTGGGGCGGCCGATCACGGCGACGCGGACGGCCTCGTCATCGTCGGGCCGCTCGGGCAGCTCGCCGAGCATCGCGACGGTGGCGTCGAGCAGGTCGCCGCTGCCCAGCCCGTGGCTTGCCGAGACCGCCAGCGGCTCGCCCAGTCCAAGCGAGTGGAACTCAGCGGTGAGGTGATGAGAGTCGGGACGATCGGCTTTGTTGACGACGACCAGGACCGGGACCTCGCCGCCACGCAGCGTCTTCGCCAGCTCGGCGTCGCCGGCGCGCATGCCGGCGCGGCCATCGACGACCATCAGCACCGCGTCGGCCTCGGCGATCGCCAGGCGCGCCTGGCGCTGCACGTCGCGGGCCAGCTCGGCCTCATCGCCGAGGTCGATGCCGCCGGTGTCGATCAGCTCGAACTCGACCCCGTTCCACTCGCAGGTCATCCGCTTGCGGTCGCGGGTGACGCCGGGCTCCGCCGCCGTCACGGCCTCGGTCCCGCCGGCGAGGCGGTTGACCAGGGTGCTCTTGCCAACGTTGGGGAAGCCGACGACGGCGACCATGGGCGGGCGGCTCATCGTCCGCTCCCCGGTTGGGGCGACTTTTTCACCCAGGGGGTTAATAAATCGCCCCGCCTCATCCCAAGCCCCCGCTCGTGGGCGAGGGAGACCACGCGGGCGACGACCTCGTCGAGTGCGAGACCCGAGGTGTCGACCTCGACCGCGTCGTCGGCCGCGCGCAGGGCACCGTGCTCGCGCTCCCTGTCGCGGGCGTCGCGATCGCGCTGGGCGACCAGCACCGCCTCGAAGTCCTCGCCGGTCTGTGCCGCCCGGCGCCGCGCTCGCTCCTCGTCGGAGGCGGTGAGGAAGACCTTCAGCGGTGAGTCGGGGCTGACCACGGTGCCGATGTCGCGGCCCTCAGCAACGTAGTTGCCGGCAGCGATCAGTGCCTGCTGGCGGGTCACCATCGCCTCCCGCACCGGGGCGTGGACCGAGACGCGGGAGGAGGCGGCGGTGACACCGGGCTCGCGGATCGCAGCGGTGACGTCGCGACCGTCGAGCCGCACTCGTTCGCCCTCGAACTCGATCTCCAGCGCCCGTGCCAGAGCGCCCAGCGCCTCGCCGTCGTCGAGGTCGGCACCCTGGTCAAGCGCGGCCAGCGCCACGCAGCGGTACATCGCCCCGGAGTCGAGGTAGATAAGGCCGAGCTCGGTGGCAACGCCGCGCGCCACCGAGGACTTGCCGGCCCCGGCGGGACCGTCGATCGCGATAACCATGAGCGCGGCAGCGTAGAGGGACGGCAGCCGCAGCGCCTGTCCGACCGGTCGTCTGACCGACCGGTCGGTCAGACGAGCCCGGAACTGCGCGGCGACCGCTCAGCCGTCGCGGCGATGCAGCCCGGGAGTGAGTGGCTCGCTGCCCGGTCTGCGATCAGGATGGTCGCGCTCGTTAAAGCGGCGCAGACCCTCGAGGATCTCCGGCTCGGAGAGCAATCGGTTGAAGCACTCGGCCTCGATCCGCAGACCCTCCTCGAGCGGGCGGCCCCAGCCGCGCTCGGCCGCCTCGAGGTCGGTGCGGATCGCCGGCTGCGGCAGCGCTGCGATCGTCTCCGCTAGCTCCAGCGCCCGCTGCAGGCAGGTGCCGCTGGGGACAATCTCGTTGACGAGGCCGATCTGCAGCGCCTCCGCCGAGTCGATCACACGGCCGGTGACGATCAGCTCCATCGCCCGGCGCCAGCCGACGATTCGGGGCAGCCGCTGGGTGCCGCCGTCGGCCAGACCGATGTTCCAGCGCCGACAGGTGACCCCGAAGGAGGCGTGCTCGTCGGCGATCGCCATGTGGCACCAGCAGGCCCACTCGAGACCGCCGGCGTAGGCGACGCCGTTGACGGCAGCGATCGTCGGCTTGTAGATGTCGGTCCAGCGCGAAGGGCCGAGGATGCCGTCGGCCTCGCCGCGGTTGTGCGCCTCGACCTCCGCCTCGCTCCTCGGACCGACCGGTTCACTGTCGGCGAGGTTCTTGAGGTCGCCGCCGGCGCAGAAGGCGCGCTCACCGGCGCCGGTGAGGATTCCGACCAGGGCGGTGTCGTCGTCGCGGAAGCGGCCCCAGGCGTCGACCAGCTCGCGATGGGTGCGGGCACCGATCGCGTTCATCCGCTCCGGTCGCTCGATCGTGATCACGACGATTGGGCCGCGCTGCTCGTAGGAGATCTGCTCGTAGTCCATCGCGGTCTCGCTCATCGCGGACAGGGTACGCGGCCGAATCGCGGTTCGTGACTCCGTGCTCGCCGCTCAACCGCCGAGCAGTGAGGCCAGGTCGGCCTCGAAGCCGGGGTAGCTGACCGCCGCGGCCTCCATGCCGTGTACCTCGACGCCCTCCTGAGAGGCGAGGCCGGCGATACCGCCCAGCATCGCTATGCGGTGGTCGCCGTGGGAGTCGATCGTGCCACCGCGCAGGCCGCCGGTCCCGGTCACAACCATCCCGTCGGCGGTCGGCTCGACCTCGCCGCCGAGCGCGGTCAGCGCCGCGGTCACCGTGGCGACCCGGTCGGACTCCTTGCGGCGCAGCTCCTCGGCGTCGCGGATCGTCGTCTTCCCCTCGGCGAAGCAGGCGGCGAGGGCGACCAGCGGCAGCTCGTCGATCGCCAGCGGCACCTCGGCGCCACCAACCTCGGTGGCCAGCAGCGAAGCCGAGCGGACCCGCAGCGTGGCGATCGGCTCCCCGCCGACTTCGCGCTCGTCCTCGACCTCGATCGCCGCCCCCATCCGCTCCAGGATCGAGAGCAGGCCGGTCCGGGTCGGGTTGACGCCGACCCCCTCCAGAACGACCTCGCTGTCGGTGACCAACAGCCCGGCGACGATGAGGAAGGCGGCCGAGGAGATGTCGGCCGGGATGACGATCTCCCCGGCCTCGAGTCGCTCGGCAGGCTGGATGACGACTACGTCGCCATCGCGCTCGATCGTGGCGCCGGCGGCGCGCAGCATCCGCTCGCTGTGGTCGCGGGTCGGCAGCGGCTCGACAATCCGCGTCTCACCCTCGGCGAGCAGGCCGGCAAAGAGCAGGCACGACTTGACCTGGGCGCTGGCAACCGGCAGGCGGTACTCGGTGCCGCGCAGCTGCACACCCTCGACCTGCAGCGGCGGCAGGCGCTCCTCGCGGCACTCGAGCTGGGCGCCCATTTGGCGCAGCGGAATGGCGATGCGGTCGACCGGTCGCTGCCGGATCGAGTCGTCGCCGTCGAGGGTCCAGTTGCCGCCCGGCTGCCCGGCGAGCCAGCCGGGCAAGAGGCGCAGCAGCGTGCCGGCGTTGCCGACGTCGATCACAGTCGACTTCGCCTCCCGCAAGCCAACGCCATGGATGGAGAGGCCCTCCTTGAGACCGGCGACAGCCTCAGTCGAAGAGGCATCCAATCCCACGGGGGGCGACACACTGGCCTCGAACTCCCCGATCTCGGCGCCGAGCGCCGCCACTGCGTCCAGCGTCGAGCGGGTGTCGGCGGCGTCGAGATAGCCCTCGATCGTCGTCTCCCCCTCGCCCATCGCCGCGATCAGGGCGGCACGGTGGGAGATCGACTTGTCGGCCGGCGGCCGCAGGGCGCCGCGCAGGGGTCCGACGGGGTCGAAGCGAGCGTTCGCCACGCCTACTTCCCGACACCGAGAAGACGAGCGCCGCGCACCAATTACTCCCCGCCGCCGAGGACGGTGACCGTGTGGCCGAGCTCGCGGACCAGCTCGGCGGCGCGCGCGGCTTGATCCTCGCCCGAGACCCAGAGCGTCACCGCGCCCGAGGTCATGTCGGGCGCCGGGTGCAGGGCCATGTCCTCGATGTTGACGCCGGCCTCGCCCAGGGTCAGGGCCAGCTGGGCGATCGTGCCGGGCTCGTTGGCGACGACGATCCGCAGCTCTCGCAGCGGCCCCGCCTCGAGTCCTCCCTCGAGCAGGCGGCGGCGGTCTTCGCCGGCGGCCGCATGCCAGCTGCCGACAGCCTCGCGGTCGCCACTGCGGATCAGCGTTGCGGCGTCGTCGAGGCGGCGGGCGACCGCCTCGACCGCCTCGGCGACCGCCTCGCTGTTGCTGGCGAAGATGTCTGCCCAGATCGCCGGGTTCGCCCCTGCCACCCGGGTCGTGTCGCGGAAGCTCGGTCCTACCTCGGGCATCCGCTCGGAGTCGCGCGTCAGCTCCGCCGCGGCCTCGGCGGCGAGTGCGTTGGCGACCACGTGCGGTAAGTGACTGATCGTCGCCAGCAGGCGGTCGTGGGCGGCGGCGTCGATCGCCTGCGGCCGGGCGCCGAGGCCGGCGACGGTGCGCTGCAGGCGGTCATAGAGGAGCCCGCTGGAGCGCTCTGTCGGCGTCAGGTACCAGCGGGCGCCCTCGAAGAGGTCGGCGCGGGCGTTACCGACACCGGCCGTCTCCGCCCCGGCCAGCGGGTGGCCGCCGATGAAGCGCTCGTCATCCCCCAGCGTGGCGACGATCTCGCGCTTGGTCGAGCCGACGTCGCTGACGACCGTGTCGGGGCCGCTGGCCTCCAGTGCCTCGGCTACGAGCGTCGAGAGGCCGCCGACCGGGGCTGCGCAGAAGACCGTCTCGACCCCTTCGCAGGCGTCGCCGACGGCAGCGGCAGCACGACCGATCGCGCCCGACTCGAGCGCCCGCTCCAGCGTCGCGGGATCGGGGTCGAAGCCGACCACGTCGGCGTCGAGCCGCCGCCTCGCGGCGAGCCCGATCGAGCCTCCGATCAGGCCCACCCCGAGGACCGCGATCCTCGTCAACCTCGCCGGGCCTCCACCGCCGAAGCGAACCGCTCGAGCGCCGTCACGGTGTCCTCCCAGTCGATGCAGGCGTCGGTGATCGACTGGCCGTAGGTGAGCTGCTCGCCGGGCACCAGGTTCTGGCGACCCTCGGCCAGGAACGACTCGAGCATGACCCCGACGATCGCCCCGTTGCCGTCGGCGATCTGGTCGGCGATTTCGCCGGCGGCGAAGAATTGCTTCTCGGGGTCCTTGCCACTGTTGTCGTGGGATGCGTCGATCACGACCCGCTCCGGCAGACCGGCGACCCCGAGCGTGACCAGCGCATCCTCGACCTTGGGCGCGTAGTGGTTCGGCTCGCCGTTGCCACCGCGAAGGATGATGTGGCAGTCGGGATTGCCGGTCGTGTGCAGGATCGCCGGCGCACCGGCGTCGTCGATCCCGGCAAAGGCGTGCGATGCCGCCGCCGCGCGGCAGGCGTCGACCGCGACCTGGATGTTGCCGTCGGTGCGGTTCTTGAAGCCGATCGGCATCGAGAGGCCGGAGCCGAGCTGGCGGTGCGTCTGGCTCTCCGTGGTGCGAGCGCCGATCGCGCCCCAGGCGACGGTGTCGGAGATGTATTGCGGCGTGATCGGGTCGAGGAACTCGCAACCGATCGGCAGGCCGGTGTCGAGCACCTCCAAGAGCAGCTTGCGGGCGATCCGCAGGCCGGCGTTGACGTCGCCTGAGTTGTCGAGGTGCGGATCGTTGATCAGCCCCTTCCAGCCGGTCGTCGTCCGCGGCTTCTCGAAGTAGACGCGCATCACGATCAGTAGCTCGTCCTTCAACTTCCTTGCCTGGGCGGCGAGTCGGCTCGCGTAGTCCAGCGCCGCTTTCGGGTCGTGGACGCTGCACGGCCCGACCACGACCAGCAGCCTGCCGTCCTTGCCGCTGAGGACGTCGACCACTTCCTGGCGCCCCTTTACGACCCCTCGCGTCCGCTCCTCTCCGAGCGGCAACTCCTCCAGCAGCGCCGCTGGCGGTGACAGCTCGACCACTTTCGCGATCCGCTGGTCCCGCACCCCGTCGCGCTTGGCTCCCTCCTGCATCCCGATGAACATTTTCCCGTCGCCTTTCTCCACAGCCGGTAGATCGTACTTTCTGGTCGGTTGCCACCACGCCGGCCCGGGCAGCGAGAGACCGTGAACAACGGAACGGCGCCCGACCAAGACATCTATGCAGCGGCACGAAACCGCCAGGCCGGACGCCTAGCTAAATCGCCAATAGGAGAAGCGCGCAGCGACGAGCTCGGCGTCTGCAGCGTTACCCCAGGCTGTCAGTCGGCTCGTCGTCATTGCTTCAAAGAATTTGTACCAGTTCGGCCACGGTTAGTCGAGCAGTTCGCCGAAGGCTGAAAGGAAGCGGTCGTTCTCGGCGGCGGTGCCGTAGGAGACGCGAAGGTGACCGGGGGCGCCAAGGGCGGTGCCGGGGCGAACCGCGATCTGGCGGTCGGCAAGACCGGCGACGAGCTCAGCCTCGTCCGCCTCACCGAGGTCGATCCAGGAGAAGTTGGCCTGCGTCTCGGCAGTGGCGAGGCCCATCTCTCGCAGCGCCTCCTCGACCCGCAGCCGCTCGGCGATCGTGCCCTCGACTCGACGCTCGACGTCGTCCTGGTGCAGGATTGCCTCCGCCCCGGCCGCCTGAGCCAGGGCGTTGACGCTGAACGGCTGGCGCACCGCGTCGACCGCGGCGCGGAAGCCGGGGGAGCCGATCGCGTAGCCGACCCGCAGCCCGGCCAGCCCGTAGCACTTGCTGAAGGTGCGCAGGACGACGAGATTGGGGAAGTCGGCGAGCAGGTCGAGCGTCGCATCGGGGTCGTCGTCGGTCTGGAACTCGACGTAGGCCTCGTCGAGGATCACGGTTACATGTGGCGGCACGCGTTCGCAGAAAGCGCCGATCTCGGCGGCCGGCAGGTGGGTCCCGGTCGGGTTATTCGGATTGCAGACGAGCAGCAGTTGGGTGGCGGCGGTGGTCTCTGTCGCCATCGCCTCGAGATCGTGGACGTCGTCGCCGTCCAGCGGCACGCGGACCTCGCGGGCGCCGGTCAGCGCCGCCAGGTACGGGTACATCGAGAAGGCGGGCCAGCCGTAGAGGATCTCCGCCCCGGGCTCGCAGAGCGCCTCGGCGGCGGCGAGCAGGATCTCGCAGGAGCCGTTGCCGACCGCGACGCGGCTGGGCTCAACCTCGTAGCGCTCCGCCAGGCGCCGGCGCAGCAGGGTGGCGTCGGGGTCGGGGTAGCGATGCATCGCCCCAGCCGCCTTCGTAATCGCCTCGACCACTTGCGGGTGCGGCGGGAGGGGCGACTCGTTGGAGGCGAGCTGGGCGATCTGCCCGGCGGCGATCGCCTCTGGTGCCTGCCCGGTCGGGACGCCGGCCTGGTAGCCGGGCATGCGGGCGAGTCTCTCGGCGAAGGTGACGGTCATCGCTGCGATTGTGACGGAGGCGCCGACGCGACCGCTACTGGGCGGACTCGAGGTCGGCGCGCAGCTTGCTGGCGCCACCAAGGTATGCGTGCGTCGGCACGTGGTCCTCGGGCGCGTAGTAATGAGCCATCACCCTGATTACCCGCGGCATCGAGCCGGGCACCGGGATCTCCCGCGAGCAGAGCAGAGGCACCGAGTCGAGTCCGAGGTTGCGGGCGGCGACCGCCGGGAACTCGGCGTCGAGGTCCTCGGTGGTGGTGAAGATGCAGCTGACCATTGCCTCCGGCGCCAGCCCGTTGCGCTCGAGCAGCTCATGCATCAGCCCCTCGGTGGCCTCCAGAATCGCCTCGGCCTCGTTGGCCTCGACCTGTGTGGCGCCGCGCACTGCGAAAAGGCGCTGCGACCTGGGTCCCCCGTTGGCCTCGAAGCTCATCGAGGCATCTTCCCAGAGCGCAGCGAGGGACGAAAAGCGGCTGGGTAGGGGGAGAGTCGAATCGCGGTCCTCCTTAGTCCCGCATAGCGGGAATAAAGCGCACCGATCCTTGGTCAACCCTGGCCGAGCTCGCCGGGAGCCAGCACGGCGTGCTGTCTCATGCTCAACTCCTAGAGGCCGGGTTGAGTCGAAGCACGATCGGGCGAGCGACTCAATCGGCTCGTCTGCATCGAGTGTTTCCAGGGGTTTATGCACTCGGCCACGTGCCGATCGGCAGCCGGACGCGGTTGATGGCAGCAACGCTGGCCTGCGGGCCCGATGCGGTCGTGTCGCACCGCAGTGTGGCTTCGCTGCTTGGATTGCTGGACCGAGCCCCCATCTTGGTCGACGTGATCGCGCCTGGAAAACGAGGGCGCAGGATCCATGGGATCCACTGGCACCGATCCAGGCCACTTCGGCTAGACGAGACAGGCACCGTCGAAGGCATCCCCTGCACGAGCCCGGCACGAACCTTGGTCGACCTGGCCGGGACGGTTGGGATGAGGACGCTGCGCAGCTGCTTCGAGCGGGCGGCAGCGCGGCGGATGCTCGATCTCGATGCGATCGAAGCCTCAATGGCACCAGGACGTCGCGGAATGCCGAACCTGCGCGCGCTGGTGCAAGAGTGGCGACCGGCTCTCCCTGCCTCCACCCAGCCGCGTTTGAAGAGCCCACTGGAGGCGATGGTGCTGCCGCTGCTGGCCGCGCGCGGTGTG
>DASYLY010000008.1:0-126262 GCA_036009365.1 Solirubrobacterales bacterium
GGGATCGAGAACTACTCGCGGATCCTCGACGGCCGGCCTGCCGGCAGCCCGCCGCACACCCTGATCGACTACTTCCCCGACGACTTCGTCGTCTTCGTCGACGAGTCCCACCAGACGATCCCGCAGATCGGCGGCATGTACGAGGGCGACCGCTCGCGTAAGTCGACCCTGATCGACTACGGCTTCCGGCTGCCCTCGGCGATCGACAACCGGCCGCTCAAGTTCGCCGAGTTCCTCGAACGGGTCGACCGCCTGGTGATGGTCTCGGCGACGCCAGGGCAATTCGAGAAAGCCGAAGCGACGCGCACCGTCGAGCAGATCGTCCGCCCGACCGGGATCGTCGACCCGGCGATCGAGCTGCGCCCGACCCGCAACCAGATCGACGACCTGATGAACGAGGTGAAAGGGCGGACCGACAGCGGCGACCGCACCCTGGTCACCACCCTGACCAAGAAGATGGCCGAGGACCTGACCGCCTACCTGCTCGAGTACGGGATCAAGGTCCGCTACCTGCACTCCGAGGTCGACACCCTGGAACGGATCCAGATCATCCGCGACCTGCGGCTCGGCGAGTACGACGTGCTGGTCGGGGTCAACCTGCTGCGCGAGGGGCTCGACCTGCCCGAGGTCTCGCTGGTGGCGATCCTCGACGCCGACAAGGAGGGCTTCCTGCGCGGCGAGACCAGCCTCGTGCAGACGATCGGCCGCGCCGCCCGCAACGTCAACGGCCGGGTGCTGATGTACGCCGACCGCGAAACCGACGCGATGAAGGCGGCGATGCGGGAGACTGACCGCCGCCGGGCGATCCAGCTCGCCTACAACGAGGAGCACGGGATCACCCCGGAGACCGTCCGCAAGGGCATCTCTGAGATGGCTGAGTTCCTGGCGATGGAGGACCGCGCCCCGCGCAAACGTCGCCGCGGCCGCACCGAGGCGAGCAGCCCGGAGGAGCTGGAGCGGACGATCGTCTCGCTCGAGGAGGAGATGCTCGCCGCCGCCGACGACCTCCGCTTCGAGGAGGCGGGCCGGATCCGCGACGAGCTCAAGGAGCTGCGCCGCGACCTCGACGGGATGCGAGCGGGGGCGTAGCGCGGTCGAGGTGACCGACCGGTCGGTCACCTCGGGCCGACGAACAGTCCCGGCTAATCTCCGCCGATGGCCCTCGCCGTAACCGAAGCGACCTTCGATCGCGACGTGATCGAGCTTTCGCGGCAGACGCCGGTGGTCGTGGACTTCTGGGCCGAGTGGTGTGGTCCCTGTAAAGCGTTGAGTCCGGCGCTGGAAGCGGCCGAGGCGAGCCGCGGCGGTCGCGTGTTGCTGGCCAAGGTCGACGTCGACTCCAACCAGGCGCTGGCGAGCCGCTTCGGGGTCCAGGGCATCCCGGCGGTGAAGGCCTTCCGCGATGGCGACGTGGCAAGCGAGTTCACCGGCGCCGTGCCGAAAGCCCAGGTCGATGCCTTCTTCGACTCGCTGCTGCCCTCACAGGCCGACGAGCTGCTGGAAAAAGGTGACGAGCTGTCGCTGCGAGAGGCAAGCGAGCTGGATCCGCGCCGCGCCGACATCGCCGTCCGCCTCGGCCGCGCCCGACTTGAGCGTGGGGCGGAGGATGAGGCCCTTGAGGCAGTCGCCGCCCACGAGGGGGATTTCGCCGCCGCCGGCCTCGCCGCTCGGATCAAGCTGACTCGTGCCGACATCGGCGCCGACGCCTTCGCCGCCCTTGACCGCGGCGATAGAGCCGCAGCGCTCGATGCCCTGCTCGCCGTGCTTGAGGGCAGTACCGACGGCGCGTTGCCCTCTGGTCGGGACAACGGGGGCGAAGGCATCGCTCCCGAGACCCGACGCGAGCTCCTCCGCCAAGCGATCGTCGGCATCCTCAGCGAAGACCCGGCAGACCCCACCGCCCCGTCCTACCGCCGCCGCCTCGCCACCGCTCTCTACTGACCTGCGTTTGAGTTAGCGATGAAGCTCTCTGTGCCGGCGGTCGAGGAAGACCTTGAGGCGTTCGCCGACCGCTTGCGGCTCCCGTTCGATCCGGCGGGCGGTGATCCGGATCGCTTCGATCTCCGCCAGCTTCAGATTCTCGATCCGCAGTGGGTCGTTCTCGAAAGAATCCCGGCTGCGGTGCCCTTCCCAGCCGTCGACTTCGACCGCGAAGCGCTCCGCCTCCCAGTAGGCATCGACCTCGTGCCCGGCGATGAAGTGGTTGATTGCCGGCCGGGGAAGGCCGGCTTGCTTGACGAGGGCGAGGAAGAGCCGCTCGGACCGGGCGCGGAAGAAGCCGTCGTGGCGGTAGATCTCGATCGCGCTGCGCAGAGGCTTCGTCCCCGGTGCGCCCATCCGGCGCTCCAGCAGGGAATCGATCGGACCGAGGTCGAGTAGGCCGGTGCGCTCAGCCCGCTGGATTGCGGAATCGAGGCGCCTCCGCGAGCCAGTGGCAGCGACGTCGAGCAGGGTGCGGGCGAGGGACGTGACCGGGATTCGCTCTGCTTCAACCCGATCCTCGGTGCGAAGGGAGGGGGTATGGTGCACACGGATCCTTTGGCGTCTGTGGCCGCTGCGGGGGACGGTCACCTCCGGAATAGATGGGCAGGTAGGGAGGAGGCCCCAGAGCCAGGCGGCGGATGCGTGGCTGAGCAGGGTGCCCTCTCCGCAAGCGCCGACCGCGGCCAGGCAGCGCCCATGGTCATCGAGGCGCCGATATCCCACCGCGTAGACGCCCCGGTGCACTCGATGCAGCCTCCCCGCCTTGATCGCCCTGTCGACGGCAGCGGTCGAGTAGTCCAGCGCTTGCAGCTGCCGCGTCGACACAAGCCCGTACTGGCGGTCAGCAAGTCGTGCCAGCCTTTTGTGCGAACGCACTTCCCTTCGCATACCGGAGGTAAATGCGTTCGTAGGCGCAACTCTCCCCCACCTAGTCCATTTCCGCTTCGGAAAACGTGGACGTTGCGGGTATCAGAGGGGAACGTCTGTTCGTCTGCGTAGAATCGGGTCCAGTGCCTGCTTCGGACAGAATCGTCATCTCGGGTGCGCGGGAGCACAACCTCAAGGACATCGACGTCGAGTTGCCCCGCGACGCCCTGATCGTGATCACCGGCCTCTCCGGCTCGGGCAAGTCGAGTCTTGCCTTCGACACGATCTACGCTGAGGGGCAGCGCCGCTACGTCGAGTCGCTCTCCGCCTACGCGCGCCAGTTCCTCGGGCTGATGGAGAAGCCCGACGTCGACTCGATCGAGGGCCTCTCGCCGGCGATCTCGATCGACCAGAAGACGACCTCGCGCAACCCGCGCTCGACGGTCGGCACGGTGACCGAGATCTACGACTACCTGCGCCTGCTCTGGGCCCGGATCGGGGTGCCTTACTGCCCCCAGTGCGGCGAGGAGATCACCGGCCAGACCCAGGAGCAGATCGTCGACCGGCTGATGACCCTCGAGGAGGGCACGAAATTCATGGTCATGGCCCCGGTCGTGCGGGGGCGCAAAGGGGAGTACGGGAAATTGCTCGAGCAGATGCGGCTCGAGGGTTACTCGCGGGTCAAGGTCAATGGCGAGCTGCGCCGGCTCGACGAGGAGATCGTGCTCGACAAGAAGTACAAACACGACATCGCCGTCGTCGTCGACCGGCTGGTGATGAAGACCGACCTGCGGCGGCGCCTTTCGGAGTCGGTCGAGGCCGCCGCCGGGCTCGCCGCCGGCCTGGTCGAAGTCGAGATCGTCGGTAAAGAGGACGAGCCGCTGCTCTTCTCCGAGCAGTTCGCTTGCCTGCACTGCGGCACCTCGATCCCCGAGCTGGAGCCGCGGATCTTTTCCTTCAACTCGCCCCACGGGGCCTGCAACCGTTGCCACGGGCTCGGCTTCCAGCGCGTGATCGACCCCGAGCTTGTCGTCCCCGATCCGACGCTGTCTCTGGCCGAGGGCGCTCTGCAGCCCTGGAACCGGGGCGTGACCGCCTACTGGAAGCGGCTGATCGCGGCGGTTGCGGAGGGCCGCGGGATCGACGCCGACAAGCCCTGGTCGAAGCTGAAGAAGAGTGAGAAAGAGATCTTCCTCTACGGCACCGGCGACGAGCGCCACCAGGTGACCTACACCAACCGCTTCGGCCGCCGTCGCTCCTACAAGGTGCGCTTCGAGGGAATCGTCAACCAGTTGCAGCGGCGCTATGAAGAGACCGACTCGGAGACCAACCGCGACCGCATCGAGAGCTACATGGCGGAGCAGCCGTGCCCGGCCTGCGAGGGCGCCCGGTTGCGGCCGGAGAGCCTCACGGTCAAGATCGGCGGGCTCAGCATCGCCGAGTACAGCGCCCTCTCCGCCCGGGGCGCGGCGGCCTGGATCGCGGCCCTGGAGCTGACCGAGACCGAGCGGGCGATCGCCCGTCTAATCGTGCGCGAGATCTCCGAGCGGCTCGCCTTCCTCGAGAACGTCGGCATCGGCTACCTCTCGCTCTCCCGCTCGGCCCGCTCGCTATCCGGCGGCGAGGCGCAGCGGATCCGCCTGGCGACCCAGATCGGCTCGCACCTGGTCGGCGTCATGTACGTGCTCGACGAGCCCTCGATCGGGCTGCACCAGCGCGACAACGAGAAGCTGATCGCGACCCTGGACCGCCTGCGCGACCTCGGCAACACGGTGATCGTGGTCGAGCACGACGAGGGGACGATGATGGCTGCCGACCACCTCGTCGACCTCGGCCCCGGCGCCGGCGAACACGGCGGCCACGTGATCGCCGCCGGCACCCCCGCCCAGGTGGCGAAGAACCCCGCTTCGCTGACCGGCCAGTACCTCTCTGGCAAGCGCCGGATCGAGGTCCCGGAGGAGCGCCGCGAGCCGAAGGGCGCCCTGCTCGTCCGCGGCGCCCGCGAACACAATTTGAAGGAGATCGACGTCGCCTTCCCGCTCGGTGTTCTCTGCTGTGTCACCGGCGTCTCCGGTTCCGGCAAGTCGACCCTGGTCAACGAGACCCTGCACCACTCGGTCGCCAACCGCCTGCACCAGGCGAAGCTGCGCCCCGGCGCCCACGACGGCGTCGACGGGCTCAGCCAGATCGACAAGATCATCAACATCGACCAGTCGCCGATTGGCCGCACGCCGCGCTCCAACCCGGCCACCTACACCAAGATCTTCGATCACATTCGACATCTCTTCACCCAGACCCAGGAGTCGCGGGCGCGCGGCTACAAGCCGGGTCGCTTCAGCTTCAACGTCAAGGGCGGACGCTGCGAGGTCTGCAAAGGCGACGGCCAGATCAAGATCGAGATGCACTTCCTGCCCGACGTCTACGTGCCCTGCGAGCAGTGCCACGGCAAGCGCTACAACCGCGAGACGCTCGAGGTCCGCTTCAAGGGCAAGAGCATCGCCGACGTGCTGGAGATGTCGGTCGAGGAGGCGGTGGGGTTCTTCGAGAACGTGCCGAAGATCGCCCGCCGCCTGCGCACCCTGCACGACGTCGGCCTCGACTACATCCGCCTCGGCCAGCCGGCGACGACGCTCTCCGGCGGCGAGGCACAGCGGATCAAGCTCGCCACCGAGCTCTCCAAAGTCGCCACCGGCGCCACCCTCTACATCCTCGACGAGCCGACCACCGGCCTCCACTTCGCCGACGTCCAGCGCCTGCTCGAGGTCCTCAGTCGCCTGGTCGACGCCGGTAACACCGTGGTCGTGATCGAGCACAACCTCGACGTGATCAAGACTGCCGACCGCCTCATCGACCTCGGCCCCGAGGGAGGCGAAGAGGGGGGAGAGCTGATCGCCACGGGCACCCCCGAGGAGGTGGCCGCCGCCAAAGGCTCCTACACCGGAAGTTTCCTCGCCGAGTTGGTGGAGCCGGCGAAGCCGAAGGGCTCGCGCCGCCGCGAGCCGATCGCCGCCTAGCCGCTGGACGAGCGGGCCACCTCGACCGGCTCGGTTTGTCCGAGTGGGCCTGCATGAAGCGTGTCGAGGCGGGTACCTCCTGAATGGCAGGTCAGATAAGGAGGAAAGACATGTCCAGTTCTTCATCGCTGAGACGGGCTGCTGCCGCAGCCGGCGTGCTGATTGCGCTTGTGCTTATAGCTGCCGGCTGTGGGAGTAGCGACAGCGGTGGCACGAAGATCGCCTTGCTGTTGCCAGAAAACGAGACCCCCCGCTACGAATCCAACGATCGGCCGGATTTCGAAGCAGCCGTCGAAGAACTCTGTGACGACTGCGAAGTCCTCTACAGCAACGCCGGCGGCGACGCGCAGAAACAGCAGAGCCAGGCCGAAGCGGCGCTGACCCAGGGCGCCGAAGTCCTCGTCGTCGACCCGATGGACTCGAAATCGGCAGCTGCGATCGCCGAAAAAGCAAAGGCCCAGAACGTGCCGGTGCTGAGCTATGACCGCCTAATCGAAAACGGTGAAATCGACGCCTACGTCTCCTTCGACAACGAAAAAGTCGGCGAACTCCAAGCCGAAACGCTGGCGAAAAAACTGAAAGAAGACGGCAGCGCCAGCGGCCCGATCATCATGATCAACGGCGACCCCGCCGACCCCAACGCCGCCCTGTTTAAAAAAGGCGCCCACAACGGGTTCGATGCAGCTGGGGTGACCGTCGCCAAAGAGTACGACACCCCGGGCTGGTCAGCCGAAAATGCCCAGCGTGAGGCCCAGCAGGCGATCACCGCGCTCGGCAACGACGGCTTCGCCGGCATCTATGCGGCCAACGACGACACCGGCGGCGGTGCTATCGCGGCGCTGAAAGGGGCCGGCCTCAACCCCGAAGAGGTCCCGGTAACGGGCCAGGACGCCACCGTGGCGGGGCTGCAGCGAATCCTCGCCGGGCAGCAGTTCATGACGGTCTACAAGGAAATTACGCCGGAGGCCAAAGTCAGCGCTGAAATCGCCATCGCCCTCGCCGAAGGCGAAGGGGTTCCGCAAGACAAAGTCAGCGAAGAATTGAACAACGGCAAAGTCGACGTGCCGTCGGTGCTGCTGAAACCGATCGCCGTGACCAAAGACAACGTCAAAAGCACGGTCGTCGCCGACGGGTTCGTAACCGCCTCCGAATTATGTACCGGGCCCTACGCGGTGGCGTGCAAAGAAGCGGGAATCTCGGGTTGAGATGAACAAAGGCGCTCCACTCCTCGAGTTGGAGGGAGTCAGCAAGCGATTCGGCCCGGTCCAGGCCTTGGACCGGGTCGACTTCGCCGTTCATGCAGGCGAGGTCGTCGGCCTGGTCGGCGACAACGGCGCCGGCAAGTCGACGCTGGTTAAGGCGATCGCCGGCATCCACGCGGCAGACGACGGGGCGATCCGCTTCGAAGGGGAGGAGGTCTCGATCTCGAAACCGCAAGACGCGACGGCGCTGGGAATCGCCACGGTCTACCAGGACCTCGCCCTCTGCGACAACCTCGATGTGGTCGCCAACCTCTTCCTTGGTCGCGAGGAGGTCTCGCCAGGCTTCGGCTCGGCTTCGCGCCAGCTCGACGAGGCGCGGATGGAGCACCAGACCGGGGAGCTGCTCTCCAACCTGGCGGTGACGATCCCGAGCCTGCGTAGCGAGGTCGGCACCCTCTCCGGCGGCCAGCGCCAGCAGGTCGCGGTGGCGCGCTCGCTGCTGGGCGAGCCCAGGGTCGTGCTGCTCGACGAGCCCACCGCCGCTCTCGGCGTCGCCCAGACCGCCCAAGTGCTGAACCTGATCCGCCGCCTGCGCGAGCGCGAGCTCGGCGTCGTCGTGATCAGCCACAACCTGGTCGACGTCTTCGAGGTCGCCGACCGGATCTTCGTCCTGCGGCTGGGCCGCGCCGCCGGCGAGTTCGCAGCCGAATCGACCACCGAGGAGCACGTGGTCTCGGCGATAACCGGGGTCGGCTCCGACCGTGAGACGAACGGCGATCCGGCGGACGGGCCCCCCAGGGATGGGAAGGAGGAGCGATGAACGACGCGGCCGTTGCCACCGCCGAGACCGAGGAGAGCCTGCCCCGGCGCAAGGAGACGATCCGGCGGCTGGTCCAGGGCGACCTCGCCTCGCTGCGGGTGGTGATCGGCCTGGCCCTGATCTGGGCGATCTTCCAGTTCGAGAACGACCGCTTCCTCTCGGCCCAGAATCTGACCAACCTGATGTTGCAGATAGCCGCCATCGGGCTGATCTCGGTCGGTGTCGTCTACGTGCTGTTGCTCGGCGAGATCGACCTCTCGGTCGGCGCCGTCAGCGGCCTTGCCGCCGGCGTGATGGCTGTGCTCAGCGTCAAACACGGCTGGAGCCCCTACCTGGCGATCGCCGCCGCGATCGCGGTCGGCTTGGCGATCGGGCTGCTCCAGGGTTTCCTATTCAGTCGCTTCGGGGTGCCCTCGTTCGTCGTCACCCTCGCCGGCTTGCTGGCCTGGCAGGGCGCTCTCTTACAGGTCCTCGGCTCGACCGGGTCGATCAATCTCACCGACCCCAAGATCACCGGGCTCGCCAACATCTTCTACTCCGACACGGTTGGCTGGATCATCGCCGCGGTCGTGATCGGCGGCTACGGGGCGGTGCTTTTCCTCGGGCACCGCCGCCGCGTCGCCGCGGGCCTCGACAGCGAGAGCCTGGCCGGGCTCGGATTTCGCTTCGGCCTGGTCGCGGTGGTGACGATCATCGCCATCCTGGTCTTCAACTCCGACCGCGGCGTGCCGCTCGCGGTGCTGATCCTGCTCGCCTTCGTGGTCGGCATGGAGTACGTGGTCAGGCGCACCGGGTTCGGCCGCCACGTCTTCGCCGTCGGCGGCAATGCCGAGGCAGCCCGTCGCGCCGGCATCCGCGTCAACGGCATCCGCGTCGCCGTTTTCGGCATCGCCGGGACGATGGCGGCGATCGGCGGCATCATGGCCGCCTCGCGCCTGCTCGCCGTCAATCAGAACTCGGGCGGCAACGAACTGCTGCTGCTGGCAATCGCCGGCCCGGTCATCGCCGGCACCAGCCTCTTCGGCGGCCGCGGCTCGGTCTGGACGGCGCTGATGGGCGCCCTGGTGATCGGCTCGATCTCCAACGGCATGGACCTGCTGGCGCTCTCCTCGGCGGTCAAGTTCATGGTCACCGGCGGCGTTCTGCTGCTGGCGGTCCTGGTCGATGCCGTCGCTAGGCAGCAGCGCCAGGGCTCTGGCCGCGTCTAGCGCTATCGGGCGAAAAGGAGGGAGGCGCCGATAGCGCCACCGAGATCGCCGAGGGTGACGACGCGCACCGCCGGCGGCTTTTCGTCGAGGAAGAGGTGCTTGCCCATCTCCTTTGTCAGCGCCTCCATGTAGCGCTCGCCGAAGCGGACGCCGAGACCGCCGCCGAGGATTACCGCTTCAGGATCGAGGAGGTTGACCGCGGAGGCGACGCCGGTGCCAAGGGCCTCGATCGCGCGGTCGATCAGTTTCGTCGCCAGGTGGTCGCCGTGGTCGATCGCCCGCTCCCAGATGCCGCTGGTCAAACGCGGTTTCTCGTGCTTCTCCATCAGCTTGAACAGGTCCGTGTGCTTGCCCTCTTCGTGCTGGCGACGGGCCTCGGCTTCCATCGCGGAGCGTCCCGCGTAGGCCTCCATGCAGCCCTTGCGCCCACAGGGGCACTTGGCGCCGCCGCGCTTGACGACCATGTGGCCGATCTCCCCGGCGGCGCCGCGGCCCAGCCAGGGCTTGCCGTCGAGAACCAGACCGCCGCCGACACCGGTGCCCCAGAAAACGCCGATCAGGCTCTGGAACTCGCGGCCGGCACCAAGATGGAACTCGGCTTCGGTCGCCACCTGGACGTCGTTGCCGACCCTGACCTCGGTTCCCAGCGCCGCCTTCAGTTTTTCTCCCAGCGGGAAGCTGCCCTCCCAGCCGGGCAGGTTGCGGGCGGCGGAGACGACCCCGGTGCGCTCGTCGGCGTCGCCGGGGGAGCCGACCCCGACGCCCTCCAGCGCCGCGGTCTCGACCCCGGCCTGCTGCGCCGCCTCGCTCAGCGCCGCCGCCATCGTCTCGGCGACGTCCTGCGGGCCGCCGCTGGTCGGCGTCGGCCGCCGCGCTTCGCCCAGCACCTTGCCGTCGGCGTCGACGATTGCAGTCTGGATCTTGGTGCCACCGAGGTCGATGCCGCCGCGGAGCTGATCGTTGCCGGAGGCCATTCGGGCGCCGACCTTACTGCCGGGACCTCTGGAAAGCTAGGGAGGTGGCCGAGCTGACGGGGTGGAGGTTGTGGTGGGTGAAGCGGCGTTGGTACGAGCGCAACCACCGCCCCCTGCGTCGCTGGCAGATCAACCGCCACGCCGCTCACGGCGGCTTCTTCATCCGCCACCCGGTCGAGGGCGAGGTGCTGGAGGCGCTCGATGAGGGAAGGCTGAAGATCGGCGAGGCCTCTCTGTTGGAGCCCGGCTGCTGGTTGACCCTGGGGCCGGCGGCGCGGATCGAGATCGGCAGCGGCTGTTTCCTCAACCGCAACACGATGATCGCTGCCCACGAGCGGGTCTCGATCGGCGATCACACGATGCTCGCCAACGGCTGCTTTATCGGCGACGCCGCTCACCGCTTCGACGATCCCGAGATGCCGATCACCGAACAGGGGTTCACCAGCAAGGGACCG
Organism: Solirubrobacterales bacterium; assembly: GCA_036009365.1. Classification (GTDB taxonomy): domain Bacteria; phylum Actinomycetota; class Thermoleophilia; order Solirubrobacterales; family 70-9; genus VAYN01. Next base: position 10,524 of record DASYLY010000008.1, read on the forward strand.
GTGGAGATCGGCTCCAACTGCTGGCTCGGGGTCAACTGCGTCGTCACCAGTGGGGTCACGATCGGCGACCGCTGTGTGGTTGGCGCCAACTCGGTCGTCAACTGCGACCTGCCGCCGGGGACGATCGCCGCCGGGGCGCCGGCGAAAGCGATCGGGAAAACCGACCCCGCTTCGTCGTAACGAGGGCATTTCCTGCTTGCCCCTTGGGAATCGGGGGCCGATATGCCTATACTCAAGCCTCTGGCCGTGACCCGCAGGGCATGGACCTATGAACTCGACTCCCGGCACTGGCAATTCCCCCCTTGCGACCGCTGAGGTGAGCGTAATCCGCTCCCGGCGCGAGCTTCGTGCTGCTCTCGAGGGGTCGCGCCGAGAGGGTCTCTCGATCGGCCTGGTGCCGACGATGGGCTACCTGCACGAGGGTCACGTCTCGCTGCTGCGCGGCGCCCGGGCCGAGTGCGACGTGGTGGTGATGAGCCTGTTCGTCAACCCGACCCAGTTCGGCCCCGGCGAGGACCTTGACCGCTACCCGCGCGACGAGCAGCGCGACCTGCTGCTGGCCGAGCAGGCGGGCGTCGATTTCGTCTACGCACCCGCCGTCGCCGAGGTCTACCCGCAGGGGTTTGCCACTCAGGTCGAGGTCGGCGGCAACCTCACGGCTGTGCTCGACGGCGATCCACAGCGCCGCGGCGCCGAGCACTTCCGCGGCGTCGCCACCGTCGTCGCCAAGCTCTTCAACACGGTCGGTCCCGACGTCGCCTACTTCGGCCAAAAGGATGCTCAGCAGGCGGCGGTGATCCGTCGCATGGTCCGCGACCTCGACTTCCCCGTGCGGATCGAGGTGCTGCCGACCGTGCGCGAGGCCGACGGGCTGGCGATGAGCTCGCGCAATGCCTATCTCGACGGCGAGGACCGCGAACGGGCGACCGCTCTCTGGCGAGCACTGAGTGCCGCTGCCGAGGGGGCTGCCACGGTGTCGCTGGCGGCCGGTCTGGCCGCCGCCCGCGAGGTGCTGGCCGCCGCCGGCATCGAGCCGGAGTACCTGGAGGCGCGCGACGCCGAAGAGCTTGAGCCGGTGACGGAGCTGGATGGCCGCCCGGTGCTGATTGCGGTTGCCGCTCGTGTCGGCGGCGCCCGCCTTATCGACAACGTCCTGATCCGGCCCGGCGCCGCCGCGGCCCTTCACGAGGGAGAGTGAATTGCAGCGACAGATGCTCAAGTCGAAGATCCACCGGGCGACGGTGACCGACTGCGACGTCGACTACATCGGCAGCATCACCATCGACACCGAGCTGATGGCTCAGTCCGACCTGATCACTAACGAGCAGGTTCACGTCTGGGACATCGACAACGGCTCCCGCTTCGTCACCTACGTGATCGACGGCGAGCCCGGCTCGGGGACGATGCAGGTCAACGGCGCCGCCGCCCACCTGACCCGCCCCGGCCACAAGATCATCGTCGCCTCCTTCGGCGCCTACGACGAGAGCGACCTCGAGACCTACTCGCCGGTCGTCGTCCACGTCGACGAGGAGAACCGCTCGGTTGCGGTCGACAGCCACCCCGAGGTGCTGCTCTCATGAGCTCCGGCGTCCGCCGCCACCCCGAGCAACAGGTCGAGACGACCGACCGCCAGCCAATCTCGTTGCCCCGCCTCGAGGAGATGGCGGCGAAAGGGGAACCGATCGTGATGGTCACCGCCTACGACCATCCCTCGGCGCGGGTCGCCGAGGAGGCCGGCGTCGACATCGTCCTGGTCGGCGATTCCGCCGCCAACAACGTGCTCGGCTACGACTCCACCGTCCCGGTTGGGATGGACGAGATGCTGATGCTGGCCAGTGCCGTGCGGCGTGGCCTGCGGACGCCGCTGCTGGTCGGCGACATGCCTTTCGGCTCCTATGAGGGATCCAGCGAGGAAGCAGTCGCCAACGCCCAGCGCTTCATCAAGGAGGCGGGCTGCGACGCGGTGAAGCTGGAGCGGGGGGGATCCTCGGTCGACCGGGCGCGGGCTATCGTTCGCGCCGGCATCCCGGTGATGGGCCACATTGGCCTGACGCCGCAGACCGCCACCTCGCTTGGTGGCTACAAAGCTCAGGGCAGAACCGCCGCAAGGGCGGCCAAGGTCGCGGAGGAGGCGCTGGCGCTACAGGCCGCCGGGTGCTTCGCGATCGTCTTCGAGGCGGTCCCGGCCGCGGTCACGGAAGCGATCGTGGCGCGGCTGGAGATCCCCACGATCGGGATCGGCGCCGGGCCGGCAACCGCCGGCCAGGTGCTGGTCTTCCACGACCTGCTGGGGATCAACACCGGCCACATGGCGCGCTTCGTCAAGCGCTACGCCGACATTCACGCCGAGATGGTCGCCGGTGTCCGCGACTACACGAGCGAGGTCCGCACCCGGCACTTCCCCGAACCGGACCACGTCTACAGCATCGAGCCCACCGAGCTCGACGAGTTCCGGCGCTACCTCGACCAGGAGAGCCTGGCATCCCAGAAGGCCTGGGAGTGGGAGCCGCTGCCCTAGGTTCGCGCAGTCGGTGGCGGCAGGGCTACCTCGCAGCTGCCGAACAGGCTCGAGTGCAGGCAGAGCCTCGCCGCAAAGCCGGGGCCGGCAAGCGCGGTCGGTGCCGGGAGGCCCAGCAGGGCGACGCTCAGTGCTCCCGTCCAGGCCGGTGCGCCGCCGGCCGGATCGTTGAGGCTGGCGCTTCCCTCGAAGGGCGCCGGTGGGTGAACGACGGCGGTGCGCGGTGGCTTGCCCGGGCCCAGGGTGAAAGTGCCCTTTGCTCCGCCCGCGGTGGCCGAGCGGGAGATCGTCATCGGCCCTATCTCTTCGCGGACGAGTGCTTCGAAGGTGACCCCCGAGTTGAGTGCCGTCGCCGTGGCATCGAACTGGACGAAGCCGTGGTCGGCTCGTGAGCGCGCCGCGAGGCGGGTCGCTCGCAGGAAATCGGGGTATGGCGACCTGCCACGGCGGTCATCGCTGGCGCCGCAGAACCCGTTCGGAAGTCGCACGACCTCGCCGCGGATGGCGTTCGCGTCGGCCGCGGTGTAGCCGCCCTCGCCGCTGAACGAGAGCCGGCCGCGGAAGACCCCCGTTTCGGTTATCCAGGTGCAGCCCTTCGCCGGCCTGTCGACCGAGCGCTCCTGCGGTGGAAGTCGAGGGCGACGCTGCCGAGCGAGCCGAAGACGGCGTGCACGTCCGGACCGGGGTTTCCCGGCACTTCGTAGATCGCGCGGAGCCCTTTGCGCTGGGCCGCAATCGAGACCGTCGGAGCGGACGTCCCTTTGCGAAGCTCGCCCCCTTCGAAGCTGTAGCCATGCGTTCCCTCGAGCTCGAAGAAGCTCAGCACGAGGCCCTCGGCCCGGCCGTCCGCCGCTACCGCGGACGCTGTCGTCGCGCCCGCCGCTGCGGTGCCGACGACCAGTCCAAGCGCGAGCAGCATCGCCACCGCTAGGGATATCGACCGCCGGCCCGTTCGCATCCCCGCAGGGTATGTGGTTCCGGCCAGGTCGACGGGCGGTTCCGCGGACGGCCGGATCTATGATCGTGCGGCGATGCCGATCTACGAGTTCGAGTGCGAAGGGTGCGGGGCTCGCTTCGAGGAGCTGGTCGCGGCAGGGGCCACCGGGGTCGCTTGCCCGGATTGCAGGTCGAGCCGGACGCGGCGGCTGCTCTCGGCCGTCTCGCCGCCCGGTCGCCAGCCACGAGGCGCCTCCATCCGCTCCGGCGAATCGCAGCGGCGTGAGCGCGAAGCGGCGCGGGGGGAGCGGCTGGCGGAGACGAAGCGCAAGCGCGCCGCCGGCGAACCGCCGCCGCCTCGCAGCCGCGGCGGCTCTGGTTCGAAAGGCGGATCGAAATGACGCCGACCGCCGAGGAGCGGCGCGAGCAACTGGTCGCCCTCTACAAAGAGGTTTCCGCCTGCACCAAGTGCCCGCTACATGCGACGCGGACGAAGACGGTCTTCGGTGCCGGCAACGCAGATGCGGATCTGATGTTTGTCGGCGAGGCGCCGGGGGCCGAAGAGGATCGGCAGGGGCTGCCGTTCGTCGGCCGCGCCGGGCAGTTGCTGAACCAGCTGCTGGAAGAGATCGGGCTCTCGCGCGAGGACGTCTTTATCGCCAACGTGCTGAAGTCGCGGCCGCCGGGCAACCGCGACCCGCAGCCGCTCGAGATCGAGGCCTGCCGCCCCTATCTGTTCGAGCAGGTGCGGCTGATCGAGCCGAAGGTCGTCTGCACGCTGGGGAACTTCTCGACCAAGCTGCTCAGTGGCAGCCCGGTCGGCATCACCAAGGTCCGCGGGGTGCCGCAGGTACACGAGCTGGGCAGTCGCGCCGTATTCCTGTTGCCGCTCTTCCACCCGGCGGCGGCGCTGCGGACGCCGGCGGTGAAGGAGACGCTGCGCGGCGACTTCGCGACGATTCCCGACCTGCTCGCCGGGCCTTCGGCGGCGCCGGTCCCGGGTGCGGAGGAGATCGCCGAAGAGCTGGGCGACGAGACGCCACCCCCGCCCGCCGACCAGCTCGGCTTCTTCGGCTGAGCGGCGCGATGGAGAGCTTCGAGAGCCACTCGGGGGCGGAGACGGAAGCGCTCGGCGCCCGGATCGCCGAGCGCCTGAGACCCGGCGATGTCGTCGTCGTTGCCGGCGATGTCGGCGCCGGCAAGACGACGCTGGTTCGCGGCGCCTGCCGGGCACTCGGGATCGAGGGACCTGTCACCTCGCCCACCTTCACGATCGGCCAGCGCTACGGCGGCGGCCGTATGCCCGTCTCTCACCTCGATCTCTACCGGCTCGCCAGTCTCGATCCGGAGGAACCCGCCCTGCTCGACGACTACCTCGACCCGGCCGGGGTCGCCTTCATCGAGTGGCCGGCGGTCGGGGAGCAGCGCCTGCAGCGGCCGGCGATGCGGGTGCGGCTCGACCACGCCGGTGGCGAGCGGCGTCGGATTGAGATTGAGTGATGAACGGCCCCTGGGCCGCGAAAGGGCGCACCGTCCGTACTTTGACTGTGTTCGGTGATAGTGAACGCAGCTTGTAGCATCGGCTAGTGAACTTTGACCAGAGAGAAGGAAGGAACCCATGAAGGGACTGAAGGCGCTCGTTGCGACGTTGGTCGCGGTTGGATTGTTGGCCGGGGCGGTGCCTGCCTCCGCTGACGCAGCGGCCTACAAGCACTACGTCGGCTGCGGTCTCTCGGGGAAGGCGAAACAGTCACACACGTGTCCCAAGGGCAGCAAAAAGGGCGCTTTCTTCAAAGCCCTCAAAGGCGACGTCTTCTACTCGATCTGCGTCAAGTTCCCGACCGGCAAAAGCCTCTGTGCCGAGAAACAGGAAGCCACGCAGGGGACTCTCTACGTGAACAAGATCACCTCGACGATCGTCGGCAAGCACCGGGTGACCTGGTTCGTCGAAGGCAAACGGGTCGGCTCCTTCGGCTTCTACGTCAGCGGTTAGCGGGTCATCCGCGCTGGTCGTCGTCGGCTTCGACACCGCAACTGCCGACACCGCCGCCTGCGCTTGGCGCGACGGCGAGGTCGTGCAGGAGTCGCTGCTCGGGCCCTCGCCCGAGGGGCGGCCGCTGCACTCGACCAGGTTGCTGGCGGAGGTCGAGCGGGCGGCAGCGGCGGTCGGGGGCTGGGAGCAGGTAGACCGGATCGGGGTCGGCCTCGGGCCGGGCTCCTTCACCGGCCTACGGATCGGCCTCGCCACCGCCCGTGGACTGGCCACGGCGATGGGCCTGTCGCCGGCGGGCGTCTGCACCCTCGACGCTATCGGCCGGGCGATGGGGGAGACGGGGAGGGGAGGCGAGCGCCTGGCCGTCCTCGACGCGCGCCGCGGTGAGGTCTTCGCCGCTCTCTACTCAGCGGACGGCGAGCGCCTCTGGGATCCCCTGGTCAGCAAACCGGAGCAGCTGGGCGAGCGCCTGGACGAACTGCCCAGAACTCCTTGGGCAGCCGGATCCGGGGCGCTACGATTTCCCCACGAGCTGGTCCGACGGGGCGTCGAGATCCCCGATGACGCTGATCCCGTTCACCGGGTCGCCGCGCGGCACATCTGTGCACTGGCGGTGGCGGAGAGCGGGGACGCCGAACCGCTCGCCCCGATCTACCTGAGACCCCCCGACGCAGCGCGGTGGCGTGAGCGAGATTCTGTCCCAAGAGCCGAGTGAGACGACCCCGGAGCGGGTCCAGATTCGCAGGCTCGCTTACAGCGACCTGCCGGCGGTCATCGCGATCGAGCGCCGCTCTTTCCCGACCCCCTGGTCACTGGCGATGTTCGTCTTGGAGTTGTCCAAGCCCTCGGGGATCTGCCTCGCGGCGACAGCTGGCGACGAACTGCTCGGCTATCTGGTCTGCTCCCGTTATGACCAGGTCTGGCACCTGATGAACATCGCCGTTGCCCCGGAGCAGCGCCGCGCCGGCGTCGCCGGCCGCCTGATCGCGCGCCTGCTCGAGGAGGCCGAGGGAGCGCTGCCGTTTACGCTCGAGGTGCGCGTCTCCAACCGGCCCGCGATCGCCATGTACGAGCGTTTCGGCTTTCGCTCCGCCGGCGTCCGCCCCCGCTATTACCACGACAACGGCGAGGACGCCCTGATCATGTGGCTCGACTGAGGCCGTCTTGATCCTGGCGATTGAGACCTCCTGCGACGACACCTGCGCCGCCGTCCTCGACGGCCCGCGCATCGTCGTCAACCTGATCTCCTCGCAGGCGGAGGCGCACGCCGATTTCGGCGGCGTCGTCCCCGAGATCGCCTCGCGTCAGCACCTGGAGCTGGCGGCACCGGTGATCGAAGCCGCCCTAAGCAAGGCCGGCCTCAGCCTGGCAGATATCGAGGCGGTTGCGGTCACCGTCGGCCCGGGGTTGATCGGCGCCCTGCTGGTCGGAGTCAGCACTGCCAAGGCGATCGCCGCCCCACGCCGGCTGCCGCTGATTCCGGTCGACCACCTGCAGGGTCACGTCGCTGCCAACTTCCTCGAGCCGGAGCCGCTGGAACCGCCCTTCCTCTGCCTGATCGCCAGCGGCGGCCACACCCTGCTGGCCGGCGTTCACGATCACGCCGGGCACGAGGTGCTCGGCCAGACGCTCGATGACGCCGCCGGCGAGGCGTTTGACAAGGGGGCGCGGCTGCTCGGGCTCGGTTACCCGGGTGGGCCGGCGCTGCAGCGGCTGGCCGAGGACGGCGATCCCGCGGCCTTCGAGATGCCGGTGGCGATGGCCCGTGACCCCGGTCTCGACTTCAGCTTCAGCGGTCTGAAGACGGCGCTGGTCTACCTCTGCCGCGACCTCGGCGAGGAGGCCGTGGAGGAGCGGCGAGCCGACCTCGCCGCCTCCTACCAGGCGGCGATCGTCCACCAGCTGACCTCGAAACTGGAGCGGGCGCTGAAGCGCGGGCGCTGGGAGGCGGTCGCGCTTGGCGGCGGCGTCGCCGCCAACGGACCGCTGCGGGCCGCGGTCAGCGACCTCTGCGAGCGCCGCGGCGTGCGCCTGAAGCTGGTCCCGATCGAGCTCTGCACCGACAACGCGGCGATGATCGGCTCCGCCGCCCGCTTCGCGGCGCCGATCGCCTATCCCGACTATCTCGGCTACGACGCCTTCGCCAGCGGCGAGACGCCGGTCGTCGCATGACCGATGTGCTGGTCTACTCGCGGCCCGGGTGCCACCTCTGCGAGGAGGCGATCGAGGCGATCGTCGCCCTGCACGGCGGCGGCTATCGCTTCGAGCTCCGTGAAGTTGACATCGAGAGCGATGACCTCCTGCTGCGCCGCTATCTGGAGCGAATCCCGGTGGTCGAGGTTGACGGCGAGGTCGTCTCCGAGCTCGTCCTCGACGAGAACGGCCTTCGGGCCAGGCTCGATACTGTGGGGGCGTGGCCCAGTTGATCGAAGAGTTCGACGCCGCCGGCGGCTTTCCGGCCGAAGGCGAACGCCTTTCGCTGGGTGTGGCCGCGCGCCTCTCGCGCTATCTCCAGGTCCTCACCCAGGCTCGCAAGATGGGCCGCGAGACGATCTCCTCGCAGGAGCTCTCGGAGTACACGCACATCAACCCGACCCAGATCCGCCGCGACCTCTCCGGCTTTGGCAAGTTCGGCAAGCGCGGCGTCGGCTACAACGTCGAGTCGCTGGTCGGCGAGATCCGCAAGATCCTTCGTACCGCCGGCCAGCACAACATCGCCCTCTTCGGTGCCGGCAACCTCGGCCAGGCGATCGCCAGCTCGGCGATCTTCGCCGACCACGGCTTCCAGATTGTCGCAATGTTCGACGTCGACCCGAGCGTGGTCGGCACACAGGTCGGCGAGCTGCAGGTGCGCGACTTTGGCGACCTCGAGTCGGTGGTGGCGGAAGAGGAGATCGTCGTCGGGGTTATCGCGGTACCGGCCGATGCCGCCCAGGCCGTCGCCGACCGCCTCGTTCGGGCTGGGGTCAAGATCATCTTCAACTACTCCGAGCAGCTGCTCCAGGTCCCGCCTGAGGTAACCGTCCACACCTCCAGTCCCGCTGTCGACCTGCTCTACGCGCTCTACTTCTACCTCGCCTGAGTCCTTGTCCCTAGACCTCGACCTCGCGCGCGAGACGTTCGAGTCCTCGACCGACTTCACGATTGGCCTCGAGGAGGAGTTCGCGATCCTCGATCCGGCCACGCTGGAGCTGGCCCACCGCTTCGAGGATGTCTACGCCGCCTGCCAGAAGGACGAGTTGCTGGCCGAGTCGGCAGCCGGGGAGCTGATTGCCTCCGAGGTCGAGATCCGCTCCGGGCGCGCCGAGAGCTTCGCCGAGGCGAAGGCGCTGCAGCAGGCGCGGCGGGCTCGACTGTTCGACCTGGTCGGCGAGATGGGACTGGCGCTGGGGGCGATGGGAACTCACCCCTGGGCGAACTACCTGGACCAGCGGATCATCGACACGCCGCACTACAACCGGCTGCGGGAGGAACTCGGCTACGTCGCCCAGCGCAACAACACCTGGAGCCTGCACGTGCACATGGGCGTGCGCGGCGCCGACCGTGCGATCGCCGTTTGCGACTGGCTGCGCGAGTTGCTGCCGCTGTTGCTGGCGGCCTCCGCCAACTCGCCCTTCCTCGACCGTCGCGACAGCGGCCTGCACACCGTTCGCACCGAGATCTTCACCCGCACTTTCCCGCGTTGTGGTGTTCCCTCGCCGTTTCGTGACTGGGATACCTACGCCGGCTTCGTCAACACACTGGAGCGCACCGGCACCGTGGTCGAGTCGACCCAGCTCTGGTGGAGCGTGCGGCCCCACCATCTCTTCGGCACGGTCGAGGTGCGGATCTGCGACGCCCAGACCAGGGGGGACGAGTCCTTCGCGATGGCCGGGCTGATCGCCGCCTGCATCGCCCAGACGGCGCTCGACTACGACGAGTTCGGCTACGACGGTCGCGGCGGGCCGCTGGCCGACCGCGAGATCGAGGAGAACCTCTGGCGGGCGATCCGCTACGGGATGTCCGGCCGCCAGATCGATTTCCGCCGCGGCGTCGAGGTCGAGGCGCGTGAGGCGCTGGACGGCGTCCTCGCTTGGACCGAGCCGGCCCGCTCTCAACTTGGCATCGAGGCCGCTCTGCCGGCCCAGAACGGCGCCCAGCGAGCGCACGCGGCACTCGACGCGGGGGCCTCGATCGAGGACATCTACCGCGACGCGGTGGCGGAGACCAGGCACACTTATACGGGCGCGGGGCAGGCTGCAGAGCCAGCCTAGAGCGGTCTGAGGGCGGTAACGCCGCCCTCGTCTATAGACTCCCGCGCCGCTAAATCCACCGGAGGAACGAAACTTGACCAGCTTCTTGACCGATTACGGGGTAGTCGTCGCGCTCGTATGCGCGGGCGCCGCCGTTGTATACGGACTCATCGTCACCCAGCGTCTACTTGCCAAGTCCCCTGGCAACGACCGGATGCAGGAAATTTCAGGCGCAGTTCAGGAGGGCGCACAGGCCTACCTGAACCGTCAGTACACGATCATCGCCGCGGTAGCGGTACCGCTGGCGATCGTGCTGCTGCTCCTGCAGGACTGGAAGACCGCACTCGGCTTCGTCATCGGCAGCGTCCTTTCCGGCGCCACCGGCTTCATCGGGATGAACGTCTCGGTGCGGGCCAACTCGCGCGTCGCCGAGGCCGCCCGTGGCGGCGTCCCGCCGGCGCTCGACGTCGCCTTCAAGGGCGGCTCGGTCACGGGTCTGCTGGTTGTCGGCTTGGCGCTGCTCGGCGTCGCCGGCTACTACGGCGCCCTCGTGCTCACCGGCAGCACCGACAAGGAGGCCGTTGACGCACTGATCGGCCTCGGCTTCGGTGGTTCGCTGATCTCCGTCTTCGCCCGACTCGGCGGCGGCATCTTCACCAAGGCCGCCGACGTCGGCGCCGACCTGGTCGGCAAGGTCGAGGCGGGTATCCCAGAGGACGACCCGCGTAACCCGGCCGTGATCGCCGACAACGTCGGCGACAACGTCGGCGACTGCGCTGGCATGGCTGCCGACCTGTTCGAGACCTACGCGGTCACCTCGGTCGCCGTGATGCTGCTCGGCGTCCTTACCTTCACCACCGACTACGCCCGCGAGGTGGCGATCTTCCCGCTGGTCATCGGCGGCGTCGCGATCCTCGCCTCGATCGTCGGTGCGCTCAGCGTCCGCACCAAAACCGACAAAGTCGAGGGTGCGCTGTACATCGGCATGATCGTCTCCGGCCTGATCTCGATCGTGGCCTTCTACCCGATCACCGATTGGCTGATGAGCGAGCCGCTGCGCCTCGGCTTCGCCAGCACCGCGGCCGACGCCGTCAGCGTCACCGACCTCTGGCTCTGCGCCGTGATCGGTATCGCCGTGACGGCGCTGTTGTTCGTGATCACCGATTACTACACCTCGACCCGCTTCCGCCCGGTGAAGACCATCGCCAGGGCATCGGAGACGGGCCACGCGACGAACATCATCCAGGGCCTCGCCCAGGGCTTCCAGGCCACCGCGGCCCCGGCCCTGGTGCTTGCGTTCGCGATCCTCGGCGCCAACGAGCTGGCGGGTATTTACGGCATCGGCATCGCCGTGATGGCTCAGCTTTCACTCTGCGGTCTGATCGTCGCCCTCGACGCCTTCGGGCCGATCACCGACAACGCCGGCGGCATCGCCGAGATGGCAGAGCTGCCGGAGGACGTCCGCAACGTCACCGACCCGCTCGACGCGGTCGGCAACACGACCAAGGCGGTCACCAAGGGTTACGCGATCGGCTCAGCGGCCCTGGCGGCGCTGGTGCTGTTCGCGGCGTTCAAGAGCGAGCTCGCGGACGAGGCCCCAGCCGGGTTCGACCTCAACGGGCTCTTCAATCTCAGCAGCCCCGACGTACTGATCGGGCTGATCATCGGCGGCATGATGGTCTATCTGTTCTCGGCCCTGGCGATCGAGGCTGTCGGCCGCGCCGGCGGACAGGTCGTCGAGCAAGTCCGCAAACAGTTCAAGGAGCACCCGGGGATCATGGACGGGACCGAAAAACCCGAGTACGGGGAAACGGTCAGCATCGTCACCCTGGCTGCCCAGAAGGAGATGATCGTTCCTTCGCTGATCCCGATCGTCATTCCGGTGATCGTCGGCCTGCTCAGCGTCGATGCGCTCGGCGGCCTGCTGATCGGCGTCATCGTCGTCGGCCTCTTCGCGGCGATCTCGATGACCGCTGGCGGCGGTGCCTGGGATAACGCCAAGAAGCTGATCGAGGACGGCGCCCACGGCGGCAAGGGCTCGCCGGCACACGAAGCCTCGGTCACCGGCGACACGGTCGGCGATCCCTACAAGGACACGGCTGGGCCGGCGATTAACCCGATGATCAAGGTCGCGAACATCGTCGCGATCCTGATCATTCCGATCGTTCACTTTTAGAGGTACGGCACGGGGGAGGGGGCTGTGTGCCCCTCCCCCGGAGGCCGTTGCGCAGCTGGGCCATAGCTAGGGTCCGGTTCGCAGCGCCTAAGCCTCCGTGGGAGGGGCACACAGCCCCCTTGCTCGTTACGGTTCTCTTGGGTGATGGCTTGATGACCTGGACCTCGGGAAAGCTGACTTGGTCGCTGCGGCGGTGGCCGCGGGTGTCGCGGGTGGCGCTTGGTGGGGCTGCCGCCTTGGTGTTGCTGGTGGTTGGCGCCAATGCTTGGGTGCTGCTGGGGGCGAGGGGCGAGTCGACGGATAACGTCGAGGCGGTTCCGTGGGCGCAGGTGGCGATCGTGCCGGGGGCGCTGGTCAAGCCGGACGGCGAGATGAGCACGATGCTGGCCGACCGGGTGCGCCGGGCTGTGGAGTTGTGGCGGACGGGGAAGGTGGAGAGGATCCTCGTCTCCGGCGACCATCACACCTGGGGATACGACGAGCCCGGCACGATGCGCAAGGAGCTGGTGCGCGAGGGTGTGCCGCCCCCCGATGTCTTCGAGGACCACGCTGGCTTCGACACCTGGGCGACGATGGTGCGGGCTCGCAGCATCTTCGGCGTCGAGAGTGCCGTCGTCATCACCCAGGGCTTCCACATGCCACGGGCTCTCTTCCTCGCCGACGCCGCTGGGATCGAGGCCACCGGCCTTACCTCCGACCTTCATCCTTATGGCCGGCAGGGCGACAAGAGCGCTGTGCGCGAGGTGCTCTCGCGGGTCAAGGCCGCCGCCGACGTCACCTTCGACACGCCGGCGATGGCGGGACCGCGGATCCCGGTCGAGAGCGCCGACGGCCGCGAAAGCTGGGGCCAGGCGCCGCCGCCGGGGACGCCCCCAGCGGGTTCACCCGGGCGCTGAGCCCTCCTCTTGTCTTTGGTCACCCACAGGGTTACAAAAGTCAAGAGGAGTCAGTGGCAGTGCTGGAGCGAGTTGAGGTAGAAGCGCTGGTAGACCGGCCAGTGTGCGTCCCAGTAGCTGCCGTCGTGGCCGCCGGGCCATGAGTGGGCGGTGAGGTCGGTGTTGCCGGCGCGCAGCGCATCGACGAAGCCTTCGTTGTAGACGCGAAAGGGGTCTTCGTCGCCATAGTCGTTCCAGGTCCGGGTGCCGCCGAAGGCGTCGGGGTCGCTTTGGACTGCCTCGACGACGTCGTTGCGCTCGAAGTCGGCGGCGTTGTCGAAGGCCCCTGGCGCCGTTTCGGAGCCTTCGAACCAGAGCGCGGCAGAGTGGCCGCCGACCGCGCAGAAGCGGCCGGGATGGTGGAGGGCGATGCTGTAGGCACCGAAGCCGCCCATCGAGATGCCGCCGATCGCCAGCAGCTGCGGGTCGATGCCGAAGCGGCGCACCACCAGGGGGATCACCTCGCGCATCACGTATTTGTCCCAGCGCCCTTCGCGGCGGTTGTGCCAGTAGCTGTGGTCGCCGCCGTCGGGGAAGGCGACGACGATGCCCTCGCGGCCGCGCAGGCTCGGCAGGCCGCGGAAGACGGCGTCGTTGAACGTTCCCTCGTCGCCGCCGCGCCCGTGCAGAAAGACCAGCAGCGGGCGCTCGCCGGGCGGGGCCACCTTCGCCGGCACAAGCACGTTGACGCCGAGGTCCTCGCCGACGGCCTCGCTGTGGACCTCCAGGTGGACCAGCTCGGCGCCGTGCCGATCGACCGGGGCGAAGACCGTTGTGGCCAGAACGAGATAGGCGATTGCGGCCGTCAGGGGGGCGAGAATGCCAAGCCCGGCGCGTCGCCGTCGCCGGATCTGGCCCCTGGTCGGCCTTCGCGGCGGCTCGCCAGGCGGGTTCACCCGCATCACCGTAGTTGGATCAGCGCTAGGGTCGCCGGCTGTGAGTGAGGGCTGGGTCAACGTAGCCGATGCTGAACGTGTCGCCGCCGAGCGTCTCGATCCCGGCGTCCTCGGTTACTTCGCCGGTGGTGCCGGCGACGAGGTGACGCTGGCCGACAATCTTGCTGCCTGGAGGCGCTGGCGGTTGCGACCGCGGGCGCTGACCGGGGTGAGCGAGGTCTCGACGGCAGCGGAGGTTCTCGGTGCGCCGGTCTCGGCACCGATCCTTGTCGCGCCGGTCGCCTACCAGCGCCTGGTCGACCCCGAGGGGGAGCTGGCGATGGCACGCGCCGCGGCCGCCGCGGGCACGGTGATGTGCCTCTCGACCCTGGCGACCGCACGACCGGCTGAGGTGGTCGCCTCGGCGCCGACGGGACGGCGCTGGTTCCAGCTCTACTGCTTCCGCGACGAGGCGGTCACCCGGGCACTGATGGAGGAGGCGGTCGAGTCCGGCTTCGAGGCGATCGTCGTCACCGTCGACGCACCCCGCGGCGGCAACCGCGAGCGCGACCGCCGCACCGGCTTCGCGATTCCCGAGGGCCTCGGCGTGCCCAGCGTGAGGGCGGCGCTCGGCGCCGACCGCGAAGTGACGATCGAGGAGACCTTTGCCCTGATGGACCCGGCGCTGGGCTGGCCGGACCTCGAACGGCTAGCCGCTGAGTGCGACCTTCCCGTCCTCGTCAAGGGGCTGCTGACCGCCGAGGACGCGGCGATCGCGGTCGAGCGCGGGGCCGCCGGCGTCGTCGTCTCCAACCACGGCGGTCGCCAGCTGGACTGCGCCCTCGCCACCGCCGACGCCCTGCCCGAGATCGTCGAGGCGGTCGAGGGCCGCGCTGCCGTGCTCGTCGACGGCGGCATCCGCCGCGGCACCGATGTCGCCGTTGCCCTGGCGCTCGGCGCCGACGCGGTCCTGGTCGGCCGGCCGCCGCTCTGGGGACTCGCCGCCAGCGGCGAGGACGGGGCGCGGCGGGTGCTGGAGATGCTGCGCGACGAGCTCGAGCTGACCCTCGCCCTGTGCGGCTGCGCCTCGCCGGCAGAGCTCGGCCGCGCGCACGTGCGGAGGGCACCGGCCGCGTCCGTATATTCGGACTGAGCGACCGCCCCGCACCGACCCAGATGGCCCAGCGCATCCCAAGAGACGAATCGCTGAGCCGCGTCCACGGCGTCGGCGCGCTGTTCTCTGCCGCCTACGGCAACGTCGGCTCCTCGATCTATTACGCACTCGGCGTCACCGCCGCCTTCGCCCTCGGGCTGACCCCGGTCGCCTTCGTCATCTCCGGCCTGATCTTCGCCTTCACCGCCGCCACCTACGCCGAGGCGACGGTGATGTATCCCGAGGCGGGCGGCTCCTCCAGCTTTGCCCGCCACGCCTTCAACGAGATGGTCAGCTTCATCGCCGCTTGGGGGCAGATGCTCAACTACACGATCACGGTCGCGATCTCGGCCTTCTTCGTGCCCCACTACCTGGCTGTTTTCTGGCCCTGGCTGGGGAACAGTCCCGGGGACATCGTCGGCGGCGCAGTGTTGATCGCCGCGCTCGCCCTGATCAACATCCGCGGCACCGAGGAGTCGGCCAAGCTCAATCTCGTCCTCGCTGTCGCTGACCTGGCAACGCAGGTAGTCCTGGTCGGGATAGGTCTCGTCCTCGTCCTCAGCCCGGAGATCCTGGTCGACAATGTCCAGCTCGGAGTTGCCCCCACCTGGAGCGACTTCGCGCTTGGGATTGCCGTCGGGATGATCGCCTACACCGGGATCGAGACGATCTCCAACATGGCCGAGGAGGCCAAGGACGCGGCCCGTACGATCCCCCGCAGCGTCGGCCTCACCGTCGCCGCCGTGCTCGGCCTCTACCTGCTGATCCCGATCGTGGCGCTCTCGGCGATGCCGGTCACCCAGGACGCCGCCGGCCACTTCAGCACCGAGCTCGGCACGACCTTCGCCGACGACCCGATCCTCGGCATCGTCGAGAACCTCGGCCTCTCCTCGTTGCCGACCGAGATCCTCCGCTACTACGTCGGTGTGCTGGCGGCGGTGATCCTGCTGATCGCCACCAACGCCGGCTTGATCGGCGTCTCCCGCCTCACCTACTCGATGGGCCAGCACCGCCAGCTGCCTGAGGGCCTGCGCCAGGTTCACCCCACCTACCGCACCCCCTACATAGCGATCCTGATCTTCGCGGCGATCGCGATCGTCACCCTGCTGCCGGGCCAGACCGAGTTCCTGGCGACGATGTACTCGTTCGGGGCGATGCTCTCGTTCACGATCGCCCACGTCGCGCTGATCCAGTTGCGGCGCGGGAAGCGGGACGTGGAGCGGTCTTGGAAAGCGCCGCTGAACGTGCGCGCCTTCGGCTTCGAGGTGCCGCTGGTCGCGGTCTTCGGCGGTCTTGGCACGTTCGGCGCCTGGATCGTGGTGATGGCGCTAAACCCCCGTACCCTGGTCGTGGGCAGCGGCTGGATGCTGCTCGGGATCGCCGTCTACGTTCTCTATCGGCGCAACCAGAAGCTGCCGCTGACGGAAACCGTCAAGGTCGTGACTCCGGAGCCGCTCGGGGTCGAGGAGGTCGAGTACCGCAGCATCCTGGTTGCCCTCGAGGACGGCCAGCCGCTCTCGCCGGAGGTGGTCGCGACCGCGGTCAAGCTCGCCTCCAAGCGCCGCCGGGGGATCCATATCCACTCGATGCTGACCGTGCCCACCGACCTGCCGCTCAACGCCGAGATGAGAGAGGCCGAGGCCGAGGCGCAGAGCAAGGTCGAGGAGGCGAAGCTGATCGGCGGCCAGCGCGTCACCGGCCACGTCGCTCGGGTTCGCCCCGGCCAGGCCGGCTACTCGGTGGCCGACGAGGCGGAACTGATCGAAGCGGCGGCGTTGGTCGTCGGCCTGCGCTACCGCAACGGTGTTCCCCTCTACGGCAAGACTCTGCAGACGGTGCTCGGCGAGCGCCCCTGCCGGGTCATCGTCGTCTCCGATGCCCCTGGCCGGCCGCTGCCCGTGGGGGCCATTGACGCCGAGGTCCACCGGTGAGCGGGGGGGAGAGGGCATATCAGGGGGCTGTCAAAGGGTTCTCCCTTGTCTTCCTGGCGATCGGGGCCGTCGTCCTGACGGTGACTCTGGCCAACGGCGGCGGGCCGGCCTCGGTCGGCTTCCTGATGGGGATCGCCTTCCTGGGGATAGGCGGCGGACGGCTCTGGGCGGCTTCGCGGATGGGCAGATGAGCGAGCCCAAGCGGCGCGAGCAGGAGTTCCTCAAACGCGGCCTCGGCGTTCCTTGGCTGTTCGCCGCCGCCTACTCGGCCGTCGGCTTCTCGATCTACTTCGCGCTCGGCGTCGTCGCCGATCGCGGCCTCGGCCTGACGCCGCTGATCTTCCTCGGCGCCGGCCTGCTGTTCGGGCTGACCACGCTCAGCTACGTCGAGGGCGGCTCGATGTTCCGCGAGCGCGGTGGCTCCTCGACCTTCGCCCGTCACGCCTTCAACGAGCTGATTGCCTTCATCGCCGGCTGGGCGATCCTGATCGACTACCTGATCGTGATCGCCCTGGCGGCGATCTCAGTGCCCCATTACCTGGCGCCGATCTCCGGCGAGCTGACCCGCCCCGGCTGGGAGATCGGCATCGCCGCGGCGGTCATCTTCGCCGCCTGCGTGCTGAACATCCGCGGCGTCACCGGGCGTGGCCAGCAGCGCTCGCTGGCACTGCTGGCGCTTGCCGATCTCGGCTTGCAACTGGCGGTGATCGTCGTCGGCGCCCTCGTCGTCTTCCACCCGGATCGCCTGACCGCGGAGCTGAACCTCTTCGCCGACCCCAGCTTCAAGGACATCGTCTACGCCGGCGTCGTCGCGATGCTCGCCTACGCCGGGATCGAGGCCGCCTCCGACCTGGCCCCCGAGATCGACGTGCCGAAACGCGACCTGAAGCGGATCGTCTCGCTGGGCGCGGTTGCGGTGCCGCTCGTCTATGCCGGGATGGCTGCGGTGGCGCTGATGGCGGTCCCGGTGGTGGCCGGCCCGCAAGGGCCCGAGACCGCGCTCGGCAGCACCTTTGTCGAGGAGCCTGTACTTGGCATCGTCTCCTCCTTCCACCCTCACTGGGTCGCCGAGATGATGCGCTGGATGGTGGCGCTGATCGCCGCCCCGGTCCTCTTCTGGGCCGCCACCACCTCGATGCTCGGCGTCTCCCGCCACATCTACACGCTGGCGATCAACCGCCAGATCCCTAGCTGGCTGGGCAAGCTCGGCAGCGGTCAGGCGACGCCCTACGTGGCGATCTGGATCTGCGGCGCGATCGCGCTGGGCTTGGTGATCCCGACCAACGTCAAGCTGCTGGCGGGTATTTACGCTTTCGGTGCCACCCTGGCGATCACGATCGCCCACCTCTCGATCATCCGCCTCCGCGTCACCGAACCGGAGCGCTCGCGGCCGTTCAAGATCCCGCTCGGCATCCCCTGGCGCGGCGCCGAGCTGCCGCTGCCGGCGATCCTCGCCGCGGTGATGAGCGGGCTGGCCTTCGTCAGCGTCCTCTTCTACCACGACATCGCCCGCCTGGTCGGCGGTGGCTGGATGGTCTTCGGACTGCTCTTCTACGTCGTCTATCGCAAGGTCTTCGAGGGGACGACGCTGACCAAGCGGGTCTCGGTCACCGAGCGAGCGCTGACCAAGCAGGTGCCCGAGGTCGCCTTCCGCAACATCCTCGTGCCGGTCTTCGGCAGCGAGCTCGACGACGACATCGTCGCCACCGCCGGCCGCCTCGCCGCGGCCGAGCAGGAGGGGTCCGAGGACGGCGACACTGACGCCCACCTCAACGTTGTCTACGTGATCGAGGTGCCGCTGGCGCTGCCGCTCGACGCCGACCTTTCCCCCGAGCAGGAGGACCGGGCCCGGCTCGCGGTCGATCGCGCCCGCGACGTCGGCGACGAGTACGAGGACGTCGAGGTCACGACCGAGGTGATCCGCGCTCGTAAGGTCGGCGCCGGCATCCTCGAGGCGGCGCGCCGGACCGGCGCCGAGGCGATCGTGCTGGGAACCGAGCCGCCGACCAAGGTCCGGGGGGGCGCCCGCCTCGGCGGCATCGGCGCGGCGCGCCCGGCCGAGATCGGTGCGGCCACCGAGTACGTCCTGAAGAAGGCGCCTTGCCGGGTGCTGCTGACGGCGCCTCCCGAAGCGGTGGAGCCGAGCGATGGTGAGCCCGCCTTTCCTTAAAAAACTTTAAATAGTTCGGCCTTCCCTTATTGATAAGTTCGCGTCCATCATGGACGGGGGACCGTCCTGTCAAGGGAAATAAGGGAAAGGGATATACGGATGGCTCTAGTGAGAAAGCTGGCGTTGCTTGCCAGCATGGCGTTGATCGCGCTCGCGTTTGCCCTGCCGGCCTCGGCATCGGCCTACACGGAATGGACCTACAACGGCGCTCCTCTCGAAGAAGGAGAAGTCGCCAGTCAGTCCTTCGAGGGCAAATTCAGCTGGTGGATCCTGCAACTGGGCAAATACAGTTGCGACGTCAGCGTCGAAATCGAAGCGGAAGGGTTTACGGGGGGATGGGTCAGCAGCTTTCTCCAGGACGCGGAATCCTGTTCGGGGACCCTCTTCTGGGGTGGTTGCCAGCTGGTGGCATACCCCAACAGCCTCGGCGGGGCAAAAGTCGACGTAGCATCGTCGCCGCCCAAAGTCAGCAACCCCGGTGAAAAAGTGGAGATCCTCGACGTGTTCGAAGGCTGTCAGGCTCCGTGGCGGACGATGAAAGTCCCGTATTTCGACATGGTCACCACCCTGGACGAAGAAGGCAGGATCGCCTCGATCACCCTCCAGAGCTATGACCAGTTCGGCTTGCCGGTCGTGATCGGCCCGCTCACGCCGGCTGAATCGCCGGAACTCGGCCTCCAGTAGGACGGCAGGACCCAGGCTCAGGAGTCTGGGCTGGGAAAGGGCCGCGCGGGGAGACCGCGCGGCCCCTTTCTGCGAGTGTCCCGGACCGGCGCGAGCGACCCCCTCCGATCTTGCGTCCCGCGGACTAGTATCCGCTCCATGCTCATCCTGATCGTCGGCTGCGGCCGTGTCGGCTCCTCCGTCGCCCGAGCGATGTTGCGCGAGGGACACGAAGTGTCCTGCCTCGACGAGGATCCGGAGTCCCATGCCCGGCTCGAGGTCGGGCTGGAGAAGAGCTGGGAGGATCTCGGCGGTCAGTTCACGGTCGGGGCCGGGCTCGAGACCGAGGCGCTGATCGCCGCCGGGATCGAGCGGGCGGACGCTTTCATCGCCTCCACCGACGGCGACAACACCAACATCGTAATCGCCCAGATCGCCCAGAAACGCTACGAGGTGCCGACCGTGATCGCTCGCGTGCTCGACCCGCTGCGGGCCGAGTGGTACCAGCGCCAGGGCCTGCACACTGTCTGCCCGACCAGCGTCGCGATCGACATGCTGGAGAGCGCCGTGCGCTCGGCGGCGGAGACCGGCACGCCCCGCGGAAGTAAGACGGAAGCCGCGTAGGGGGCCTGGGACCGATGTACATCATCGTCGTCGGAGCGGGGAAGGTCGGTTGGAACCTGGCGCGCGAGCTGCTCGACAAAGAGCACGAGGTGACGCTGATCGAGAGCAACCGGCGCCGCTACCTGACCGTCGAGCAGGAGCTCGAGCACAACGTCTCCTACGGCGACGCCTCGGAGCTGTGGGTGTTGGAGCGGGCGGGGATCCAGCGGGCCGACATGGTGATCGCGGTCACCGGCGACGACGAGGACAACATGCTGATCTGCCAGGTGGCGAAGGAGAAGTACCTGGTCGACCAGATCATCGCCAGGGTCAACAACCCGCGCAACCGCCAGCACTTCGATCTGCTCAATATCCGCCCCTCGGTTTCCGCCACCGACCTAATCCTGCGCCTGCTCGAGCACGAGGTGCCCGAGTACGGGCTGGTCCACTTGCTCGACCTGCAGGAGGAGCAACTAGAGATCATCGAGATGCTGCTCGGCGAAGACTCCGCCGTGACTGGGCGCCGGGTCGGCGACCTGCAGATGCCCGAGGGCAGCCTGCTGATCTCGGTGCTGCGCGCCGGTAAGGGCTTTGTCCCCAGCGCCGAGACCGTGCTGGAGGTCGGCGACGAGGTTCTGGCCGTACTCGACCCCGGCAAGGAGGACGAGATCAAGGATCTCTTCGGTCCCGGCGGCTCGAACAGCAACGGAAACGGCGTTGGCTAACGGCGAAACCGGGTAGAGGCCGGGCGTGCCCGATCGCGAGGTCGACTTCCTGCTGATCGGCGGTGGCCTTGCCTCTGCCAGTTGCGCGGCCGAGCTGCGTAAGCGCGGGGCGGAGGGGTCGGTGCTGCTGGTCGGCCGCGAGCCCGAGCCGCCCTACGAACGGCCGCCACTCTCGAAGGAGTACCTGCGTGGCGAGGCGGAGCGCAGCGACGCTTACGTCAACCAGCCCTCCTGGTATGAGGAGAACGAGGTCGAGTTGCTGAGCGGCCGCAACGTCATGTCACTCGATCCCGAGGTGCGGACGGTAAAGCTGCAGGGCGGGGAGGAAGTCGCCTTCGGCAAGGCGCTGATCGCCACCGGGGCGATGGTCAACATCCTCCGTGTCGAGGGCGCCGAGAACGAGGGCATCCACTATCTGCGCGCCTTCGGCAATTCCGACGCGATCCGCGCCGACGCCGAGGCGGCCGAGCATGTTGTCCTGATCGGCGGCAGCTACATCGCCACCGAGGTCGCCGCCTCGCTGACCGGGAAAGGCACCCGCTGCACGCTGGTGATGATGGAGGAGGTGGCGCTCTCGCGAACCTTCGGCGAGGACGCCGGCCGCTGGTTCCACCAGCTGCTCGAATCGAAAGGCGTGACGATTCACGGGGGCGAGGAGCTGGCGGCCTTCGAGGGCGACGGCCGGATCAAGGCGGTGGTGACGAAGAGCGGCCTCAGCGTCGAGTGCGACGCGGTGATCGTCGGCGCCGGTGTGCGGGCCGACGCGATGCTGGCCGAGCGCGCCGGGCTCGACGTCGACGACGGTGTCCTCTGCGACTCGAAGCTGCAGACCTCGGTCGAGGGGATCTACGCCGCCGGCGACTGCTGTTCCTATGACAGCGTCGTCCACGGCCGCCGGCTCCGCGTCGAGCACTGGGACGTGGCGATGCAGCAGGGCATCCACGCCGCTGGCAACATGCTCGGCGAGGATCGCGACTACGACGTCGTTCCCTACTTCTTCAGCGACCTCGCCGACTGGGCCGGCCTTGAGTACGTCGGCCCGGCGAAGGGCTGGGACGAGGAGGTTTGGCGCGGCGATCGCGAGGCCGGCGAGTTCTCGGTCTGGTACCTGAAGGACGGCAAGGTGGCGGGTGCGCTCAGCGTCGAGCGCTCCGAAGACCTGGCTGAAGCGCGGCGCCTGCTCGCCGACGGCGTCGACGTATCCGGCGCCGTGGACCGGATTTCCGACCTCGGCAGCGACCTCTCGACCATTGTCTGAACACGAGTCGGATATCCTGGCGCTGTCTACTTTGCGGCCTGGTGTAATGGCAGCACACCTCTCTCTGGAAGAGGCAGTCGGGGTTCGAGTCCCTGGGCCGCAGCTCTGAAGCCCCTGCAAAGCCGTCGAATCGCTTTGCTAGCGTCGCCCCTCGCAATGAGATCCCGCAAGCACCTCATCCTTGCCCTGCCCCTTGCCGCCTTGGCGATCGCCGGTTGCGGCGGTGGTGGCGACGACTCGACCGCGACGACCGCGGCGACGACCGTCGAAGCGCCGCCGACGCTGAGCAAGGAGGAGCTGATCGCCCAGGGCGACGCGATCTGCGGCGAGGTCAACGCCGCCGTCGGCGCGATCGGAGCCTCCGAAGCCGAAGTTGCCGAGCAGATCAACCAGACCGCCGATCTCTACACCGGCCTGGTCGAGGGCCTCAATGACCTAGGCGCCCCGGAAGACACTGCCGGCTACTCCGAATTCATCGCCGCCGCCGAAGAGCTGGCCAAGGTCGAGGGCGAAGTCAAGCTGGCGACTGAACGCGAAGACACCGCCGCGATCGGCGAAGCTGCCGAACAGGCCACCCCGGCCCTCGAAGAATTCCAGTCGACCGCCGCCGAATACGGCTTCCAGAACTGCAGTGAAGGGCCCAGTGCCCCCACCGCTTCGCCCGGTCCCGGCACCGAAGCTCCCAGTACGGGCGGCGAAGAAGTGGCCCCCGAAGAATCCGAAGTGCCGGCAGAAGAAGTTGCGCCTGAAGTCGAAGAAGAAGTGGCCCCCGAAACGGGTGGTGCTGGTGGGGCCGGGGGCGAAGTGGCGCCTGAAGCTGGGGGCGGGACCGAAGCGGGTGGCGGCTCCGGGGGGATCGGGCCCGGCTAAGAGTGGGTGGTGGGGGAAGGATGCCGACCCCCTCCCCGTGAATTTCGTTCGCCCCCTACGGGGGCTCCGGATGTTGGAGCGCGGCCTGCGGCCGCGCAAGCATCAGATTGCATGTCGCGGCTTCGCCACATTCCCGGGGAGGGGGTCGGCATCCTTCCCCAGCACGCCCTCCCGTAGCTCGCTTGCTTTGAAGCTGCGGAGCCAGGGCGGAGGGGCTTTCCAGCTTCACGCCAAGCGGGCAAACGCTTTGGCCTCGAATCGCTATCGGGTCTCGCGCCGCAAGGGCCAGCAGCTCCCCAAGCTGGGAGCGCTCCATAGCTGTGATCCTCGGTCGTGCCAGTAGTTCGTGTGGGGGAGGGGAGCGCGGTCGGCCTCCGGTCGAATGTGGCGAAGCCGCGACATGCAATCTGTCTCCTGCGCGGCGTAGCCGCGCTCCAACATCCGGAGCCCGCGAAGCGGGCGAACGCAATTCGACCGGAGGCCGACCGCGCTCCCCTGCGCAGCCAGGTCCTACGCAGCCGAGGACTCTTCCCAGGCCCCGTACAGCCGTGCGTACTGCCCACCCGCCTCGATCAGCTCGTCATGCGTCCCATGCTCGGCGATCTTGCCCCCATCGAGGACGACGATCTTGCCCGCCCTGCGGATCGTCGAAAGCCGGTGGGCGATGACGATGGCGGTGCGGCCGGCGAGCAGGCGCTCGAGGCCGCGCTCGATCGTCCGCTCGGTGCGGACGTCGACGTTGGAGGTTGCCTCGTCGAGGATGAGGATGCGGGGTTCGGCCAAGAGGGCACGGGCGAAGGCGACCAGCTGGCGCTGGCCGGCCGAGAGCTGGATGCCGCGCTCGCCGACCTCGGTATCGATGCCCTTCGGGAGGGCGGCGACGAACTCGCTGGCGCCGACGGTGGCGATCGCCGCCTCGATCTCCTCATCGCCCGCCTCGGGCCGGCCGAAGGCGACGTTGTCGCGGACCGTGCCGGAGAAGAGGAAGCCCTCCTGGGGGACGATCCCGAGCTGGCGCCGCAACGCCTGCTGGCGGACGCCGCAGAGGTCGTGGCCGTCGACGAGGACGCGGCCGCGCTGGGGATCGTAGAAGCGGGCGACCAGCTTGGCGAAGGTCGACTTGCCGGCTCCGGTTGCCCCGACCAGGGCCAGGGTCTGACCCGGCGGCACGTGCAGGTCGGCGTCGGCCAGGGCCCAGGTGACCGGCTCGCCGCGCCCGTCGAGCTCGGCCGCGTCGTCGGCGTAGGAGAACCAGACTCCCTCCAGCTCGATCTCGCCGCGCAGTGTCCCCGGGTCGATCGCGCCGGGCGCGTCGACCATGTCCGGCGCGGTGTCGAGCAGGTCGAAGATCTTGTCGAGGGCGGCCATCCCCTGCTGGTAGGTGGTGTAGAGCTGGGAGAGCTGCTGGATCGGTTCGAAGAAGGTGGTCAGGTAGCCGACGAAGGCGACGACGACGCCGACCTGGATCTTGTCCTCGATCGCCTGCGAGCCGCCGTAGAGGAGGATCACCGCGGTGCCGACGGCGGCCAGCATTTCCACCGCCGGAAAGTAGGAGGCGTTGAGGTAGACGGTGCGCATGTTGGCTTCGCGGTTGGCTTCGTTGAGCTCGCTCATTGCCGCCGTGTGGCGCGGCTCCTGGCCGAAGCTGCGCACCACCCGCACCCCGCTCAGGGTCTCCTGCAGGTAGCCGGTGATCGCCGCGATCCGCTCGCGGGTCTCGCGGTAGGCTCCGTGGGAGACGATCCGGAAGACGACGCTGGCGATCGCCAGCAGCGGGAAGGTGAGGAAGGTGATCAGGGCCAGCTGGACGTCGAGCAGCAGCATGATCACGACCACCCCGACCAGGGTGAGGACACTGGAGAACATCGTCACCACGCCGCTCGTCACCAGCTGGTTGAGCGCCTCGATGTCGTTGGTCATGCGGGAGATCAGCACCCCAGGGCTGCGGCGGGTGAAGAAGCCGATCGACATCGACTGGATGTGGCTGAAGATGCGCTCGCGCAGGTCCTGCAGTGCTCGCGTCCCGACCCAGCCGACCAGGTAGGTCTGCAGGTAGGTGGCGGCCGCGTAGACGATCGCGACGCCGACGAAGGCGGCGACGATCAGGTCGAGGGCGGCGACGTCGCCGGTGAGGATGCCGGCGTCGATCGCCCGGCCGGCGAGGTAGGGGGGAGCGAGGCCGGCGGCGGTGGCGAACAGCAACGCCACGAACATCAGCGCCACCCGGCCGCGGTAGGGCCGCAGCAGGCCGATCATCCAACGCACCTTGCGGCCGCGCTGGTCCTGACCGCGCAACAGCTTCCAGAGCGCCCGGAAGAGCAGCAGGATGTTGCCGAGGCGGCCGGGAGCGGGGGCGGGGGCCGGCTCGCTCACAGCCGTGCCATCTCCTCGCGCTGCTCGAGGTCGCGCTGCAGGAAGACCGAGTCGGCGAGGCCATGCTCGGCGATCTCGCGGTAGAAGCCGCACCCGGCCAGCAGCTCCTCGTGGCTGCCGCGGTCGACGATCCGGCCGCCGTCCAGCACCACCACCTCGTCGGCCAGGGAGACGGTCGAGAGGCGGTGGGCGATAACGAAGGTGGTGCGGCCCTCCATCGCCTCCCGCAGGCCGGTCTTGATCGCCGTCTCGGTGGTGGCGTCGACCGAAGAGGTGGCGTCGTCGAGGATCAGGATCCGCGGGTCGGCGAGCAGCGCCCGGGCAATCGCCAGTCGCTGCCGCTGTCCGCCGGAGAGAGTCAGGCCGCGCTCGCCCACCCTCGTCTCGTAGCCGTCCGGAAGGTCGCGGATGAAGTCCTCGGCCTGGGCCCGCCGCGCCGCCACTTCGATTTCCTCGCGCTCGGCTCCCGGCCGCGCGTAGGCGATGTTGTCGGCGACGCTGGCCGTGAAGAGGAAGCTGTCGTCGGCGACGAAGGCGACCTCTGAGCGCAACGAGGCGACGTCGACGCTGCGCAGGTCGGCGCCGTCGATCTCGACCGTGCCGTGGCTCGGGTCGTAGAGGCGCGCGATCAGCGCCACCAGGCTGGTCTTGCCGGAGCCCGACGGACCGACCAGGGCGATCGTGCGGCCCGCCTCAACCTCGAGATCGACGTCGCTGAGTGCCTCCCCATCCTCGCCGTATTGCAGCGAGACCGCGCTCAGCCGCACCTTGCCGCCGCCGGCCGGCAACTCCGGCGCTCCCGGCCCGCTCTCGATCTGCGGCTCGCGGTCGAGGATCTCGAAGAGGCGGTTGCCGGAGGCGATTGCGCGCTGGGCCATCCCCATCGTCACGCCGAGCATTCGCAGCGGCCCGGCCAGCATCACCATGTAGGCGTAGAAGGCGGTGAAGTCGCCGAGGCTGAGGTTGTCGGCGATCACCTGGCGGCCGCCGATCAGCAGCACCAGGGCGATCCCCAGCTGCGGCAGCAGCCCCAGCAGCGGCGAGAAGAACGCCTGCAGGCGGGTCGAGTAGATGCTCTGGTCGAAAACCCGGGCGACGGCGCGCTGGAAGCGATGCAGCTGGTGTTCCTCGCGAGCGAAGGCCTTGACGATGCGAATGCCGGAGACGTTCTCCTCGGCTTCCGCGGTCAGCTCGGCGAGCCGTTGCTGCACCTCCTGCAGGGCCGGGCGGGAGAGGCGGTTGTAGCGGGAGGCGGTGAGGACGACTAGTGGCGCCGGAGCCAACGCGACCAACGCCAGCACGGGGTTGAGGGCGAACATCACGGCGCTGGCGAGGACGATCGTCAGCAGGTTCTGGGTGATGAAGATCAGTCCGTAGCCGAGGAAGAAGCGGATCGCCTGCAGGTCGACGGTCGCCCGCGACATCAGTTGCCCGGTCTGCTGGCCGTCGAAGAAACTCAACTCCAGCCGCTGCAGGTGGGCGTAGAACTTCTGGCGCAGGTCGAATTCGACCGCCAGCGAGACCTTGCCGGCGACCACGCGTCGCACCACGGTAAGCCCCAGGCGCAGGATCGCGGCGGCGAGGATCGCCAGCGCCAGCGGCAGCAGGTCGGGCTCGTTGCCGTCCTGGATCGCGTTGATGGCGCGGCCAACGAGCCAGGGGATCAGCACGCTCATCCCCATCGCCGCCCAGGCAAAGACGAGCGAGCCCCAGAGCTGGGGCCGGTAGGGGCGGAGGAAGCCCATCAGGCGGCGGTAGGTCCGCATCAAACCTGACTATACAAAGTGAAGTATTGGGCCCTGCTGGGGTTATGGGCGAGCGCAGTGCGCTCGCGCGCAGTTATCGCAACCCGCGTTCGGCGGCGCTGGCGCTGGAGACCTTGCCGCCCGTGCACTTTTTTCTCTTGTGGCCGGGTTTGGGGAAGATCTGGAAGTTGGTGACGGAGTGATAGGGGGTCGTGGCGCCGTTGTTCAGGGCGAGGCTGACGACGAGCCGGTAGAAGCCAGGGGGGAGGCCGCGGTAGAAGATCTCCGGCCGGGTCGCCGGCGAGTAGCTGCCGGCGACGCCATTACGCTCGGCCAGCTGACCGTTAGGGCCGGAGTAGCGCGGGTAGTCGAAGGAGGCCCCGACCAGGCGACCCTTGCCGATCGCGCTGTTCAGCGCTCGCTCCAGTTTGACCGGGTCGACGCAGTCGGGAACCCGGTTGAGGCTGAAGCGGATATGCCCCTCGCCGAGCTCCGGATCGCCCGCGAAGTGCCTGGGCGAGAGCTGGAAGTTGTGGACCATGACCTTGACGACGACGGCGTGGCTGGCCTGGCGGGCGCCGTTGCGAGGAGAGATGATCTCTACGCTGGGGGTGCCGGGAAGCGCTTCGGAATCGGCCCCGGAGGAATTCGAGCCGTCGTCGCCCCCCACAACGAGGAGGAGCGCGACCGCGACCGCGGCGGCGACGACAAGCGCCGCGAGAATTGCAATTCTGCCCTGCATAGGAGCGGGAACATTACGCACCACGACGTTCACATCTCGATGCGACGGACGGCTGCTGCGGCAGCCGTGGTCGTGTCGGCCCTCGCGCTGACGTTCCCGGTCGCTTCCGCGGCCGACCTCGCCCGCCACGTCAACCCGCTGGCCGGCACCCGTCCGGGCCCTGGCACCTTCGGCGGCGGCCATAACTTCCCCGGCGCCACCGCCCCCTTCGGGATGGTCCAGTGGGGCCCCGACACGACCCCGGCGGCGCCGCACTCTGGCGGCTACGACCACCGCGACGATCACGTCAGCGGCTTCAGCCTCACCCATCTCAATGGCGCCGGCTGCTCGCTCTACGGAGACTTTCCCTTCCTGCCCACTACCGAGCCGCTTGTCGCTTCGCCGGCTGGCGACGGCTCCTCGCCCGCCCTCGCCGGTGAGTTCCAGCCCGGCTTCTCCCACCCCCGCGAGCAGGCGAGCCCCGGCTACTACGCGACCCGGCTCAACCCGGTGCGCGGTGGTGGCATCGACGTCGCCCTGACGGCGACGACCCGGACCGGGATGGCGCGCTTCGCCTTTCCCGCCAGCCCGCACGCCAGCGTCCTGATCAACGCCGGCGGCAGCGCCCAGCCCAACGACTTCGCCGAGGTGCAGGTCGACGCTGGCGCCAAGGAGATCTCCGGCGTCGCCTCCAGCGGCCTCTTCTGCGGCCACCGGCCGCGCTACAGGGTCTACTTTGCGGCGGTCTTCAGCCGGCCCTTCGACGCTTACGGCACCTGGACTCGCGACGAGCTGGCCCCCGGCTCCAGTGCAGCCGCGGACAGTCAGTCGCCGCCCGCCCACCCGCGCACGAGCGCCCGGGTGGGCGCCTACGCGAGCTTCGACACCCGCCGCCGCCAGGCCGTCTCGGTCCGCGTCGGGGTCTCCTTCGTCAGCGTAGACGGGGCGCGCGCCAATCTTGCGGCCGAGAGCCGCGCCGCCGGCTTCGCCGAGATCGCCGCCCGGGCCCGCAACAGCTGGAACCAGGCGCTCGGCCGGATCCGCGTCAGCGGCGGGCCCGATCGCCTCCTCGACACTTTCTACACGGCGCTCTACCACGCCTTCCTGGCGCCGCGCACCTTCAGCGACGTCGGCGGTCGCTATCCGGGGATGGACGGCCTCGTCCACCGCGCCCGTCACCGCCTCCAGTACGCGGACTTCTCCGGCTGGGACATCTACCGCAGTCAGATCCAGCTGCTCTCGATCCTGGTGCCGCAGCGGGCAAGCGACATGGTCCGCTCGCTACTGGCTGGCGCCGAGCAGAGCGGCTGCCTGCCTCGCTGGCCTTACGCCAACGGCCAGAGCATGACCATGGTCGGCGATTCCGCCGACCCGATCATTGCCTCGGCCGCTGCCTTCGGCGCCACCGCCTTCGATCACGGCGCCGCCCTGGAGGCGATGGTTAAAGGCGCGACCCAGCCGTGCAGCAGCGCCAACGGCGAATACCTGCAGCGCCAGGGCCTCGCCGAGTACCTGGCCCTCGGCTATGTCCCCTTCGACGCCGACACCAACGTCCGCAACGCCAACTCGATCTACGGAGATCCCGATGACGTCTGGGGATCGGCCGCGACCACGCTCGAGTACGCCGTCGATGACTTCGCGATCGCCCAGTTCGCTGCTCGCTACCTGGACGACCGCGCGACCTACCGGGCCTTGATGCGCCGTTCGGCGAACTGGCGCCGGCTGTATCGCCCCAGCAGCGACATGATCGAGCCGCGCTTCTCCAGCGGCGCCTTCGTGCCCGGCTACGACAACCTCGCCGGCGGCGGTTTCGTCGAGGGCAACTCGGCTCAGTATACCTGGATGGTTCCGCACGACCCGGCCGGTCTCTTCGGGCGCATGGGCGGCACCGACAGAGCGGCGGCTCGACTGGATCGCTTCCTGCGCCAGCTCAACGGTGGCGCCGGCGCTACCCACACCGACCACGCCCTGCTCGGCAATGAGCCGACTCTGCAGACGCCGTGGCTCTACGACTGGGCACGGCGGCCCTACCGGACCCAGGAGGCGGTGCGGCGAGCGCTGCTCACCCTCTACGACGCCTCCCCCGACGGCTACCCCGGCAACGACGACCTCGGCACCCTCTCCGCCTGGTACGTGTTCGGTGCGCTCGGCCTCTACCCAGAGGTGCCGGGTGTGGGTGTGCTGGCGATCGGCAGTCCACTGTTCGAGCGGGCGGAGATCCGTTTGCCGCAGCGCCGGCGTGCCTTGATCCTCGCCTCGGCGCAAGAGAACGTCGGCAGCGGCAAGGGGCGCCGCACCCGTTCGCTCGGCCCGGCGAGCGCGCCTTACGTCCGCTCGCTGCGGATTGACGGCCGCGCCTACAACCGGCCCTGGACCACCTACTGCGCTCTCGCCCGCGGCGCCACGCTCTCCTTCGACCTCTCGCCTCGTCCGAACCGGCGGTGGGGCAGCTCGGGCGCGGCCGCACCGCCCTCCTTCGACCCGGGCCGGCCGATGCCGAGGGACGCCTGCACCCCGTGAGCGAGGAGTCTCCCAACCGCGCCGTCATCGTCTGGGCGCTGGCGACGCTGACGGCCGTCGGCCTCGCCCTGCGCTTCGCCACGCTCGACCTGCAGAGCTATCACCACGACGAGGTGATCACGGCGATCCGGGTGATTCCCGGCAGCTTCTCGCAGATGCTCGAGACGGTGAAGACGAGCGAGTCGAACCCGCCTCTGTATTACATCCTCGCCTGGGGGTGGGCGAAGCTGTTTGGCACCGGTGAGATCGGTTTGCGCTCGCTCTCTGCTCTGATCGGGGCGGCGACGGTCCCGCTCGGCTACTGGATCGGGCGCGAACTGGCCGGCCGCCGCGCCGGCCTCGTCCTGACCGCGATGCTCGCCGTCAACCCGATGCTGATCTGGTACTCGCAGGAGGCCCGCTCCTACGTCCTGCTGCTCTTCTTCGGGGCCCTCTCGCTGATCTTCTTCGCCCGCGCCCTGCGCACCCGCGCGGGACGCGATCTGGCCTTCTGGGCCCTGACCTCGGCGCTGGCCCTCTGCAGCCACTACTTCGCCGTCTTCGCGGTCGGGATCGAGGCGCTCTGGCTGCTGATCGCGCTGCGAGGGCGCTGGAGGCTCGTCCTGCCGGCGGTCGGGGCGGTGGTGGCAACGGGGGTAGCTCTGCTGCCGCTGATTGCCTCCCAGGTCAACCCAACCCACATCGGCTGGATCGATCACAGCCCGCTGTTGACCAGGCTCTGGGAGACCGGCGCCAGCTTCCTGATCGGCGAGACGGGCCACGTGATTGCCGAGCCGCCCCGCGACCGCTACGCGCTCGTCCCGGCGCTGCTGATCGGCGCGGCGCTGCTGCTTGTCCTTCTTCGTGGCAGCAGGCGCGAGCGAGGTGGGGCGGCGATCTGCTTCGTGATCGGCTTCGGGGTGGCGGCGCTCGCATCTGTCGCGGCCCTGGCCGGGCACGACTACGTCGTCGAGCGCAACCTGCTGCCGGCGCTGGTGCCGCTTGCCGCGGCAGCAGCGATTGGCTTCTCGGTTGCCGCCGCTCGCCGCCTCGGCTTGCTGCTCGCGGTCGCCCTCTGCGCCTACTGGCTGGCCTTCGACGTCCACGTCACCAGCACCCCGAACTTGCAGCGACCCGACTTCCGCACCTTGACGGAAGAGATCGGCCCGCCACGGGCACGGCGGGCGATCGTCGCCTGGAAGCTGGCCGCCGATCCGGTTCTCTTCTACCTCCCCGATGGCGCTCTGCGAATGTACGGGGGCCAGGAACGGGTAGAAGAGGTCGACGTGCTCAGTAAGCCTCTCGTCGCCGCCAAGCCCGTTAACCTGCCGCCTTCGTTTCATCCGGTCGAGCGGGTGCGGCTCGATCGCCTCACCCTGACCCGTTACGTCTCGAGGCGGCCCTTGCAAATCTGGTTCCACACCCTGCACGACCTGCCGACCGGTTTCGGCGAGGACGCCGTGGTCATAGACGCGCCGCCGTCAGGTCGGGCAGCCCTGGGGGCGCAGGCACGGACGACGCCTTCCTCCCCGGAGGAGAGCCGGTGAGCGCCTCCGAGTTCGCCGATCGTCTCGGCGCCGCCGCGCGGCAGCCGGACAACTGGGTGCAGCTGCTGAAGTTCGGGATCGTCGGTGGCTCCGGCTACCTGATCAACCTCGCCGTCTTCGCGGTGCTGTCGGGCAACCTCGGCGTGCACCACCTGGTCGCCGCAGTGGGGGCCTTCTGCGTCGCCGTCACCAGCAACTTCCTCTGGAACCGCTACTGGACCTTCGGCCCCGGCAGCGGTACCGCCGGCTTCCAGGTGGTCCGCTTCTTCACCGTCAGCGTCGCCGCGCTGCTGGTCAACCTCGCGGTTTTGGAAGCGCTGATCGGCGGCACCTCGGTCGGGGCGTTGACGGCGCAGGCGATCGCCGTGGCAATCGCGATGCCGTTCAATTTCCTCGGCAATAAGCTCTGGACCTTTGCCTGACGGGCCCTCCTAGTCCTCGCAGTCGAGCCAGGCGAGTATGTCCGGCAGCAGGTGGTCGAGATGCGGCGAGGGCGAGCCCAGCTCGGAGCGAGCCATCTGAATCGCACCGCCGACTCGAAGCGCCGTTCTTGTCGGCTCTCCGCCCAGCCGTTCCTCCAGCTTTTCCAGCGTGCTCCAGTCACCCTGCAACTTCCACAGCGCGGTCCGTGCGCTTTCAGGATCCATTTCGGCCATCTCGACCGCGGCGGTGACCGCAGCTCGGATCGGCGCCGCGGTCGAGATGTCGTGGGCCTCGATCGCCCTCTCTACTGAATCCGCGTAGAACTGATCAGCAGAGACGAGCAACATTTCCCTACCCTCTCCCATGTTGGGACCTCCTCTTCAGGTCTCGGCCAGGCCCCGGGGGTGTAACGAGCACCGCCGGGGCCTTCATTGTTCAACCCCAAGAGCTAGGTTTGCATACCGATGCCGAGTACCCAAATGTCCCTAATTACAGGACGTTTTTCGCGCTATGTCGCAGTCTCATCACTAAGTTAGCCTTGACCGGGAAATGAGCAGAGCGAAGCCGAAATACGATCCCGCGACGCTGGAGGTGGCCCGCCAGCAGACCTGGGCGGAGCGTGGAGATTTCGAGACGCCGACGCCGGCCGAGGGCCGGGCAGCGGTGTATGTCAAGGCTTCGAGCCCCTTCACCTCCGGCAACCTGCACATGGGCCACGTTCGCGATTACGCAATCGGTGACGCCTATGCGCGCTTCCGCCGTGCCCACGGAGACGCTGTCCTGCTCGCCTTTGGCTTCGATGCATTCGGGTTGCCGGCGGAGCTGGCGGCGATCGAGCGCAAGGAGCCGCCTGCGGGTTGGGTCGAGCAGTGCGGCGAGCGGATGCTTGACCAGATGCGGCGGCTCGGCTTTTCGGTCGACTACGAGCGTGTCTTCTACAGCTCCGACGAGAGCCAGTACCGCTGGTCGCAGTGGCTCTTCCTGACCCTGCTCGAGGCCGGCTTGATCTACCGCGATGATGCCACCGTCGACTGGTGCGACACCTGCCAGACGACGCTGGCGGCGATCCAAGTCGAGGATGGCCGCTGCTGGCGCTGCCACAACGACGTCCGCCTGATCCGCCGTCCGACCTGGTTCCTGGGCATCACGCCCTATCTCGAGGAGAACGACCGCAACCTTGCCGGGCTCGAGAACTGGGACGAGCTCTCGCTGGCGGCGCAGCGCTTCATCCTCGGTCGCAACGACGGCGGCGAGGTCGAGCTGGCGGCGCTCGGTGGCGAGACCCTGACCGCTTTTACGCCCTATCCGGACTCGGCTGCCGAGGCCCGCTTCGTTCTGATCTCACCCCGTCACCCCGAGGTCGATCGCTGGGCGGTCGGGCCCGGAGTGGGGGAGGCGCTGGAGAAGATGCGCTCCGGCGGCTGGGAGCGCAGCGCCCGCGACGCCGCTGCGGTGCCGGTGCTCGATAGCGGCGCTTCGGTCATCGGCCCCACCGGTCGGCAGCTGCTGCCGGTGCTGATCTCGCCGATCGTCGACGCTCGCTATGGCCCGACGGCGGCGCTGGGGATTCCGGCGGTGGACGAGGCTGACGAGAAGCTTGCGGCCCGAATCGAGCGCGGGGTGGAGGAGCTGCCGGAGACCGAGACCGGACCCGCCGCCGCGGCGAGCGAGACGACTCGCTACCGAGCCTCCGACTTCTCAATCTCCCGTCAGCGCTCCTGGGGAACGCCGATCCCGGTTGTTCACTGTGAGGCGTGTGGAGCGGTGCCGGTGCCGGTCGAGGACCTGCCGGTGGTGCTGCCGCGCGACATCGAGCCGACCGGCGAAGGGAACCCGCTGGCCGAGCGGCCGGACTTCGTCGACGTGTCCTGCCCGCGCTGCGGGGTGCCCGCCAAGCGCGAGACCGACACCCTCGACTGCCACTTCGACGCGCTCTGGCTCTGGGTCCCGGCGGCGGTGCCGCCCGAGGCGCGCGCCGAGCAGATGTTCGACCACCCCGACCTGAAGTACTGGCTGCCCGCGGAGCGCCTCGTCGCCGGCGCTGACAGCGGCAACTTCGTCTTCGACCAGCGCGTCGTCACCAAGGCGCTGCGGGACATCGGCCCGCTTTCCTTCCTCGAGGACGGCGAGCCCTTCGCGGGCAGCCTCTTCCACGAGATGGTCGTCGCCGATGGGCGCAAGATGAGCAAGCATCTCGGCAACGTTGTCAATCCCGATGCGCTGGTCGAGGAGTACGGGGCGGACACGGTGCGGCTGGCGATCCTCTACGCGGCGGGGCCGGCGAAGACCCTGAACTGGAGCGACAGCGCTCTACGTTTCGCAGGCCGTTTCCTGCGTAATGTCTGGACCTACTCGCATGACCGCTTCGTCCTCTTGGCGGAGGCGCCGCACGACGAGGAGGCTGCGGCCGAGACCGAGTTCATGCGGGATCGCCTGCGTAAATGGTGCGACAGCGGCCTCGCTCGCATCACCGCCGACTACGAGAGCCTGCAGATGCATAAGGCCGTCCGCAACGTCACTCGCCTGCTGGAGCGGATACAGGATTACGAGAAGCGCGTGCTCCAGCGCCGCGACCGGCTCGGCCACGCCGATGCCGAGGCTCTGGTCGCGGCACTCGTCCTTCTCTTCCAGGCCCTGGCCCCGCTGGCTCCTCACATCGCGGAGCAGCTCCTGATTGCTTCTGGGCGGGACGATGCGCCCGATCTCACCGGCAGCTGGCCGAGAAAAGCGGCGATTCCGGTAACGGGCGGAGATCCCACCTCGGTCATCTGAGCCTCGTTCCAGGCGGAGTTTTCTTCAACTGAGCAAGGCAACTTGATTATTAGAAAACCGTGTGTTATGAATAGCCACGCCGGGCGATCAGGCCGGTGAAGGAGGCGGGGATCTCGAGACGGGACACGCCTTGGGGTGGCAAAGGAGGACCAGTCATGAGCCAGGAACGGATCCGTTAAGGACGGTCCTGGGTGCATCGGCTATGCCGAAGCCGCCCTGCCTCACTTCACTGTCCGCACACTCCGGTCAAGGCTTGGCCGCGCAGCTTGCGGTTGGGAAAAAATGCGCCGGGGCCGCCAATGGCGAATCCCCGACGCATGAGGTAACTCAAAACCGGCGCTGACACGCCGGATTCCAAAGGAGAATACCATTGAAGTACTCGAAGATAGTGGGACTTGCCGTGCTCGCGGCTGTCGCGATGACGGCGTTTGTCGGATCCGGTACGGCCGCGGGGAATGCCATATGTAAAACCAACACGACTCCCTGCCCGGAAGAATCGATGTACAAACCAAACGATGTAATCGAAGCCACAGCTGTCAATACGGTGATTACAGCTCTTCCGGAAGTTACATGCACGGACGCGTTTACCAAAGTCAAAGTCACGAAAACAGGCAGTGCGACTGAAAACGTCACAGGCGAAGTCACCGCATTCTCCTTCAGCGGCTGCAAAGTTGACGTCCTCTTCACTCCGTCCTGCACTGTTTCGTCCGAAAACCTTCCATATCACGCGGAAGTCCTGGGTTCCGGGGCCGGTGCTTCGCTCACACTCAGTAAAGGGCCGAGCGGCAAAGAACCGTCTGCCATGGTGACGTGTGCAGGAATCATCGCCTGCACGTTCTCCAGCCCTGACTTCAATCTCGCGCTCGTGGGTGGAAATCCCGGCACAGTTCTGGCCAACGAAGAGGAACTGAAAATAGCTGAAGGCGGATTTGGCTGTCCGGAAGAAGGCCTTTTCGATGCGGACTACAAAGCGATCGGAGCCAATACCTCTACTTTTGTAGTAAGCGAATAATCAGGAAGAGATACGGTGCGGCCGTCCCGATCCTTGGGACGGCCGCCCTGTGCCGTAGCATCGGATGCGTACCTTGACAAAAAATGGTGTGTATCTTAAGTTGAGCCTGGTCCGCTGGGAAGTGGACGTGTTTCCAGGAGACTGTTAAGGGGAAAGCCGAGTCGCTGGCTTGAGTGCTCGGGTCAAGAGCTTGGCTCATCGGATGGAGGACAGATCGTGAAGGAAGCGGCGCTCGCCGTGGCCATCTTCGATGGTTTTGTCCGGCGACGTCGAGTCCGCGGGTCGATGTCGGTCGCGCTTGCCGTCCTGGCGCTCCTCGCCGTCGCCTCGTCCGCGCTTGCCGCCGCCCCCAAGGCCCCGATCGCCACGCTCGGGGCGGCCACGACGGGCGAAGCCGGTGGGCTCTTCAACGCCCCCCGCGGAGTCGCGATCAACCAGACCGGAGCCGGAGGGGTCGCTGCCGGCACCTTCTACGTCGTCGACTCCGGCAACAGGCGCATCCAGCGGTTCGGGCCCGGCGGAGATTTCGTCAGCGCCTGGGGCTGGAAGGTGAATCTAGGCAACTCAGGATTCGGAATCTGCGTCGAGGCCGCGAAATGCGAAAGGGGGTCGGCGGGGCCGAACCCCGGGCAGCTGGGGAACAACGGCGGGCAGGGAATCGCGGTCAGCGGGTCGACGGGCCACGTCTTCGTGTCGGACCAGGCATCCAACAACCGCCGCATCGACGTCTTCAGCGCCGCGGGGGCTTTCGAGGGGGCATTCGGGTGGGGTGTGAGGAACGGCGAACCGAAATTCCAGTTCTGTACCGTGCTCAGCGGCTGCGGCGGCGCCCAGATCAGTCCCCCGGGAGGCGCTCCGCCAGGGCCCTGCGGGATGTTCGGTACCGCGGTGGGTGGCCTGGCGGTCGATGCCGCCGGCGACGTCTACGTCGCTAACAGGGCCTTCCGCCGGGTTGACGTCTTCAGGCCGACACTGAGTGCCGGCGTGGTGACCGGCGTCGAGTGCCTGCGCGTGTTCGGCTGGGACGTCGTCGCGCAGGGGCCCGACGAGACCGTCACCGACGGGTTCGAGGTCTGCAGCGTCGCCGCCAACCCCACCAACGTCTGCCAGGAAGGCACCGCCGGACCTGGTCCGGGGCAGTTCGCCGCGGGTTCTCCGGTCGATGTGGCGGTCGATTCCGGCGGCAGAGTCCTCGCCCTGGACAACAACGTCGTGCGGCGCGTCCAGAGGTTCAGCTCGGGTCCGGCGCCACTCGACGCGTCTTTCGCCGCGACGCCCCTCGACGCCGTCTTCGGGGCGGGTGAGCGCCTCGGCGTTGCCGTCGACCCATCGACGGATCACGTCTTCGTCTCCGGCAAGCGCGAAGCCGAAGCCAGCTACGTCGCCGTCGTCGAGGTGGATCAGGCCGGGGGAGGGGCGGTGACCCACGGCTCCTCCCTGCCAGCCAATGCCGGTGCGACCTCGACCGGGTTCACCGGAGTCGCGGTGTCGAAAGCCTCGCTCGGGGGCAACGCCTATGTCACCGTGGCAACGACGGGAACGCTGCAGGGCGTTTACATCCTGAACAGCGTGCCGACGATCGAGCCGGTCACCGCGTTCGATGGGACCAGCGCGCTGCTGGAGGGCAAGGTGGTCTCTGATGGGATCCCGGTCAGCTACCGCTTCGAGTACTCGACCGACGGGAAAAAATGGGTCAGGGCTCCGACTGTGGATCTCTCTGCCGGCGCAGCGCCTGCCGAGATAGCGGTGGGGGTGGAGCTGACCGGGCTGACCGGCTCTCAGGCCTACCGCGCCCGCCTCGTCCAGAGCCGGGGTGCGGCCGGTGGCTTCGCCACCTCGGCTGAGACCACCTTCACCACGCCGGCGGCCAAGCCGTCCGTTGTCGGGACCGTCGCCTCTCCGGTGAGAGACACCGGTGCCACTCTCAACGCCTACCTGGACCCCCAGAACGCGCCGACTTCATATCGTTTCGAGTACGGCAGGTCGGACTGTGCGGTCGCCGGCTGTGCGGCGCTGCCCGTCTCGGTGGCGGCGGGTGGCGGCCCCCGCCTGGTGGCCCAGAGCGTCGCCGGCCTGCAACCGGCGACGCGGTACCACTACCGCCTTGTCGCCACCAATACGACCGGTACCACCGAGAGTGCCGACCGAACCTTTGAAACCTTTCCCGCGGGAAGGAAGATGCCCGACGGCCGAGCCTACGAGCTGGTTACCCCTTCCGACACCGGTACGGTCGCCTTCGCCGGCTCCGGGTTCGGCGAAGTCGATGGCCGGGGCTGCTTCGACTTCTTCCCCGCGACCAGCGACGGAAACGGCTTGCTCTCGCTCAGCAAGGGCGGGTCGGTGGCGGGCCTCACCACCAATGGCAACTGGGACCTCTACGAATCGGTGCGGGCCCCGGATGGCTGGGTCACGACTTCCAGAAGTCCCACCGGCGCCGAATCCGCCTACCCGGCGGCAGGTGGCGGCCTCTGCGCTTCGCCCGACCATCGCCACTCGACCCTGACCACTGGGTCCCCGCCGGCGGATGAAGGCAGCCTCGTGGTCGACGGCAAGAGCACTAGCTACGTTCGCGGGCCTACCGGGTCATTCACCCTGGTCGGTCAGGGCGAGCTGGGGACCGACCCAGAGGCAGACGTGCGGTGGCTGACGGCCGACCCTGTCCACATGATCTTCACCTCCGAGCGGAGGCTCGAGCCGACGGCGCCTCCAAGCGGCACCGAGGCGGTCTACGACCGGACCGGGGACGGGGCTGTTGACGTCATCTCGCTGCTGCCTGGCGGCGCGCCCCTCGCCGGCGGTGAAGACGCGGAGTACCAGGGCGCTTCGCGAGACGGTGCCGCGATCGCCTTCAAGGTCGGCGGCAACCTGTACGTCCGAGTCGACGGCGAGACGATGGAGGTGGCGGCGCTTCCATGCACGTTCGCCGGCGTCTCGGTTGATGGCGCAAAGGTGTTCTACGCGGACGCTCCGCCCACCGGGGGGCACACTCCCGCGCCGGCGGGTCTTTACGCCTTCGACACGAGGGATGGAACCGCGGAGGAGATCGCCGGCGCTGCGGTCTTCGTCAACGTCGCCGACGACGGCTCTCGTGTCTACTTCACCTCGACCGCGGCGCTGACCGGGAGCGAAAGGAACAGCCTCGGTCGTGAAGCGGAGGGAGGCAAGAACAACCTCTACGTCTGGGACGGGGCAAGCGAGACGATTCGGTTTGTCGCTGTGCTCAGCGCTGGGGACCTCGAAGGGAGTATCTCCCTGGCGCGATGGACCACGGCCGCCGTCCTCCCGAGGCCGACCGTGCTCACGGGACGGGCCAACAGCTCGTCTCGGACCACCCCGAGCGGCTCGGTTTTGCTCTTCGAGTCGCGGGCCAGGATCACGCCCTACGACAGCGGCGGCAGCGTGGAGATCTATCGCTATGAGGCCGGCAGTGGCGCTCTGGATTGCGTTTCTTGTCCGCCGCTCGGCGCCGCCGCCGGCGATGCGCGGCTGAGGGCGCCGGACGGCCCGACCAGCTCCCTGGTCCACGTCCAGAACGTCAGTGAGGATGGGTCGCGGGTCTTCTTCCAGACCGAAGACGCTCTGGTCCCTGGTGATGTCAACGAAACCTGGGACGTGTACGAGTGGAAGGCGGGGCAGCAGGCCTACCTGATCTCATCCGGGCAGGGGCGCCTGCCGAGCTTTCTGTATGGGATGAGCCCCAGCGGTGATGATGTCTTCTTCACGTCCACCGAGAGGCTGGTCGGCCAGGACGTCAGCACGGTGTCGTCGATATACGACGCTCGGGTCGGCGGCGGCTTCCCGGAAGCGGTCGCGCCGGTGCCCTGCTGGGAAGACGCCTGTCAGGGGGGTCCGGCTGCCGCTCCGCCGCTGTCGAGTCCCGGCAGCGCCGGCTTCGTGGCGCCCGGTGACCCGAAGCCGCGCCGTCACGGCGCCCGGAAGCACAAGAAGAAGCAAAAGCACGAGAAGCGCCGGCGGGTCGGCCGGGGTGAGAGGGCTGCGCGGTGAGGCGGCTGGCTGTCGTGGTCGCGACAGCGGCCCTCTGCGCCGCTGCTCCCGCCACCGAGGCGGGGGCAGCAGGGTACGACGAGTTCGGCATCGCCTCGGTCAGCGCCGAGCTGTCGACCAACCAGGCCGGTGCCCACCCCGACTTCACCGCGACTCTGGAGTTGAAGACGGACCCGGCCAGCGCTCCCGACGCGACCGGGCAGCGGGCGCCGTACGCGCTTGTCAAGGACATCAAGGTCGAGCTCCCGCCGGGTCTGCTCGCCAACCTCAACGCCGTCCAGACGTGCAGCGCCGTCCAGTTCGTGGCTGGGGCAATCGGTCAAGGCTGTCCTTTCGGCTCCCAGGTCGGGGTGGCCGTGATCCACGCCGGACTCGGCTTCCCGCTGACCGTCTCGATCTTCAATCTGGAAACGGCCGGGGAAGACGAAGTCGCCCGCCTCGGCTTCTTCGCCTACACGGTGCCGGCGATCGTCAGGCTCCGCCTGCGCTCGGACTCCGACTATGGGGTCGATGCGGAAACAGTCGGAATCTCGTCGGTCGTCCCGCTGCAGGCGGTGAAGACGACGTTGTGGGGAGATCCATCCAGCTCCACCCACGACACCCAGCGCCTGACGATCCAGGAATCGATCAACGGCAAAACGGAATCGCCGCCGCGCTCCAGCGGGCGGGAGCCGGTTCCGTTCATGACCAACCCGACCACCTGCGGCGCGTCTCTCGAGATGGGCTTCACCGCGAGCAGCTACCAGGAACCGACCAGGGTCTCGAGGATGAGCGCGCCCCTGGGTGAGATCGTCGATTGCCCGAGCTTGAACTTCGAGCCCAGCTTCTCTCTGACGCCCACGAGCAGGGAAGCGGCGGCGCCCAGCGGCGCCGACGTGATGCTGACGATCCCTCAGAACGAAGCTGTCAACGGACGTGTCACCTCGCAGTTGCGCAATACAATGGTGAGGCTTCCCGAGGGCGTGACCATCGCTGCTGGGGCCGCGGACGGCCTCGACTCCTGCAGTGCGGCGCAGGTGGGCTTCAAAGTCTCGCCTCCGGGGCCGGCTCGCTGCCCCGAGGCCGCAAAGATGGCAGTGGTCGAGATCGACTCGCCATCTCTTTCCCGACCGCTCCAGGGGGCTGTCTACCAGCGGACCCCGGAGCCGGGTCGCCCGGTCCGCGCCTGGTTGGTTGCCGACGATTTGGGCGCTCACATCAAGCTTCCCGGCGAGTTTGAGCTCGACCCCGGCAGCGGCCGCATCACCTCGCTCTTCCTCGAGGCGCCGCAGCTGCCGCTACGCCGGCTGGAGCTTCGTTTCAAGGGTGGCGCGCGGGGAGTTCTGGCTACTCCAAGCGCCTGCGGCATTTACCGGACTGCGTACAAGCTCACCCCTTGGTCGGGTGGCGCCGATGCAGAAGGTGAAGCGCCGATGACGTTCGACCGAAGCTGCGGCAACGGCGGGTTCGATCCAGAGCTCTCGGCGGGCGCTGTCAGTCCCTCCGCCGCTCGGTTTTCCCCGTTCGTCGCCGCCCTGACCCGTAGCTCGGGAGACCAGAACCTGGCGGGCTTGAGACTCACCCTGCCGCCGGGTGTGGTCGCAAAGCTCGCCGGGGTCGAGGTCTGCCCGGATGCGGACGCCGTGAGCGGTCGTTGCTCCGCTGCCTCTCAGATCGGCAGAGTGGCGGTGGCCGTCGGGCCTGGGTCCAGTCCGCTGTGGATCCCCCAGCCGGGCAAGGGGCCGACGCATATCTATCTCGCCGGTCCGGTCAAAGGGGCGCCGTACAGCCTCGTCATCAAGGCCCCGGTTCAGGCCGGCCCATTCGACCTCGGCACGGTCGTCGTGCGGGCGGCGATCCTCGTGGATCCGTATACCGCCCAAATCTCGGTCATCTCTGATCCGCTGCCGCAACTCCTGGAGGGCATCCCGGTCTCCTACCGGGATGTCCACGTCGACATCGATCGACCGCGGTTCACCCTTAACCCGACCAACTGCGATCCGATGCAGGTGATCGGCACCGCAACCTCCGCGCTGGGTGCTGAGGCAGCCCTGGCCAGCCGCTTCCAGGTAGGTAGCTGCACGAGGCTCGGCTTCAAGCCGAAGCTACGCCTCAGACTCTCGGGGGGAACCGGGCGCAACGCTCATCCCGCCTTGCGGGCGACCCTGAAGATGCCCAAGGGCGGTGCCAATATCGCCCGCACGCGGGTGGTGCTACCTCCGTCACAGCTCCTGGAGAACGTCCATATCCGCACTATCTGCACCAGGGTCCAGTTTACGGCGGGGAGCTGCCCGCGGGCAGCGATTTACGGTTACGCCCGAGCCATTACGCCGCTGCTCGACCAGCCGCTCGAAGGCCCGGTCTACCTACGCTCTTCCAGTCATGAGCTACCTGACCTCGTTGCCGATCTGGGCGGCCAGGTAGATATCGCCGTTGACGGTCAAGTCGACTTTGCCGCCGCCGGGGGCATGGGCATCTCCTTCACAGGTGTGCCCGACGTTCCCATCAGCAAGTTCGTGCTCTCGATGCAGGGCGGCAGGGAGGGCCTACTGGTCAACTCTCGCAACCTCTGCTCCGGCGTCTACCGGGCAACGGTGCAGATGGACGGCCAGAATGGCAAGGTGCACGATTTCAAAACGCCGCTGCACAACGACTGCGACAAACGTAGATAGCCGGCGGTGGCGTCCCGTCAGGCAGGGGCGCGCTTTACCTCGAAGCGTCGCTTGTCCGGCTTCCAGGCCATGCCCTCGCAGAGCTCCTGTGGCGTGGTCTCGAGGGCGCCGGCGAGCTTGACGAGGGTGGCGAGGCGCGGCTCACGGCCGGCTCGCTCGAGCAGGGAGATCTCGGTGCGGTGCAGATCGCAGCGATAGCCGAGCTCCTCTTGTGAGACGCCGGCCTTGGCGCGAGCCTGGCGAAGGTTGACTGCGAAACGTTCCTGGGGGGTCATTGGTGCGATTCTTTTGATCTGACGACAGGAACTCTACAGACAGAACATTTCCCTATCGATGTGGCGAGCGGCGATTCCGCTACCGTCCTGTGGGACGATCTTGACGCGGTGGCTCTTGGCTCCAAGAGCGGAGGCGCGCCGATCATCAAATATTTACGCAGAAAGCGTTGAGCGCCAGCACCCTATGTGTTATACCCAGCCGACAAATTGTCAGATCGCCAGTGGAGACGGGAAGGGCCCGGCAGCCCTCTTCATGGCGGCAAAGGAGGAGTTATGAGCGAGGCGGTTGAGCCGCATCTGGAGGGCACCTACGGGTCGCGCACCAGGTCGTGCGCCACCGAACTCGCCTGCCGCGACTGCGGCTATCGCACCCCCCTGCTCGACATCGCCTTTAAGTGTCCGGCCTGCGGCGAGGGCCTCGACATCGATTACGACTACGAGTTGGCGAAGGCGCGGATAGCCGAGAGCGACCTCTCCGAGCGCCCGAACAACATCTGGCGCTTCGAGGAGCTGCTGCCGATCCTCTCCAAGAACGCCCAGGCAAAAGTCGGGCAGTTCTCTGGCCAGACGCCGCTGATCCACGCCGATCGCCTTGGCGCCGAGCTCGGCCTCAAGAAGCTCTACCTCAAGGACGACTCGACCAACCGGCCTACTCTCTCCTACAAGGACCGGGTCGTCGGCATGGCGATCGCGCGAATGCTGGAGCTGGG
This sequence comes from Solirubrobacterales bacterium, assembly GCA_036009365.1. GTDB lineage: Bacteria > Actinomycetota > Thermoleophilia > Solirubrobacterales > 70-9 > VAYN01. Next base: position 54,295 of record DASYLY010000008.1, read on the forward strand.
CAAGGACGAGATCGGCTGTGTCTCCACCGGCAACGTCGGCACCGCCGTCGCGGCCCTGGCGGCCAAGGCCGGAGCCGCCGCCTACATCTTCTATCCCGGCAACATGGAGAAGGGCAAGGCGAAGGCCTGCCGCGCGCTCGGCGCCCATGTCTGCCAGCTGGACGGCAACTACGACCAGGCCAACCGCGCCTGTCGCGAGCTGGCGCTGGCCAGCGGCATGGAGTTCGCCAATATCACCCTGCGCCCGTTCTATGCCGAGGGGGCGAAGACGATGGCTTTCGAGGTCGTCGAGGAGCTCGGCTGGGTGGCGCCGGACCACTTCGTGATCCCGGCCGCGGGCGGCACGCTCTCCTCGCGGGTCCACAAGGGCCTGAACGAGCTCGAGCTGGTCGGCCTGGCGGAGACCAGCGGGACCAAGATCAACATCGCCCAGCCCAGCGGCTGCGGCCCGATCGCCGGCGCCATCCTCGAGGGCGGCGATATTCAGCCCCAAACCCCAGACACGGCTGCTCACTCCCTGGCGATTGGGGCGCCGGGGGACGGTGGGCTCGTGGTGGAGGCGGTGCGTACCCGAGGTGGCACGGCGGCCACCGCCTCCGACGCCGAGATCTTCGCCGCGATCGACCTGCTGGCCGCAACCGAGGGCGTGCTGACCGAGCCAGCAGGCGGGACCACGATCGCCTCAACCGCGAAGCTGGCCGCGGAAGGAAAGCTGGGGCCCGACGACACCGTCGTCGCGGTGATCAGCGGCAACGGCTTGAAGACGCTACAGGACCACCCCGAGAAGACCTGGCCGGAGATGGTCGCCTGCGAGGTCGAGACGATGGAGTCGGTCCTCAATGATTTCCGGCGCGAGGCGGCTGCGGTTCATCACTGAGTAGCTGGTGCGTGGGAGAGGGCCTGGTCGTCCTCCAGTCGAATTTCGTTCGCCCGCTTCGCGGGCGCCGGCTGTTGGAGCGCGGCTGACGCCGCGCAATAGACAGATTGCATATCGCGCCCTTCGGGCAACATTCGCCTGGAGGACGACCAGGCCCCTCTCCCCACCCAACGGCTGCTCGAGATAGGGGCTCCTAGCTGTTCAGCTTTAGCGAGAGATTCGAGGACCTCGGATAAAAAGCTGAGGTGGCGCTTCGAGGCGGAGGTGGCGGTAGACCTGCCCAGGAGTATTCGCCGAAGGCGGCGAAATGCAATCTGATTCCTGCGCGGCGTAGCCGCGCTCACACATCGGAGCTAAGCGCGAAGCGCGTGCGACTGAACTCCTGGGGAGGCCTACCGCCACCTCCGCCGCCCAGGATCCCTCTCAGGTCCTAATCCGAGCCTCATCGAGATCGAGGTCTCTTTCGATCTGCAGCAGAGTCTGCTGCGGCAGGCGGCCGGCGCCGCGCAGGTCCAGCAGCGCCTCTCGCTCGATCCCGATCAGTTCGCGACGCAGTTCGCCGTAGTCGACTAGGCGCTGCTCGCGGGCGGCGGCCTCGGGCTCCTCGCCGCCGAGCACCGCGGCGCACATGCGGAAGCGGGCGCGGTAGAGGTCGCGCAGGCGACGCAGGTGGGACTCCGTGGCGCGGCCCTCCTCTTCGATCTCGTCGATGCGGTCGAGGGCGGCCTGGGCCGCCTCCATTCGTGCCACCGCCTCCTCGTCGCTCCAGCGGCGCGGCACTTCGAGACGCAGAGCGCGGACTATGAACGGCAGCGAGAGACCCTGGCCGACCAGGGTGATCAGGATCAGGGCGAAGCTGAGGAAGACGATCTGGGGGCGGCCGGGGACGTCGAGCGGGACCGCCAGCGCGGCGGCGAGCGAGACGGCTCCGCGCATCCCGCTCCAACCGACGGCAAAGCGCTGTCCGGCGGTCTCGCCGGCGTCGCTGCCGAGGGCGAAGACGTAGGCGAGGCGGACGCCGATCAGGGCGGCGGCGATCGCCAGCGCCGGCAGCAGCAGCTCGCCGACCCCGGAGGAGCTCTGTTCGAGCGCGTCGACGATCGTCGGCAGCTGCAGGCCGAGCAGCACGAACAGCGTCATCTCGACCGCCAGCAGTGAGACCTGCCAGAAGGCGACGCCGCTGAGCCGGGTGTCAGCGTCGAAGGTGCGGGCCGAGCGGTAGCCAGCGTAGAGGCCGGCGACGACCGCCGCGAGGACGCCGGAGACGTGGACTGCCTCGGCGCCGACGTAGGCACCGTAGGCGGCGAGGACGCTGAGCACGATGACCAGGCTGGCGTCGCTCTGGCGGCGGGCAGCGAGGTCGAAGAGGATGCCGACGAGGAGACCGGCGGCGATCCCACCGAGGGCGACGCCGACGAACTCCAGGGTCGCGCCGCCGAGGCCGAAGGCGCTGCCGGCGGCGACCCCGATCGCGATCCGGTAGAGCACCAGCGCGGTGCCGTCGTTGATCATCGACTCCCCTTCGACCAGCAGCCGGACCCGCTCGGGGGCGCCGAGGCGGCGGAAGATCGCGGTCGCGGCGGCGGCGTCGGTGGGAGCGAGGACGGCGCCGAGGATCGCGGCGGCGGTCCAGCTCAGTTCCGGCACCATGGCGTGGGCGACGACCGCGACCACGGCGGCGGTGACGAAGACCAAACCGATCGCCAGCAGCGCCAGTGGCCGCACCACCGCCCGCAGCTCGTGCGGAGAGGTGCGCCAGCCGGCGGCGTAGACGAGCGGCGGCAGGAAGACGAGGAAGACGACGTCGGGGTCGAGTTCGATCGTCGGCACGCCCGGCAGGAAGGCGATGCCGAGCCCGCCCAGCACCAGCACGATCGGCGCCGGCACCTGGGCGAAGTCCGCCAGGCGCACCAGCAGCGCCGCCGCCAACAGCAGGATCAGGACGTACTCGACGTTGCCCACGGGCCCCATATCATCGTCTTGCGTGGACGACGACAGGCTCACCCCCTCGCTGGAGGCACTCGACCATGTTCGCGGCGAGTTCGGCAGCTCGCTGGAGCTGGTCATGTTCGGTGACTTTCAGTGTCCCTACTGCCTCGGCGCCCAGTCAGTGCTGCGGCGGGTGCACGACCGTCTCGGCGACCGTCTCATCTTCGCCTTCCGCCACCTGCCGATCCCCGAGCGCCACCCGCTGGCGCCGCTGGCGGCCGAGGCGAGCGAGGCCGCGGCGGCGCAGGGCAGCTTCTGGGAGTACCACGACGCCCTCTTCGCGGCCCAGCCGAAGCTCTCGCGAGAGACGATGCTCGAGGTCGGCCGCGAGCTCGGGCTCGACGCCGAGCGGATGGCCGCCGAGATGGACTCGGGGACCCACCGCGAGCGGATCGGGCGGGACATCGCCTCGGCGCAAGCCAGCGGTGCTACCGGCACCCCGACCTTCTTCGTCAACGGCCGCCACCACTACGGCGCCTACGACGCCTCCTCGCTGGTCGAGGAGCTGGAAGCCGGCGCGGTCTGAGAGCCTTCATCCAGCGCGTAAGTGAGGCTGCGGTCGAGGTCGACCGCGAACGCGTCGCCGGTATCGGTCCCGGGCTGCTGGTTCTGCTCGGCGTCGCCATCGAGGACACCGAGGCGCAGGCCGACCGCCTCGCCGACAAGGTCCGTGCTCTGCGCGTCTTCGAGGATGTCGACGGCCGCATGAACGAGCCGCTGGGCGAGCGCGAGGTGCTCTGCGTCAGTCAGTTCACCCTCTATGGCGATGTCCGCAAGGGCAACCGGCCCAGCTTCGTCGCCGCGGCACCGGGCGATGTCGCCGAGCCGCTCTACGACTGTTTCTGCGAGCACCTCGGGGCGGCAAAGGGCGTCTTTGGTGCCGAGATGAAGGTGAGCCTCGTTAACGACGGGCCGGTGACGTTGCTGCTGGAGCTCTAGCCGCGAGGAGAGGGTTTCCGCGGGCGCGGAAGCTGTAGGAACTTTTGCTCCCCGACTGGATTCAGGGTGATCGCGATCGCCACCGGCGGCATCAAGAGCCGGCCAGCGACCTACCACTTCAGGGTCAGCCACCTGACGGAGGGCCCTCCGATCGACTTCTGCGCACCGGGCCATAAGTCGCACCCAGGCCCAGGGGCCCCGTCAGACGCGCTTTTCTGAGCGCTCCTTGCCGTTATTGAAGGTGCAGCGGCGTGTGGGAGACGATGCCGGAGGAGGGACTCGAACCCCCGACACGCGGATTATGATCGGCGTCAGGCGTTGCCGGGACTTGCGGCTGTTAAGCCTTTTTGGCTTTACAGAGCCAATTCACGGGACTCGGGCACCTCGACGTTTTCGGCCGTTTCTGGGTGCGTCCTTGCCACCCTCTTGCCACCCAAGCTAGACCTAGCTCCGCAATCTTGGGACCGTCAATCGAGCAGATGGACCGGGGCCGCGAGTGGATGTTCCGCGAGAAACGCGACTATTGAGGCAGCTAGATCACTCATCTCGCCCTCCAGTTCTTCTAACTTGGATAGGGCGCGCGCGTCTCCCGCCGCCGCCCAGCCGCAGAGCTTCCCCAGCGACCCTAAGTCCGAACCGGTCGGCATGATTAGCTCCGCCGCAGGAAACTCTCCGTGTTTCACTAGACGCAGGTATTGCAGCCGAGCGCCCATCGCCTCCACTGCGGCAACCCCGTTGTCACGACTCTCGATTCCGATGCGCTGCGCGTAGGCAAATCCCACCATCGAGACGAGGTCCCAGACGAGGCTTACGAATCCGTTTGAGCCAGACCGGGTTCCACGGAGACTGTTTTAGGTGGTTCCTTCTTTCATCAAGAGGGGGAGATCCAGATCCCCCGTCCCAGCGTAGAGAGACTCGAACTCCACGGGTGATCGGCAGCCGCTCGTGGTTGAACCAGGAGACGTATTCGACGGCGGCGAGCTCGAGCTGTGAACGGGTGCGCCAGGCCTGGTCTGCGAGGAGCTCGGTCTTGAAGGTGCCGACGAAGCTCTCGGCCATCGCGTTGTCGTAGGCGTCGCCCACCGTCCCGACCGAGGCAAAGACGCCGTGGTCGGTGAGCTCCTGGGTGTAGTCGGCGGAGGTGTATTGGCTGCCGCGATCGGTGTGGGCGACCAACTCGACGTCGGCACCGGGCTCGCGTTGCCCGAGCGCCATGCGCAGGGCGTCGAGGACGAGATCGGTGCGCTGTGGGAGGCGAGCTGCCAGCCGACGACCCGACGGCTGAAGGCGTCGATCACGAAGGCGCAGGGCGATCCAGGTCCTTCGGTAGCCGTAGGCGCTGTAGTTGGCCTCGCGCATCTCCCTGATCCGGGCGAGCAGACGCTCGTCTTCCACGGCTCTCGCTGAGCACCGGCCGGTTCGGCGCTCGTAGTAGGCGGAGGCCGATATCTCCAGGGTCCGGCAGATCGGCTCGACCCCGAAGCGGTCGCGGTGCTCGTCGACGAACATGCTCACCTCGCTCGGCGTGGGTCGAGCTCGGCGGCGAAAACGCAGACGCCGGCTTGAGGATGTCGTTGGCGCGGCGCAGTTCGCGCACCTCGCCGCGCAGGGCCTTCAGCTCCTCGCGTTTTCCTTCATCGGCCTCTGCCCTTCGCACCCACTTGCGGAGGGTCTCGTGGTGGATGCCGAGGTCGCGCGCCACTTGGGCGATCGGACGTCCGGAGTCGGCGACCATCCGGGCACCGCGATCGAGCAGCTCATCGGGGTATTTCTTCTGTCTTGCCATGGCTTGGGAGTTCCCTTCCTCCAGGGTGGATCCCTGGTTTCTGGGTCTCCGTGGAACCTGGCCTGGCTCAAGTTCCACCTTTGCCGGATGCCACGGGGCCGGCGTTCGTAGCGCGCGGCCCCACTTATGTGGCTGCAGAGGCTAGCACGAACTGTCGGTGATTCACCGACAGTTCGCTCTATTTACCCTGGATTACTTCCGCAACTCGGCTGTGGTGCAAGCCGACCTCATTCGCGATCTCGCGTAGCGAGAGGCCAGCGGCCTGAGCGTCTGCAAAGGCCTCGCGCCGTGCGTCCCTCACCGCCTTCGCGTCTCGCTCGAATCTCACCTGGGCTTCGCGGACTGCCTTGCGGGCTTTCTGCGCGGGATCGGTCGGCATACGGGATGGAAGCTATAGCTGGTGACTGTCGCGAGTGGCGAAGCAGCGACTTAAGCCACGACGACGCCGAAGCGATCATCGAAGCTGTCGCGGTCCTCGACCGCAACGGCTGAGCGAAGCGGCTTGCCGTGACAGTGAAGTGATCGAGAAAACCGACGCTGCCGAGCAGGATGAGGCCGAAGCTGTGCCAGCCGTCAACGAATCCCACCGGGGCTTCCCAACGGCGTTGAGCATCGGAGTCGCCGTGATGGTGCAGGCGCAGAGCTACGGTCTTGTAGCGGGCCGTCACGGTTCGACCGCCTACGGCATGCAACTGCTCCCCCTCGTTTTCGTTCAGATCGAGTCCAAGCTCTTCCGCCAGTAGATCGCTTGCGAGTATCGCGTCGGCGCCGGTGTCGATCAGGCCCTCCAGCTCCGGCGTCGACGCTTCGCCTGCGGCCAAGGAGATGGGTACGAAGGGCCGGAACACCGGCTGACCCAGGCGCGTCTGCTGAGGGTCCTCCCGATAGGGATAGAGCCAGGAGGGCGGCTTTGGCTCAGCCAAGGCCGACGTAAATCGGCTCGTCCGCGTAGGGAACCCGACCACCGACGACTACGTGGTCGAGCTTGCGAGCCTTCTCCAGCACGATCTTCAAGTCCTCGTCGGCGATCACGATCTGACCCGTACGAGTGTCGGTTGCGACGAACTTGCCCTCGTAGCCCTTGAAGTCGGTGCGAATCGGTTTCACGCAGTCAATGATACCCAGCGGTTCCGTCGCCTCCGAGGATTTGGAGCGGATGGAGCGCCTCAGGGCTTTCGCTCGCAAAACCTTGCCACTTCCCTTGCCACCCCCCCGATAAATGACCTGAAAAAAGCCGCCTGAAGGCGGCTTTTTGGCTCTAACAAACGATGCCGGAGGAGGGACTCGAACCCCCGACACGCGGATTATGATTCCGCTGCTCTAACCAGCTGAGCTACTCCGGCGGGGTCGTGGATGCTAGCGACCGGGGCTTGCAGGGGAAACGGCGCACCGGGGGACGGTGCGGGTTAGGGTTGGCGCCATGAGCGCGGAGCTGGACAGGGCGGTGCGGACGGTGGTCCGCGAATGCATGGGTATCGAACCGGGCGAAGAGCTGCTGGTGGTCTGCAATCCGGTCACCGAGGAGATCGGGGCGCTGATGCGGATCGAGGCCCAGGGCGATGGTGCCGACGCAACTCTGGCGGTGATCTCCGAGCGCGATTCCGCCGCTGCCGAGCCGCCCGGGCCGGTCGTCGCGGCGATGGCCGCCGCCGACGTCGTCCTGGCACCGACGATCCAGTCGCTCTCGCACACCGCCGCGCGCAAGGCGGCCAGCGAGGCCGGCGTCCGCATCGGCACCCTGCCCGGAGTCACCGAGGAGATGCTGACCCGGCTGATGAACGTCGACCTGGCCGAGGTGCGCCGTCGCAGCTGGGCCGTCGCCGAGACACTGAACAAGGGCACCGAGGCGCGGATCAGCTGTCCCAACGGCAGCGACCTGCGGTTCGGCCTGGAGGGGCGGATGGCGATCGCCGACGGCGGCGAACTGAGTAGTCGCGGCGCTTTCGGCAACCTGCCCTGCGGTGAGGGCTTCATCGCCCCCGTTGAGGGCACCGTCAGCGGCACGCTGGTCGTCGACGGCTCGATCGCCGGAATCGGTCAGGTCGAGGAACCGGTCGTGTTGACCGTCGAGGAGGGACATCTCGTTGCCGCCACCGGCTCCGAGGGCGCTCGCCTGATGGAGCTGCTGACCGAACACGGCCCCGACGGCACCAACGTCGCCGAGCTCGGGATCGGCACCAACGAGGAAGCGACCTTGACCGGCAACATCCTCGAGGACGAGAAGATCCTCGGCACCGCGCATGTCGCCTTTGGCGCCTCGGCCGCGATCGGCGGCACCGTCCAGGTCCCGGTTCACCTCGACTGCGTCGTCCTCGAGCCGACTATCGAGATCGACGGCGAGCGGATCGCGGTCGGCGGCGAGCTGCTGCTCTAGCGATGACGCTGCTGGCCGTGCCCAACGTCTCCGTGGGACTTGACGCGGGGCGGATCGAGGCTCTGGCAGCTGCCTTCTCGGCTGACGCTGCGTTGCTCGACCAGCACTCCGACAGTGATCACGACCGCACCGTCTTCACCCTAGCCGGGGCGAGGGGGCAGCTGCCGGACACGCTTACCGCGGGCGCCGAAGCAGCGATCGAGTCGATCGACATGTCCGGCTACGGTGGTGCCCACCCGGCGATCGGCGCCCTCGACGTCTGCCCACTCGTCTGGGTCGACCCCGCCGACCGCGACCCCGCGCGCGCGGCAGCACTCGAGGCAGCGGAGCTAATCGGCGCCCTCGGCGTGCCCGTCTTTCTCTACGGCGAGCTGGCGAGCGACCCGGGTCGAACCGAGCGCGCCTACTTCCGCAACGGCGGTCTAGCCGAGCTCTGGCTGCGGATGGACTCCGGCGAGCTGCGTCCCGACCGCGGCCCGGATCTGCCGCATCCCCAGGCGGGAGCGACCCTGCTCACCGCCCGCCCGCCGCTGGCCGCCTTCAACGTCGAGCTGGACAGCGGCGACGTCGAGGTCGCCGGATCGGTCGCCGCCGGCCTGCGCGAGTCGGGTGGCGGTCTGCCGGGGGTGCGGGCGATCGGGCTGACGCTCTCCAGCGGCCGGGCCCAGGTCTCCACCAACGTCCACGACCCGGTCGCCGTCCCGCTCGGCGCCGTGGTCGAGCGCGTGCGCTCGCTGGCCGCGCAGCTCGGCGCCCGCCCGCTCGAGGCTGAGCTGGTCGGCCTGGTCCCAGCCGCCGCGCTGGTCGAGTACCCGCCCGACGTCCCGATCCGCGGCTTCGATCCCGCCCGGCACACGATCGAGCGACGCCTGCAGGCCGCCGGCGAACGCCCGACGGACGCCTGAGCCGCGGACGATCATCTAGATTCCGGGCTATGGCACAGGCGAAGAAGAAGCGCAGGAAGAAGCGCCGCGGAACCCAGGGAGGTAGCGTCGACACCAGGCGGCGAGCGAGCCGCCCCCGCACCCGCGAGGAGGCGAAAGCGCGCGCGCGCTCCAATCGCAGCCGCAAGCCGATCCCGCGCGTCGACGCGCCGCCGACCTGGCGCAGCTCGATCACCCGCGGTGTCATCGCGGCTCTCGTCTTCACGGTCCTGCTGCTGCTGATCTTCAAACGTCCGCTCGGCTCCGCTGCTGCCCTCGGCGCCTTCATGCTGGCCTTCTACATCCCGGCCGGCTACTACATCGACCAGGTGCTGTGGCGCAAACGAGAGCGGGCGCGGATGCGCTCGCAGGAGGGCAAGTGAGTCTCGATGTCGAGATGCTCACTGTCGGCCCGATCGCCGAGAACTGCTTCCTGGTCCGGGCCGAGGGCCACGACCGAGTCCTGATCTTCGATCCTGGCGAGGAGGCGGAGCGGATCCTCGCCGCCGCCGAGCAGCTGGGGACCGGGGTGGAGGCGATCCTCCTCACCCACTGCCACTTCGATCACATCGGCGCCGTCGCGCCGGTGGCGGCGGCGACCGGGGCGCCGGTCTACTGCCCAGAGCTGGAGGTCCCAGTGCTGGCCGACATCATGAGCTACGTCCCCTGGGCCGAGTTCGGCCCGTTCGAGAGCTATGACGCGGACGAGACGGTGCGCGGCGGCGAGACCCTGGAGCTGGGCGGCTTGCAGCTCGACGTGATCCACACGCCGGGCCATAGCCCCGGCCACGTCACCTACTCGGTCCGCGGCGAGCAGGCGCTCTTCTCCGGCGACGTCCTCTTCCGGGGGTCGGTCGGCCGCGTCGACCTGCCCGGTGGCGACGGTCCGACTTTGATTGAGTCGATTCGCGTTTTGCTCGACTCCCACCCCGACGAGACCGTCGTCTACCCCGGTCACATGGGGACGACGACGCTGGGGACGGAGCACGCCTCGAACCCCTTCCTTACCTCGATCCCGCGCTAGCCGGGTCGAATAGGGTCGCCGGCACGATGGCAAGCAAGTACCAAGCGCCGCGTGGAACCTTCGACGTGCTGCCGACGGCCGCCCGGGCCAGAGCCCAAGTAGAGCGTGCCGCGGCCGCGGTTTTCGCCCGCGCCGGCTACGAGCCGATCGCGACCCCCAGCTTCGAGGACACCGAGCTGTTCGAGCGCGGCGTCGGCAAGTCGACCGACATCGTTCGCAAGGAGATGTTCACCTTCGAGGACAAGGGCGGGCGCAGCCTCACCCTGCGTCCTGAGGGGACGGCGCCGATCTGCCGCGCCTACGTCGAGCACGGCATGCACAAACTGGCGCAGCCGGTCAAGCTCAGCTACCTCGGTCCCTTCTTTCGCCACGAGCGCCCGCAGGCCGGCCGCTACCGCCAGTTCCACCAGCTCGGCGCCGAGTGCATCGGCACCGACTCGCCGCTGGCCGACGCCGAGGCGATCACGCTGCTCGCCGACCTGCTGGCCGAGCTCGGCGTGCCGGGGGTGGAGCTGCGGCTCGGCAGCCTCGGCTCGCTCGATGCTCGCCGCACTTACTTGGAGGAGCTGAAGGCCCACCTGCACGCTCACGAGGGGGAGCTTTCGAAAGACGTGCAAGAGCGGATCGACGTCAACCCGCTGCGCGCCTTCGACTCCGACGACGAGGGAACGCAGGGGGTGATGGCGAGCGCGCCGACGATCGTCGGGCAGCTGGAGGGAGAGGACGCCGAGCACTTCGCCGAGGTGCGGGCGCTGCTCGACGCGGCCGGCATCGCCTACGAGATCGACCCGACCCTTGTCCGCGGCCTCGACTACTACACGCGGACGATCTTCTCCTTCGTCTGCAGTGAGCTGGGCGCGCAGTCGGAGATCGGCGGCGGCGGTCGCTACGACGGCTTGATCGAGCAGCTCGGCGGCCCGGCGACGCCGGCGGTCGGCTGGGCGGCCGGGATCGAGCGGATCCTGCTGGCGCTTGACGAGGATGAGGGCGGCGGCGCCGGCCGCGATGTCTTCATCGCCGTCGGCGACGGCGGGCAGGCACGGCGGGCGATGGCGCTGATTGGTGAACTGCGCCACGCCGGCTTCTCGGCGGAGGTCGACCTCGCCGGTCGCGGGCTCAAGGGCCAGCTCAAACATGCCAACCGCATCGGCGCCCGCCGCGTCCTCATCCTCGAGGCCGACGGGCCCGCGCAACTGCGCGAGATGGACACGGGCGAGCAACGACCGGTGGATTTGGGCAGGCTTGTTGACGAGATGACTGGGGGAGAAGCGTGAGCGAGGTGAGTGCAACGGCTGTGGCCGAGGTGCCGGCGCTGCGGCCGAACGGCTACCGCGACACCTGGTGCGGCCAGGTCCTGCCCGACCGGGTCGACTCCGAGGCGCGGGTCGCCGGCTGGGTCCACCGCCGCCGCGACCACGGCGGCCTGATCTTCATCGACCTGCGCGATCGCACCGGCATCGTCCAGCTCGTCTTCCACCCCGACACCTCGGGCGAGTCGTTTCAGCTGGCCCACAAGCTGCGGGCCGAGGACGTCCTGAGCGCCGCCGGCGCCGTCGTCCGCCGCTCCGAGGAGACGGTCAACCGCGAGCTACCGACCGGCGAGGTCGAGCTGCAGGTGACCGCCGCCGAGCTGCTCGCTGACGCCGAGACGCCGCCCTTCCAGATCGAGGGCTTCTCCGGCGAGGCCGGCGAGGATGCCCGCCTGCGCTACCGCTACCTCGACCTGCGCCGCGAGCAGATGCGCGACGCGCTGCTGCTGCGCCACAAGGTGACGGCGGCGATGCGCGAGTTCCTCGACGGCGAGGGCTTCGTCGACATCGAGACGCCGGTGCTGACCCGCTCGACGCCCGAGGGCGCCCGCGACTTCCTCGTCCCCAGTCGCCTCCAGCACGGATCCTTCTACGCGCTGCCGCAGTCGCCGCAGCTGTTCAAGCAGATGCTGATGGTGGCCGGCTTCGAGCGCTATTACCAGGTGGCCCGCTGCTTCCGCGACGAGTCGACCCGGGCTGACCGCCAGGCCGAGTTCACCCAGCTCGACGTCGAGCTCTCCTTCGTCGACGGCGAGGACGTGATCGAGGTCAACGAGCGGTTGCTGGCGCACGTCTTCGAGCGGGCCGGCGGGCCGCAGATCGAGCTGCCGATGCAGCGCATGTGTTACGACGAGGCGATGGGGCGGTTCGGCACCGACCGCCCCGACCTGCGCTTCGGTCTCGAGCTGGTCGACCTCGGCGAGGCCCTGCGCGAGACCGAGTTCAAGGTCTTCCGCTCGGTCCTGGAGGGCGGCGGCTCGATCCGCGGCATCAACGCCGGCCGCCGCGAGATGCCGCGCTCCGAGCTCGACGGGTTGATCTCGCGCGCCCAGGAGCTGGGGGCGAAGGGGCTGGTGTGGGCCTTCCGCGAGGGCGACGGCTGGCGCTCGCCGACCGCGAAGTTTCTCAGCGAGGCCGAGCTGGCCGATCTCAACCAGCGCCTCGGCGCCGAGGAGGGGGACCTGCTGCTGCTGGTCGCCGACCAGCGCAAGGTCACCGACGCGGTGCTGGGGCAGATGCGAATCGACCTCGCCGAACGCTTTGGCCTGATCGACGAGGACGAGGACCGGCTGGTCTGGATTGTCGACTGGCCGCTGATGGAGTGGAACGAGGACGAGCGCCGCTGGGACGCGCTGCACCATCCCTTCACGGCGCCCAAGGGCGACTTCGACCCCGAGAATCCCGGCGCGGCGCGGGCGCAGGCCTACGACGTCGTCTGGAACGGCCAGGAGCTGGGCGGCGGCTCGATCCGTATTCATGACGCCGACTTGCAGCAGGCGGTCTTCGGCGCGCTTGGAATCGACGCCGAGGAAGCCGAGGCACGGTTCGGCTTCCTGCTCGAGGCGCTGCGCTACGGGGCGCCTCCGCATGGCGGCATCGCCTACGGCGTCGACCGCATCGTCCAGCGGCTCAGCGGCGCCGAGACGATCCGCGACGTGATCGCCTTCCCCAAGACCGCCTCCGGCTTTGACCTGCTGACGGGCGCCCCGGCCCCGGTCGAGGGCACGCAGTTGCGTGACCTTGGCATCTCGGTCCACGAGCGGAAACTCGCCGGGCACTGATGACGGTGCGGCTTCATCGGCGAGGGTCGGCGAGGCGCTGATGGGCCTCCGGGACTGGCTGCCGCGCCGCTGGCGCCCCGCTCCCGGCCCCGGGCAGACCCCCGTCCACGTCGACGAGCCCTACTACGACTCGTGGGAGGTCGTGCGCGACTTCGGCGAGCTGCGGACGGCGAGGGCCTGGCACCAGGCCCTGGTCGAGGCCGGGATCGAGGCGGCCCTGACGGCGGACTGGCCGCTCGACCGCTTCGGCCGCGGCGAAATCTCGCTGCGGGTCCCGCCCGAGCTCTGGAGCGAGGCCGAGATGCACCTCTCCAATCTCGACGACTGAGGCCCTGGCACCAAGCGCCCTGATAGGTGCACTCGTCCATGGGGTTGACCGGCTGTCGCCTGGTGGTACGGTTGCTCCGAGGCCCGAGCCTGTGCGCGAGCCGTCTCACCGTTTGACCCAACACAAACGGCGCGGGAGCCGATTTCTACCCGGTCCCTTGGGGTCGGGAGTAGGCACCCACCTTCACTTGAAGGGATCAAAGCCAGAGGCGGCAACGGCAGACTGGGGCCTCATTTTCGTTGCGTTTCGTAGCTCATTCCTCGCCTTCTGCGCCCCACCCGTGCGCATTGCCCCGCCAGCATTGGCGGCATGCCCGACGAGCGCTGCATCGACCACGTCATAGGGGGTAAATGCAGCTCTCGTGCTTCTGACCATGTGATCGCCGAGCTAGCGGAACGGCAGCACGGGGTGGTGGCGCGGCGGCAGTTGATCTCGCTTGGAATCGGCCGGCGGGCTGTCGAGGGGCGCTTAGCCCGCGGGCGCTTGTTCCTGATCCACCATGGGGTCTACGCCGTCGGCTACCGGACACTCGACCAGTACGGACGATGGATGGCGGCCGTGCTGGCCTGTGGGGCCAGATGCCGCGCTCAGCCATCGTTCTGCCGGGCGGCTATGGGGAATGCTTTCGCCAGGTCGCGATCTCTCGGAGGTGACACGCCCATCCGCGTTTCGCCCTCGTCAGGGCATCGCCTCCCACCGCTCTTCGCGGCAACTGGAGAGGGCAATGAACGAGGCAGAGGTGCGACAGCTGACCGATCGGCTCTCGTTGCTGGATCTCATGGAGCGGTATTCGCGGCGGCGGGGTGCGGCGAACTTGCGGGCGCTGCTCGATGCGAAAGCCCCAGGTGGCATCACCCGCAACGAGTTCGAGGAGCGCTTCGTGGGATTGCTCGACGCTCAGGGGCTGCCACGACCGCGGCTGAACGCGACGCTGGCGCTGCGCGGGCGGTTCTTCGAGGTCGATTGCCTCTGGTGTGAACAGCGGTTAGTCGTCGAGCTCGACGGCCGCGCTGTCCATGGCACGGACCAGGCATTCGAGGACGACCGGCAGCGGGACCGGATCCTGCTCGCCGAGGGCTGGAGGTTCGGGCGGATCACCTGGCACCAGCTGCGCGACGAACCCGCGGCGGTAGTGGCCGACCTGAGGGCGGCACTCGCCAAATGAGGCCGGGGCCCCACGGGACCAGGCGGCTGGCCTTCGCGTGCTAACACCGGACCTCCTACCCTTGAACGATGGACCGGGAGCAGTTCGACCACTACCTGCATGACGAAGCGCGGCATGGGCCGGCGGCCGACGGCGCCTTCACGGGCGCCGCGGGGGGTGCCGGCTGTGGCGACCTTTCGCGGATCTCACTGACGGTCGAGGACGGCCGGATCGCCGCGGTCAGCTTCGACGCCGAGGGCTGCGGATCTACGCGCGCGGCGACCGCCGCGGTGGCGGAGCTGGTCGAGGGCGAGACGATCTTCACTGCAGCGTCGCTCTCGACCGACGATGTCGACACCACCCTGGGCGGCCTCACCCTGGCCAAGCGCCACGCCGCCGTGCTAGCGGCCGACGCGCTCCACCGCGCCTTGCAGGGTGTCGCCTCCTCGTCCCTCAATCTGACTCCGGGTCGGGGGGCAATGGCGACCACACCTGCCGGCGGTCGCCATTTCCCCCCGACTCCCGACTCCGTCCCTCCACCGCGCGTCGCCGTCGCCATGTCGGGAGGTGTCGATAGCGCCGTCGCGGCGCTCTTGGAGCGCGAGCGCGGCGCCGAGGTAATCGGGGTCACCGTGAAGCTCTGGGCCGACCCGGAGACCGACGGCGCCAAGGCCTGCTGCTCGCCGGAGGCGGTGCTCGGCGCTCGCGCTCTTGCCCACTCGCTCGGCATCCCGCACTTCACCCTCGACCTCGAACAGGACTTCCGCCGCCGCGTCGTCGGGCGCTTCATCTCCGGCTACGCCGCCGGCAGCACTCCCAACCCCTGCATCCTCTGCAACGGCGAAGTGCGGATCGCGGCGATGCTCGAACTTGCTGAGCGCGCGGGGGCCGACTACCTCGTCACCGGCCACTATGCCCGGATCGTCGAGGACGGCGATGGACCTCTGCTCGCCGCCGCCGCCGACGAGGCCAAGGATCAGAGCTACATGCTCGCGGCGCTGCCGACCGAGCTGCTGTCCCGCCTGCGTTTCCCGCTGACCGAGCTGACCAAGCCGCAGGTGCGCGAGATCGCCGCCCGCCACCAGCTCGCGGTCGCCAGCAAGGCCGAGAGCCAGGACCTCTGCTTCCTCGCCGGCCAGGGCAAAACCAAGTTCCTGCGCCGCCATGGCGACCTGCATGAGCGCGAGGGCGCCGTCCTCGACCGCTCAGGCCAGGCGGTCGGCCGCCACCACGGCCACCACAATTTCACCGTCGGCCAGCGCCGCGGGATCGGCGTCTCGGCCCCGGAGCCGCTCTACGTCCTCGCCACCGACGCAGCCGCCAACACGGTCACGGTCGGCACTCTCGACGACCTGCAGACGCGGCGGGTACGGATCCGCGACGCCGTCCTGCACCGCGACGGCTCGCGGGTCGATGGTGTCCGCCTGCGATACCACTCGCGCGCCCTGCCGGCCGCGATCGGCGTCGCCGGCCGCGGACGCCACGAGGCCCTCGACATCGATCTGGGCGAGGCGTTCGCCGGCGCCTCACCCGGTCAGACCGCGGTGCTGCTCTCGGGCGAGGCCGTCGTCGGGCACGGCACGATCGCCGCTTCGCGCTGAGTAGATATCTAGGCTCTCGCACATGAAGGCCCAGGAGATCCGCGACACCTACCTCTCCTTCTTCGCCGAGCGGGGACACAAGATCGTTCCCTCGGCTTCGCTTGTGCCCTCCGCACACGACCCCTCGGTACTGCTGACCACCGCCGGCATGCAGCCCTTCAAGCCCTACTTCCTCGGCCGTGAGCAGCCACCGGCGTCGCGCCTCGCCGACGTGCAGAAATGCTTCCGCACCACCGACATCACCGAGGTCGGTAAGACCGCCCGTCACATGACCTTCTTCGAGATGCTCGGCAACTGGAGCTTTGGCGACTACTTCAAGGCGGAGTCGATCCCCTGGGGTTGGGAGCTCTCGACCGAGGGTTTTGGGATGGACCCGGAGCGGATCTGGGTCACCGTCTTCGGCGGTGATGAGGAGCTGGGCCTCGGTCCGGACGAGGAGGCGATCGAGATCTGGCGTGGCGTCGGCGTCCCCGACGAGCGGATCGTCCGGCTCGGCCGCGCCGACAACTTCTGGCAGGCGGGGCCGACCGGCCCTTGCGGCCCTTGCTCGGAGCTCTACCTCGACCGTGGCGTCGAGTTCGGCGCCGAGGGTGACCGACCGGGCGACGACAGCGACCGCTTCCTCGAGTTCTGGAACCACGTCTTCATGAGCTACGACCTGGCCGAGGACGGCACGCTCACCGGGCTGCCGATGCGCAACATCGACACCGGCATGGGGCTTGACCGCATGGCGGCGGTCCTCCAGGACGTCCCCTCGGTTTTCGAGACCGACCACGTGCGACCGCTGCTCGACCTCGCCGAGGAGCTCTCGGGCCGCCGCTACGAGGAGGGCGGCGCGGTGACGCGGGCGATGCGGATCGTCGCCGACCACTCGCGTGGCGCCGCCTTCCTGATCGCCGACGGCGTCGTCCCCTCCAACGAGGACCGCGGCTACATCCTGCGGAGGATCATGCGGCGGGCGATCCAGCAGGGCAACACGCTCGGGCTCGAGGCGCCCTGGCTCGGCCGCTTCGCCGAGCGGGCGATCGAGCTGATGGGGGAGACCTATCCCGAGCTGGTCACCGAGCGGGAGACGATCGCCCGCTGGGTCGGCGACGAGGAGGAGAGCTTCGGCCGCACGCTGGAGCGCGGCACGGCATTGCTGGAGCAGCTGGTCACCGAGGCGAAGCAGTCGGAGACCTCCTGGATCGAGGCCGCCGACGCCTTCAAGCTGCACGACACCTACGGCTTCCCCTACGACCTGACCAAGGAGCTACTCGCCGACGAGGGCCTCGCGGTCGACGACTCCGGCTTCGAGGAGCTGATGGAGGAGCAGCGCGCCCGCGCCCGTTCCGGCGCCGCCACCGCGCATGGCTCCGAGAACAGTCACGAGCGCGTCGCGGCGGTCGTGGCCGAGGCGCCGCCGACGAGGTTCATCGGCTACGAGACGATGCGGGCGAACACCGGTGTCGCCCTGGTGGACGCCGAGACGAAAAAGGTCGCCGGATCTCGCGACGAGATCCTCGCTGGCGCCCCGAGCGCCACTGCCAAAACCGACCGCGTCCTCGTCAAGCTGGAGGAGAGCCCCTTCTACGCCGAGGGGGGAGGGCAGGTCGCCGATTCCGGGGTATTGCGCTGGGATGGCCAGGAGGCCGCGGTTCTCGGTGTGTATCGCTACGGCGAGGACCAGGTGATTGAGGTCGCCGCAGGTCCGGGCATTCGCCAGGGCACCGCGGTCGAGGCAGTGGTCGACCGCGAGACCCGGTACGCGACGATGCGCAACCACACCGCCACCCATCTCCTCCACGCAGCGCTGCGCGAGCGGCTCGGCACCCACGTGCGCCAGGCCGGCTCCGCCGTGCGCCCCGACAAGCTGCGCTTCGACTTCACCCACGGCCAGGGGCTGAGCGCCGAGGAGCTGCGCGAGGTCGAGGACCGGGTCAACGAGTGGATCAAGGCAAGCCGGCCGGTGCGCTGGCTGAACATGGAGCGGGCCGAGGCGGAGCGGCTGGGGGCGATGGCCCTGTTCGGCGAGAAATACGGCGAGTGGGTGCGGGTGGTCGAGGTCGAGGGCGTCTCGCGCGAGCTCTGCGGCGGCACCCATGTCGCCAACACGGCCGAGATCGGCATCTTCAAGCTCACCTCGGAGGGCTCCAGCGCCGCCAACGTTCGCCGGATCGAGGCGCTGACCGGGCCGGCGGCGATCGACTTCTACCGCGAGCGCGAGGCGGAGCTGCGCGAGGCCGGCGAGCTGCTGGGGGCGCCGCAGGACCCGCTGGCCGGCGCTCGCCGTGCTGCCGAGCAGCTGCGCGAGGCCGGCGCCAGTGCTGAGCAGGCGCAGGCGCAGGCGATCGGCGAGGAAGCCGACAAGCTCGCCGGTGCCGGTGTCGATCTGGCGGTGCCGGGCGGCGACGGCACGGTGAAGCTCGTCCAGGCGAGATCCGGCCTGGCCAACCCGAAGCAGCTGGTCGACCTCGCCAACCGGATTCAGTCGAAGCTCGGTGGCGCCTCGGCGGTGGTACTGGGTGGTGCCGAGGGCGAGAAGGTCGGCCTCGTCGCGCTCTTCTCCAAGGATGCTGTCGGCCACGGGCTCTCGGCCGGAACGATCATCCGCGAGGTCGCACCGCTGATCGGTGGTGGCGGTGGCGGCCGCGACGACATGGCCCAGGCCGGCGGCAAGGACCCCGCCAAGCTCGACGACGCGCTTACCGCCGCGGCGGCGGCGATCGAGCGGGATCTCGGCTGAGAGCGACATGCGCGTCCTCGCCCTTGATCACGGCACGGCCCGGATCGGCTGTGCGATCTCCGACCCGACCGGGACCCTGGCGACGCCGTTGCCGGTGATCGAGCCGCCGGAGGCAAAGCTGGTCGCTGCGCTTGTCGCCGAGCACGGCGTCGAGCGGGTCGTGATCGGCCTGCCGCTGCACCTCAGCGGCGAGGAAGGGAGCCAGGCCGGGTTGGCGCGCAGTTTTGGCGCCGAACTGGAAGCGATGCTCTCGGTCCCTGTGGAGACCTACGACGAGCGCTTGACGACGCGGATGGCCGATGCCAGCCGGCGGGCCGGTGCCAGTGCCGCGCCCGACTCGCTGGCTGCCGCCCACCTCCTCGAGGCCTACCTGGCCCGTGCGTCGATGCGCGAAGAATCTGCCGACCGCGACCGCGAGGCGGACGATGACTGACGACTGGCTGGACGGCGACCCGTTCGCCAATCCCGAGGATCCCGACGCAGCGGCGCGCGAGCAGCGGCGCCGCGAGCGCGACGAGAAGCGCCGTCAGCGCGAGGAGAAGCAGCGCGGCCGGGACGCCAAGCGGGCCGAGAAGGAGGGGGTTGAGGGCGGAGAGCCGGGGGATGGCTCGTCGTCGCAACAGCGGGGAGGCTCCGCCGAGCCATCCCCCGGCTCTCCGCACGAGCCGCCTGCCCCGGCAGACCTACCCCCGCGCACGCCGGAGCAGGAGTTTTGGGATGACCCCGCGGATGAGCCAGAGCCCGCGTCTCCCCAGCCCGTGGAGCCGGTGCCGGTCGAGGAGCCTGCGGTCGAGTCGGATCCGCAATGGGCCTGGGATGAGGCCCGCGAACGGTCCGGCGGCGGCGGCGGGATTCTCACCTCACTGCGCCGTCACCCCTTCCGCATCGTCGCTGTGGTCCTCGCCCTTGTCGTCGTCTGGTTCCTCTGGTCGCTCTTCCAGCCGTTCCACGGCGACGGCTCCGGCAAGGTCGTAGTGACGATCCCGAAGGGCGCCGGCGTCAGCGAAGTTGGCGACATCCTCGGCGAAAAGGGAGTGATCGACAGCTCGACCTTCTTCCAGCTCCGGGTCACCCTCGAGGGCAAGCGCTCCGACCTCTATCCCGGTCACTACGCCCTCGCCGAGGGCATGTCCTACGGTGCCGCGATCGAGGCGCTCTCCTCGAAACCACCGGTCAAGCGCACGACCACGGTGACGATCCCCGAGGGCTACAGCCGCTCGCAGGCGGCTCAGTTGATCGAGGAAGACGGGCTCGAGGGTGCCTACACGAAGGCGACCGTGCGCTCCAAGTACCTCAACCCGGCCAAGTACGGCGGCAAGGGTGCCAAGGACCTCGAGGGCTTCCTCTTTCCCGACACCTTCGAGATGAAGCCCGGGGCGCCGGTCGCCGATCTCGTCCAGCTGCAGCTGCAGGACTTCAAGCAGCGGATCGCGGGCGTCGATATGAGCTACGCCAAGTCGAAGAACCTGACGGTCTTTGATGTCCTCATCATCGCCTCGATGATCGAGCGCGAGGCCGGCATCCCAAGTCAGCGCAAGCAGGTCGCGGCGGTGGTCTACAACCGCCTGCACGAGGGGATGCCACTGGGGATCGACGCGACGATCCGCTTCGCCACCGGCAACTACACCCAGCCGTTGACCGAATCGGAGTTGGCGGTCGACTCGCCCTACAACACGCGCACCAATCAGGGCTTGCCTCCGGGGCCGATCAACAGCCCTGGGATCCAGGCGATCGAGGCGGCCGCGCACCCCTCGAAAGGTGACTACCTCTTCTACGTGAACAAGCCGAACACGTGCGGCGAGCTCGCCTTCTCGAAGACCGAAGATGAATTCGAAGCCGACGTTGCCGCCTACAACGAGGCGCGCGAAGCCAACGGCGGCAACGAGCCGACTACCTGCCCGGAATGAGCGTGCGGCGACTCGCCGTGATCGGCTACCCGGTCGGCCACTCGCGCTCGCCGGCAATGCAGAGCGCGGCGCTGGCGGCGCTGGGCCTGGCGGCAGAGTGGGAGTACGGCGCGGTCGAGGTCGCCCCGGAGGGCTTCGAGCAACGGGTCCGGAAGATGGCGGCGGAAGGCTTCGCCGGGGCCAACGTCACCGTGCCCCACAAGCAGGCGGCGCTGGCCCTGGCCGACGCGCCAAGCGACGTCGCCCGCGAGATCGGCGCTGCCAACACGCTTGTCTTCAGTGGCGAGACGATCGGCGCCCACAACACCGACGCCGATGGCTTCCTGCGCTCGCTCCCTGCCTCTCCGGCCGGCGCGCGAGCACTGGTGCTGGGTGCCGGTGGCGCCGCCCGGGCGATCGTCTGGGCCCTGGTCCGCGAGGGAGGCGAGGTCGATCTCTGGAACCGCACCGGCGAGCGCGCCGCCGCGCTTTGCACCGAGCTGGGCGGGACCGCGGTCGCCGATCCCGATCAGTCCGATTACAAGCTGATCGTCAACACGACCGCGGTAGGGCTAAAGGGCGAGGACCCGTTCGAGGCGCTGCCCCTCGTGGCCGCGGGCTTCGGCCCTGAGCAGACGGTCGTCGACATGGTCTACCCCGAGGGCGGCTCGGCCCTGCTCGTCGCCGCCGAAGCGGGCGGGGCCACCGCGGTCGACGGGATCGAGATCCTTGTTCAGCAGGGTGCGCTGTCGCTGCGGATCTGGACCGGGCGCGATGCCCCGCTCGGTGCGATGCGCGCCGCTGCCCGCGCCTAGCGATCCTGGGCGAAACCAAAAGCCGTAAAAAACTTGGCTGTTTTTGACAAACGGTATTCTCCGCTTTAAGTTCTTCCCCGCTGGATTAAAATCTAGTTTGGGAGAAGAGAATTTATGAATTCCAGTGCGACGGTCATCGAGGAGATAGACCTCGAGATGGACCTCTTGGAGCCCAGTGGGTATGCCACCCATGACGAGTACTTCGCGATGTGCTTCCAGCAGGGAGGAAGAACCGTGTACTCAGTGGACCTGTCCGTGCCCCAGCTGGCGGCAACCCTTCCCGAACCCGATCCGGACCACCCGCAGGAGGGGAACCGGCGGATCAATCCATCGCACGCCAGGGCCTTTGCCGAATACGTCCAGGAGAGGTCCAACTGGGTCTGTCCCTCGTTGCTGCTTCGCGCCCCCGAAGGAGAGTTCGAGTTCCACCCGCGCAAGGAGATCGGCGGGACCCAGCTCGGGGTCCTGTCGATTCCCCGCCTTGCGCGCAACTCGCTGCAGATACTCGATGGCCAGCACCGAATTCTCGGCTTCCACCTTGCCTGGCGAGCGATCTCGGAAAACATTCAGCATCAGCGCGAGGCACTCGCGATTGCCCGGCGGGATGGCTCGGACAGGAAGATCCAGAAAGCCGAGCGGGCCCTGAGGGGAACGCTCGAGCTGCGCGATCGGCTGGAGAAGGAGCGGGTCTCGATCGACATCGTGATCGTCGACGACCCCGGCGCCTACAAACAGGTCTTCGTCGACATCGCCGACAACGCCAAGGGAGTGACGCGCACGCTCAGCGCCCGCTTCGACCGCAGGAAGGTCGTCAACCGTGCCCTGCCTCTGGTGGCTGAGCACCCCCTCGTCAAAGGCCGGATCGAGGAGGAATCCGACCGGCTCTCGAGCAGCAACCGCAGCTTGCTAACCGCCAAGCATCTCGCCGACCTGATCCGCACCGTCCAGGTCGGGGTGGCGCGGCGCATCTCAAAGAAGCTGGAGGCCGAACTTGACGAGCGCGTTGTCAGCGACGATGCGCAGCGCTTTCTCGACGTGATCGAAACCGCTTTCCCTCAGCTCCAGGCGATTCGCAAGGGAGAGAAGTCACCCTCCGAACTGCGCGCGGAAAGTCTGCTGGGGTCGGCGACGATATTGCGGGTCCTGGCCGGCGTCTACCACGATCTCACCGCTGCGGGCCCGAACCGCATGACCGAGGGTGAAGTGGCCGACTTCTTCGCCAGCTTGGTGAGTCACATGGACGCGCCGATTGCCGAGGACGGGGCCTGGAAAGCAACCGGTGTATTCGTGGACAGCGGCATGGCACCCCAAGCGAGTCAGGGCTCACTTCGCAAGCTGACCGGCGAGATCGTCGCGTGGGCGAGGAACCCGCCGGGGTGGATCGCCTAGGCGATCGCTGCGCCTATAGCCTTGGGCGTCTATGAGCGGGTTCAGATTCACCACCGCCGGCGAGTCGCACGGGCCGGGTCTCGTCGCGATCGTCGAGGGGATGCCGGCGGGGCTGCAGCTCGACCGCGAGGCGCTCGACCGCGACATGGCGCGGCGCCAGCTCGGCCACGGCCGCGGCGGCCGGATGAGGATCGAGACCGATACCGCCGACGTCCGCTCTGGGGTCCGCCACGGCCGCACGCTCGGCAGCCCGATCGCCGTCCTCGTCGCCAACCGCGACTACGCCAACTGGGAGGAGCGGATGAACCCCTGGCCGGTCGAGGGGTTCGAGCCCGAAGAGGTGCACCTGCCGCGGCCAGGTCACGCCGACCTCGTTGGCTCCTGGAAATACGGCCACAGCGACATCCGCAACGTGCTGGAGCGCGCCAGCGCCCGCGAGACGGCGGCACGCGTCGCCGCCGGCGCGGTCGCCCGCGGCCTGCTGACGGCGCTCGGTGTCAGCGTCCACAGCCACGTCACCCAGATCGCCTCGGTGCGCGCCGCCGAGCAGCCCAATCTCACCCCGGAGGACTTCAACGACGTCGACGATGACCCCGTCCGTTGCCTCGATCCCGAGGCCAGCAAGGTGATGGTCGCCGAGATCAACCGCCTGCGCAAGGCAAACGAGAGCCTCGGCGGCAGCTTCGAGGTGCTCGTCTTCGGCCTCGTTCCGGGCCTCGGTTCCCACATCTCCTGGGAAGACCGCCTCGACGGTCGCCTCGCCGGCGCCGTCGCCTCTATCCAGTCGGTCAAGGGCGTCTCGATCGGCGAAGCCTGGGACGTCGCCGGGCGCCCCGGCTCCGAGGCCCACGACGAGATCTTCTGGTCCGAGAAAGACGGCTACTTCCGCGAAAGCAACCACGCTGGCGGCCTCGAGGGAGGCATGACCAACGGCGAGCCGCTCAGCGTCCGCGCCGCGATCAAGCCGATCTCGACCCTGACCAAACCGCTGCGCTCGGTCGATACCGAGACCAAGCAGCCAGCGCAGGCGCTGCGCGAGCGCACTGACTCGACCGTAGTCCCGGCCGGTGCTGTGGTCGCCGAGGCGATGGTCAGCCTGGCGCTCGCCCGCTGCTACCGCGAGAAGTTCGGCGGCGATCACATCGACGACATGCTGGCGGCGGTCGACGCCTACAAGCAGCGCATCGACTGGCGGCGGTGAGCGTGGGGCGACCGGCCGTCGTCTTCATCGGCTTCATGGGCGCGGGCAAGTCGACGGCGCTGGCGGCCGCCCGGCGGGAAGGTCTGGAGACGACCGAGGTCGACTCGCTGATGGAGCGCGAATTCAGCTCCTCGATCCCCGACGCCTTCGAGCGCCACGGCGAGGAGGGCTTCCGGGCGCGTGAGGCCGAAGTGGTCGGCGCGCTCTTGGAGGATGCGGACGGCGGGGCGATCGCGCTCGGCGGTGGCAGCGTCCTCTCGGAGCGGATCCGTGACGCGCTTGGCCGTCACATCGTCGTTTGGCTGCAGGTCGACGCCGGCCGTGCCTGGAAGCGGATCTCCGGCACCGACCGGCCGCTGGCCACCAGCGCCGAGGATGTCGAGAAGCTGCTGGCGGTTCGCCTGCCGCTCTACGAACGGCTCGCCGATGCAGTGGTGCCGGCAGGCGACCGCGAGATCGTCAGCCGGGCGTTGCCGGCGATCCGGTCTCTCGCCGATTTGCCGCAGGGGACGAAGCTGCTCTGGGCGACCAGCGCCTCGGGCGAGTACCCGGTCTACGTGGGACGGGGCCTGCTCGATTCCATCGCCGGAGAGCATGTCCAATCCGGCGACGGCTACGACGATGGCCTCGGCGGTGACTGGCCGCTGCGCGGTCGCCGCTTCCTGATCTCCGACGCCGCTGTCGCGGCCGCCTACGCCGATCGCCTTGGCGAGCTCGCCGGCCGCGCCGAGGTCGAGCCGGGGGAGGGGTCGAAGACGATGGCCGCGGCGGAGCGGGTGCTGCGGGCGATGGCGAGCGCCGAAATCACCCGCGAGGACCACGTGATCGCCCTCGGCGGCGGCGTCGTCGGCGACCTCGGCGGCCTCTGCGCGCATCTCTATCAACGCGGCGTGCCGGTGGTCCAGGTGCCGACCACTGTCGTCGCCCAGGTCGACTCCGCCTACGGCGGCAAGACCGGGGTGGACCTGCCGGAGGGCAAGAACTACGCCGGTGCCTACCACCTGCCTGCGGCGGTGATCGCCGACACCGAGACGCTGACGACTCTGCCGGCAGCTGAGTTGGCAGCCGGCTTCGTCGAGGCGCTGAAGACCGGGCTGCTGGCCGGCGGGTCGCTCTGGGAGCGGGTTCGCGCGATCGAGGCGCTCGATCCGGCGGAGCTCGACGACGTCGTCTTCGCCTGCGCTAGCTACAAGTGCGAGGTGGTCGCCGCCGACGAGCGCGACCTCGGCCTGCGGGCGGCGCTCAATCTGGGCCACACGGTCGGCCACGCGATCGAGGCGGCCAGCGGCTACGAGCGCTACCGCCACGGCGAGGCAATCGGGATCGGCCTGCTGGCGGCGCTGCGGCTCTCCGCAGCGGCGGTGTTGCGTGAGGAGACCGAAGCGATCCTCCTCCGTCACGACCTGCCCGTCCGCCTCGACCCGGCGATCGAAATCGACTCCGTCCTCGATGCCCTGCAGCGCGACAAGAAGCGCACCGCCGCCGGGGTCGGCTTCGTCCTGCTCTCCGAGCCGGGCCGGCCACAGGTCGGGCAGCTGGTCGACCCCGGCGAAGTCCGCGCCGCCGTGGAAGAGTTGTACCCATGACGACTACCCGTAACCGCGTCGCCGTCCTGCACGGGGTCAATTTCAACATCCTCGAGCGCCGCGACGCCTCGGTCTACGGCGGCCTCTCGCTGCGCGAACTGGAGACGCGGATCGAGGGCTGGGCGCACGAGCTCGGCCTGGAACCGATCTTCTTCCAGACCAACCACGAGGGCGAGTTCGTCGAATATCTGCACCGCCTGCCCGACGTCGCCGACTCGGCGCTCGTCAACGCGGGCGCCTGGACTCACTACAGCCGCGCGATCGCCGACGCCCTCGACGTCACCCGGTTGCCGGCGGTCGAGGTCCATCTCTCCGACGTCGAGAACCGCGACGACTGGCGCCGCGACTCGGTCTTCGACGGCCTGGTGCTGGCGAAGATCTCCGGCAAGGGCCCCGACGGCTACCGCGAGGCCCTCGGTCTGCTGGCGCGCGAGCTGGGCGCGGACGCCCGCTGATGCGCGGCCGCGGCGACCGGCTCGAGCAGCTGCTGGTCGAGCAGGAGCTGGACCGGCTGCTGGTCACCGACCTGACCAACGTCCGCTACCTGACCGGCTTCACCGGCTCAAATGGAGCTTGCGTATGTGGGGCGGGAATGAGGATTTTCTTCACTGACTTCCGCTATACCGAGCGGGCGGCGAGTGAAGTGAGTGGTTGGGAAACGGTCACCGTGAGTACCGACTGGCTGGGTGGAATCGCTGAGCATCTCGTCGGCAAGGTCGGCTTCGAAGACGACAAGGTGCCGGTTCGGACATTGGTGAAACTGAAGGAGAAGCTCGCCGAGGGGGTCGAGGCGGTTCCCGCCGGCGGCACCGTCGAGCGGCTGCGCCGGCTCAAGGACGAGGGCGAGCTGGCGGCGATCGAGGCTGTTTCGAAGCTGGCCGACGAGGTCTGGGAGTGGAGTGTCGGGCGCGGTCTCGCCGGCCGCACCGAGCGTGACGTCGCCCGCGCCGCCGAAGCGCGGATCCGCGAGCTCGGCGGCGACCCATCCTTCCCGGCGATCGTCGCCGCCGGTCCCAACGGTGCCCTCCCACACGCCGAGCCGGGCGAGCGCGAGATCGGCCGCGGCGAGCTGGTCGTCTTCGACATGGGGGCGAAGCTGGACGGCTACTGCTCTGACGGTACCCGCACCTTCGCCACCGGCGAGCCCGGCGAGCACGCCCGGCAGGTCTACGAGGTCGTGCGCGAGGCGCAGGCGGCGGCGCTCGGCGCGGTGAAGGCGGGCGTTAACGGCGAGGCGGTGGACACAATCGCCCGCGAGGTGATCGAGGCCGCCGGTCACGGCGACCGCTTCGGCCACGGTCTCGGCCACGGCGTCGGCCTCGAGGTCCACGAGGGGCCGCGACTCTCGCAGCGTTCCGACGACGTTTTGGAGCCCGGCGAAGTGGTCACGGTCGAGCCCGGCATCTATCTGCCCGGCGATCTGGGGGTGCGGATCGAGGATCTCGTCGTCGTCAGCGCGGACGGCTTGCGCAACCTCAGCGGCCTGCCCAAAGAGCTGCAGCTGGTCGAGTAGCGGCACCCGGCTCCTCGCAAACTTCAGATATTGGGTAGCTCACGATCTTGCATCGCTAAGCAGCCATCCCTCGGGGCCGATGAGGCGGTCGTGGACACTGCGACGCAGACTCTCGGTACAGACTGGGGAGCAGCTTGGAGCGGCGGCGCCAGCTCGCCTTCGCCGGAGACGCTGGTCTCGATCCGTACCGAGACGCGCCGCGAGCGACTGCTCGACATGGAGCTGCGGGTACGCCGCTACCGGGTCGCCTGCTTCGCAATTCTCTTCGCCGCCCTGGCCCTGGGGGGCTCGGACACCGGCTGGCTCTGGGTCGCGCCGCTGGCCGCCGGCTTTGCCGGTTTCGCCGTCGCCGACCACTTCATGCGCAACAGCAGCCACCCGGCGATCTGGATCGCCGCCGCCTGGGCGCTGACCCCGCTATTGCTCGCCGGCGCGGTGCTCGTCACCGGCGGCGCCGCAAGCCCCGTCCTGGTCTGGTTCGCGCTGCCGGCGGTGACCCTCGGCGCCCGCTTCGAACCGCGCGGGATGGCGCTAGGAACCGCCTTCATCGTGCTGCTCTTCGTCGCCGCCGTGTTCGCGCCCGACCCTGCCGCGGCGCTCGCCCAGCGCCAGGAGCTGGTCGCCGTGGCGGCGCTGATCCTCAGCACCGTGATCCTCTCCGGCGCCCTGGCCGAGTCCGATCGCGCCCACCGCCGTCGCTCCACCCTCGACCCGCTCACCGGCCTCTTCAACCGCAACGCCCTTGAGCAGCGCCTGGCCGAGATCGAGGGACAGCCGTGCCGTCCGGAGGAGGGCCTCTCGCACGCGATGCTGC
The DNA here is from genome assembly GCA_036009365.1 of Solirubrobacterales bacterium. Lineage (GTDB taxonomy): Bacteria > Actinomycetota > Thermoleophilia > Solirubrobacterales > 70-9 > VAYN01. The sequence goes on from DASYLY010000008.1 coordinate 82,300, forward strand.
TCTGTGACATCGACCACTTCAAGCGGGTCAACGACCAGCTCGGCCACGCCGCCGGCGACGCCGTCCTGCAGGAGGTCGCCTACACGATGCGCGCGGTTCTGCGCTCCGGCGACTCGATCTACAGGGTGGGTGGCGAGGAGATCCTGATCGTCCTGCCCGGGGCAACCCGCGAAGACGCCGGCAAGATCGCCGAGCGTCTGCGCACAGAGGTCCGCGATCGCCGCCCGGTCGGGGTGCGGGTGACGATCAGCATCGGCGCCGCCGTCTCCGATCCCGGCCCGATCGACACCGACGACCTCGTCGCCCGCGCCGACGCGGCGCTCTACGCCGCCAAGGCTGGCGGCCGCAACAAAGTCTTCTTCGACTGCTGAAGATGGCGGCCCCAGAGGCCGCTATGCGGCGTCCTCGGTCGCCCAAATAGCGCTGCTATTCGGGCTCCCTGCGTCCTTGCCTAGCGGCCTCTGGACCTCGCCATTTCCCAGCCGTTCAGCGAGAAAGGTCGATATCCGACTTGAGCCGACTCGCGAAGGCGGCGAGCAGTTCGACCGTCGCCTCGACGTCGCGCAGGTCAACCATCTCGACCGGCGAGTGCATGTAGCGGAGCGGGATCGAGACCAGGCCGGTGGGGATTCCCGCCCGGGAGATCTGCAGGACGTCGGCATCGGTGCTGGTGCCGCGACCGCTGGCGCTGACCGAGTGCTCGATGCCCTCGGCCTCGGCGGTCTCGACCAGCAGCTCGAAGACCTTGGGGGAAAGGGTGGAGCCGCGGCCGATCGCCGGGCCGGAGCCGAGCGGGTGGCTGCCGATCTCCTTCTCGTCGACGCCGGGGGCGTCGGTGGCGTGGGTGACGTCGACGGCGATCGCGATGTCGGGCCGGACCTCGAAGGCGGCGGTGCGGGCGCCGAACAGGCCGATCTCCTCCTGCACGGCGGCGACGGCGGCGAAGGAGCCCTCGCCCGGGCCGCCGCGCTCGTCGCAGCGGCGCAGCGACTCCAGCGCCACGTAAGCGCCGAGGCGGTTGTCCATCGAGCGCGAGACCAGCCGCGCGCCGGCGAGCGGCTGCGGCTCGGCGGCGATCACGACCGGGTCGCCGACGGCGACCAGCGTCTCTGCCTCCTCGCGGTCGGCGGCGCCGACGTCGATGTGAAGTCCTTTCAGCTCGACAACCTTCTTGCGCTGGTCGGCCTCGAGCAGGTGGATCGGCTTGCGGCCGACGACGCCGGGGACGATGCCGTTGCGGCCACGCACCTCGACCCGCTGGCCGACCAGGATCTGCGGGTCCCAGCCGCCGATCGGGGCGAACCAGAGGAAGCCCTTCTCGTCGACGTGGGTGATGACCAGGCCGATCTCGTCGATGTGGCCGACCACCGCCAGCAGCGGCGAGGCGTCGCCGATGCGGGCGATCGAAGAACCGAGAGCGTCGCTGGAGAGCGCCGCGAATGAGGCCGCCTCACGCCAGACCGCGGCGGCGGGACCCTCGTAGCCGGAGGGCGCTCCGGCGCGAAGGAGGCTGTCGAGTAGTCGGGGGGTGTCGGTCAAGGCTGCGGAGTATGTCGGGTCGAACACACGTCCGCTTTGTGCCTGGGAGGGCTCACGCAACGGCCGCTTCGTGGCGCAGTTCGTCCCGCCTCTCGCCATAGCCGCGGTGCTCATAGCCGATCATCGCCCAGATCAGGATGACGACGATCGCGAGGCTCGTCAGGGCCGCGATCTGGGTTGCCACCGGGACCAGGATCAGGAGCACTATCGCCAGTCCGAGCCGCTGCCGGTTGATCGTGCGGACCTGGCGATAGCGGAAGGCCACCAGCCCCAGGAGATAGATCGCCACCCCACCCAGAAGGGCGAAGGCGGTGACGTCGTGGAGGTGCTCGCCGGTATGACCGATCGTCTTCTTCAGGCCGAGGGCGCCGAGGACGATGCCGGCGACGATGGCGAGGTGGACGTAGGAGTAGGAGTCGCGGGCAAGCTCGTTGCGGGTTTGTCCCTCCTCGGCATCGGCCAGCCGCCGGGCTGAGACCAGGGCGACCACGTCGAAGTAGATCCACCACATCGCGGCACTGAGGGCGACGCCGAGCACGGCGGCGGTGCCGCTGCCGAGGCCGAGATCGCCGTTGACACCGAGCCCGATCGCGACGATCGACTCGCCGAGGGCGATGATCACGATCAAGCCGTGGCGCTCGGCGAAGTGGCCGGGGACGAGTTTCCAGCCCTCGGAGCCGAAGAAGTAGGGCCCGGCCATGTCGAGGAAGATCGCCAGCGCCCAGAGCGCCCCCTGGGCGAATCCGTCGAGGAATGAGGCGGCGACCAGGAGCCCGACCGCAACCGCGGTGCTGGCGGCGAGGCCGAGCACCGAGTGACGCAGGGCGTCGTCGTCGGGGCTGGCCAGCATGAAGAGGGCGATGTGGGCGACGCGGACGACGCCGAGGGCGAGGGCGAAGGTGAGGGCGAGGCTGTCGAATGCCTCGGGGGCGCAGAGCGAGACGATCAGCAGGGCCGCCATCGCGGCGAAGATGACCAGCCGCACCGCGCCCTCCTCGGGGTCGATGACGCTGGTCAGCCAGGCGTAGCCGACCCACGCCCACCAGAGCACGCCGAGCACCAGCAGTCCCTGACCCAGTCCCGACCAGGTGGGGTGATCGGACATCAGCGCCGTGCACTGGGTCAGAGCGAGGACGAAGACGAGGTCGAAGAACAGCTCCAGCGGCCGCACCCGCTCGCCCTCCCGCATCGTCGCGCTGATCCGGGAGCTGCGCGGTGCGGAGGAGGGGGTCACGATGTCAATCTTTTCACTGGCGCGGTCGAATACGGTTGCGCGATGAGCGTCGCCATCGTCACCGGAGCCTCCAGCGGGATCGGCGAGGCGACCGCGAAGCGGCTCGCCCGCGAGCCCGGCGCCGAGCTGGTCCTGGTCGCCCGCCGCGAGGAGAGACTGCGGGCGCTTGCCGAGTCTCTGCCTTGCAGGGCGACCTTCGTCGCCGCTGACCTGACCGCCGCCGATTCCCCCGAGCGCGTCCGCGCCCACGTCGCCGAGCACCACGATCGCCTCGACCTCCTCGTCAACAACGCCGGCGCCTCCTGGCGCGGCAACTTCGCCGAGGCCGGCCACGCCAACGTCGCCCGCCACATGGAGCTCAACTTCGACGCCGTCGTCCGCCTCACCGAGGCGCTGCTGCCGCTGTTGCGCTCCTCGGCGCCGAGCGCGATCGTCAACGTCGCCAGCACCGCCGGCCGCGTCGCCCGAGCGGGCACCGGCGCCTACTCGGCCGGCAAGTTCGCCCTGATCGGCTGGACCGACGCGCTCTACGCCGAGGAGCGCCCCTACGGCGTCCATGTCGGCATGGTCCTACCCGGCTTCGTCGCCACCGAGGGCTTTCCGGCCACCGAGCTGCGCCAGAAAGCGCTTACCCGCCGGATCGTCTCCAAGCCCGAGAAGGTCGCCGAGGCGATCGTCGAGGCCGGCCCCGGCGGCAAGGCCGAGCGTTACGTGCCGCGCCCCTACGCCCTCGCCGCGGTCCTCCGCATCGTCGCCCCGAGCCTCGTCCGCCGCGTCCTCTCCGGCGGCAGCGCCGCCGCCCTCACCACTAAGACGGGCGCTGAAGCAGGTGACGGCTGAGGAAGTCGAGCTGGTCGGCGACGACCGCCTCGTGCCCGGGACCGTCGTAGATGTCGAAGTGGTCGACGCCGGGGTAGGTGCGCAGCTCTCCGAGCGGCGCCCGGCGGGCAGCGGCGATCGCCGGGCCCGGACGGGCGACCCGGTCGGCCTCGCCGACGCAGACGAGCCAGGGGCAGTGCAGTGCAGCGGCGTGACGAGCCGGGCGGAAGGGGCGGCCGAGCAACCAGCGGCTGGAGACCCGGTTGCGCCAGCGTGAGTCCTCGCCGCTCGCGACCACGTGTCGCCAGCCAGCCTCGGCGGCAGGAGCATTGATCGGCGCCGCTTCGTCGGGCTGGCCGACGGCCGGCAGATGACGGTCCGTTGCCGCTGCCAGCAACATCCGTGCCGTCACTCGTGGAGGCGAGCGGTGGGACTGGGTGACGATGTCGAGGAAGGGGACCTGGCTGATCGCCGCCGCGATGCGCGGATCGGCGCCCGCCGCCGCCAGTGCGTTGCCGCCGCCCATCGAAGAACCGAAGGTGGCGACCCGCTCCGGATCGATCTCCGGCAGCGAGCGCGCGAAGGCGATCGCTGCCCGCCAGTCCTGGCGTTGCCGCCGCGGCTCGAACAGGTCCGGCTCGCCGCCGCTGTCGCCGAAGCCCCGGTGGTCGAAGACCAGGGCCGCCAACCCCGCCGCCGCGAACCGCTCTGCGAAGGGTCCCAGCCCGTCGCGCCGGGTCCCGGTCAGGCCGTGTGCCATGACGACGATCGGCGTCGTCCCTGTCTCGCCCGTGGGTCGGTAGAGCCAGGCGGCGCAGGCATCGCCACCGGAGTCGAAGCGGGTGTCTTCGCGGCCCATCGTCAACACAACGCCGTGGCCTGGCGAAGCGTGAGATAGCTTTCAGCCATATGTCAGTCTCAACGAATCAGTTCAAGAACGGCTCGCACATCGAGATCGACGGCAAGATCTTCAAGATCATCGAGTTCCAGCACGTCAAGCCCGGCAAGGGCGGGGCCTTCGTGAGGACGAAGCTGCGCAAGATCGAGGACGGGACGGTCCAGGACAAAACCTTCCGGGCCGGCGAGAAGTTCCGGCCGGTGCGGACGGAGTCGCGCAAGATGCAGTACCTCTACGACTCCGGCAGCGCCGCGGTCTTCATGGACAGCCGCGACTACGACCAGATCGAGATCCCCCTTGACGCCCTTGGCGACTCGATGCAGTGGGTGCTTCCCAACGCCGAGGTCGAGGTGTTCTTCGTCGACGATCAGCCCAGCGACGTCGAGGTGCCGAGCGCGATCGACATGAAGGTCACCCAGACCGATCCGGGCCTAAAGGGCGACACCGCCTCCGGCGGCGGCAACAAGCCGGCGACGCTGGAGTCGGGTGTGGTTGTCCAGGTTCCGCTCTTCATCGAGGAGGGCGAGGTCATCCGCGTCGACACCCGCAAGGGCGAGTACGTCTCCCGCGCCTAGCCGGGTTCGCGCTCCCAGCCGCCGCGTCCTGCGCCGCCGCCCAAAAGCGCGAGAATGAGCCGATGCGCAGGTCCGAGCAACGCCGCGATGCCGTCTTCGCCTCCTACCAGCGGGATGTGACCGGGCGCCCCCTGGAGGAGTTGATCGCCGATTCGCGCCCGCTCACCCGCGAGCTCGCCGAGGGTGTCGACAGGCATCGCGAAGAGCTGGACGAGACGATTGCCGCCTACGCCAAGGGCTGGACGGTCGACCGGATCGCGCCGCTGGATCTCAACGTGATGCGGGTGGCGCTGTACGAGATCGAGGAGGGCGAGGTGCCGGTCGAGGTGGCGATCGACGAGGCGATCGAAATCGCCAAGGAGTACTGCGGCGCCGATGCGCCGAAATTCATCAACGGGATCCTCGGCGCGATCGCGCGCGCACGAGCAGCGGCCAAATGAGCGAACGGCTGCGCGAGATCGCCGAGCGGTTGCGCCGGATCGGCCAGGAGCTTGGCAGCGAGGAGACCGGCGACGAGCGCGCCGCCGAGCTGGCGGCCGAGGCCTCCGACCTCTCCGCCGAGGCGGTCGAGGAGGCAAACCGCCAGGCACGCGAGCAGCAGCAGTCTTGAGCTACCCGGACGACCTGCGCGAAGCCGTTGACTCGGCGCTCGCAGAGATGCGGTTCTCACGGGCCCCTGCCACCACGGGCCTCGACGAGGCGATGCGCTACTCGCTGCTGGCCGGCGGCAAGCGGGTGCGGCCGGTGCTCTGCCTCGCCACCGCCCGCGCTGTCGGTGCCGAGCCTGAGCGCTTTCTGCCGGTCGCCTGCGCGATCGAGCTGATCCATACCTACTCGCTGATCCACGACGACCTGCCGGCGATGGACGACGATGAGCTGCGCCGCGGCCTGCCGACCTCGCACGTCAAGTACGGCGAGGACGTGGCGATCCTCGCCGGCGATGGCCTCTTCGCCGAGGCCATGCGGCTCTTCTGTGAGCAGCCGGGCGAGCCGGTGCGGGTGCTGGCGGCGCTGCGGGAAATGGCTACCGCGACCGGGGTCGACGGCATGGTCGGTGGCCAGTACATCGACGTCATCGGCCTCGAGACCGACGCCGATGGACTGCGCGGACTGCACGAGCTGAAGACCGGACGCCTGATCGCCGCTGCCGTAAGTGTTGTGCTTACGTTGGAAGGGGTCGCAGAACCTGAGAGAATCCCGTATCGGCGGTTCGCCGACGAGCTGGGGGTGCTGTTCCAGATCGTCGACGACATTCTCGATGTAACCGAGAGCGACGAGCGTCTCGGCAAGCCACAGGGAAGCGACGAGCGACATGACAAACTCACCTACGTCAGCCTCTTTGGGCTCGATCGGGCCCGTGAGCTTGCCACAGAGTCCCACGAGAAAGCCACCCAAGCGCTGGCCGCAGCGGCCGGTGAGACCGGCGACCTGAGGCGGGTAGCCGACTACATCTTCACGAGGAATGAATGAGCGATAAGCCTTCCACCCAGGGCGACGAGCAAGACAAAAACAAGACGCTGCTGAACGGGATCGACGGCCCGGCCGACCTGCACGGGCTCGACGACCAGCAGCTGCAGCAGGTGGCGCAGGAGATGCGCACCTACATCATCGACACGATCGGCGAGATCGGCGGGCACTTCGGCGCCAACCTCGGCACTTGCGAGCTCACCGTCGCTTTGCACAGCCTGCTCGACTCGCCCCGCGACAAGATCCTCTGGGACGTCGGCCATCAGTCTTATCCGCATAAGGTCCTCACCGGCCGTCGCGAGCAACTGCCGACGATCCGCCAGTACGAGGGCCTGGCGCCCTTCTGCTCGATCCCCGAGTCTGAGCACGACATCATGGGTGCCGGCCACGCCTCGACCTCGATCGGCTACGCGGTCGGGTTGAAGGAGGCAATGCGCAAGGGCATCGGCGAGGACGGCAAGGTTGCGGCGGTGATCGGCGACGGCGCGCTGACCGGTGGCGTCGCCTACGAGGCCATGCACGCGGCCGGCGGCCTACAGACGCCGATGGTGATCGTCCTCAACGACAACGGCATGTCGATCTCGCCCAACGTCGGCGCCCTCTCCCGCTACTTCAACCGGATCCGCCTCAACCCGCGCCTCTTCCACGCCCGTGAGGGTGTCGAAGACCGGCTGACGAAACTGCCCCTCGGTCTCGGCCGCCGGCTCGAGCGCCTTGGCCCGGAGATCAAGCTGGCGATGAAGGCCTACTGGGCCCCGGGGCTGTTCTTCGAGGAGCTCGATCTCGCCTACATGGGCGTGATCGACGGCCACGACGTTCCGGCCCTGCGTGAGGCACTGAGCGAGGCCTTCGAGGCCGACCGGCCGGTCGTCGTCCATGTCCATACGGTCAAGGGCAAGGGCTTCGCCCCGGCGGAAGAGGGCGGCCTGGAGTCGATGGAGAAATGGCATGCGGCCAAGCCCAACTCGATCGTCAACGGCAAGCCCGCGTCGAAGAAGCCGGTGCCGGTGCAGGAAACCGACGCACCCCGGTCGATCGCCCCGGAGATGCTGGAGAAGCCGCCAGCTGCTGGAGCGCCGCCGCAGTACACGCAGGTCTTCGCCGACGCGCTCGTCGCCGAGGCGGAGCGCGACGAGCGGGTGATCGGGATCACCGCGGCGATGGCGGGGGGGACCGGATTGCAGAAGCTCGCCGACGAGGTCCCGGAGCAGTACTACGACGTCGGCATCGCCGAGCAGAACGCGGTGCTGCTGGCTTCGGGCCTTGCCCTGCAGGGAGCAAAACCGGTCTGCGCGATCTACTCGACCTTCCTCCAGCGCGCCTTCGACCAGATCATCCACGACGTCTGCCTGCAGGAGCTCGACGTCACCTTCGCGATGGACCGGGCCGGCCTGGTCGGCGATGACGGCCCGACCCACCACGGTGTTTTCGACATCTCCTACTTCCGCCCAATCCCCAACGTGGTCGTGATGGCCCCGCGGGACGAGGCGATGCTGGTCCACATGCTGCGCACGGCGATCGACCACGACGGTCCGGCGGCGTTGCGCTACCCGCGCGGGGCCGGCGAGGGCGTGACCGTGCCGGCCAAGCCGAAGGCGATCCCGATCGGCCGCGGCGAGGTCCTGGCCGAGGGGGAAAGGGTGGCCTTGCTCGGCTATGGCTACGGCGTCTCCGTGGCGCTCGAGGCCGCTGAGCTGCTTGCGGCGCACGACCTGAATCCGACGGTCGCCGACGCCCGTTTCGCCAAGCCACTTGACGGCGAGTTGGTCGAGCGACTGGCGGCGGAGCACGACCTGGTGGTGACGATCGAGGAGAACGTCCTGCCCGGCGGCTTCGGCGCGGCGGTGCTCGAGCACCTCGAGGATGCCTTCGCCGAGGGCCCTGGCGATCGCGGCCGGGTGCTGCGGATCGGCCTCCCCGATCGCTATGTCACCCATGGCAAGCCGGCGCTGCTGCGCGGCGAGGTCGGCCTCACTGGCGAGTCGGTGGCGGAGCGGGTGCTCTCGGCGCTGCGTTCGCCGCAGCCCGCCCTCGGCTAGCGCGGGCCGTCGTTTCGGCGAAGTCAAGTCGATTTTCCGCCTAATCGATTTTCAGGATTGATTCAAACGGCGCTATCGATTAGCCTGCCCGAGTCTCTCCGGTGAAGGAAGAAGCCAGGTCCATCCGGACCGCTTCTGGGGAATCACCACAGGGAGGAGAGATGCGTATCTCTATATGTGTGGATCCGCAAGGGGGGAAGCGGATCTCTCGCGATTCCGACGCTTGATGGCGGCGGGTCGCGAGGCGCGCCAGCTTCGAGCTGTCCGATCTCGGCCGCGCCGGACGGGCCTTCGGGTCCTTCTGGGCCCGCCGGTCCACGCCTTCCTGGCGTCCCCGCCGGGCCGGTCTCGGCGATCAGGGCGATGCCGGCCCGATTGCCGAGCTGAGGATGCAGACGCCGACGAGGATGGCGACGAAGACGCGGGGCTCAGGTGTCTTTATCGACGTTGACCTCACGTAGCCGGTGGGTGTCGACGTCGTAGATGAAGCCGCGGACCGCGTCGCGGTGGGGGAGGAAGGCGGAGCGGCGGACGCGCAGGATCGACTGCCGCACGTCGGCGTCGAGGTCGGCGAAGGACTCGATCGCGAAGGCCGGCGCGACCCCGGTTGCCTCCAGCAGCTCGGCCCTGAAACCGTCGTCGGTGACCTTCTGCATGCCGCAGTCGCTGTGGTGGATCAGCATCACTTCGCGGGTGCCGAGGCGCCGCTGAGAGACCGCCAGCGAGCGGATTACGTCGTCGGTGATGACGCCGCCGGCGTTGCGCAGCACGTGCGCCTCGCCGTCCATTAGCCCCAGCGCCGCGAAGACGTCCAGCCGCGAGTCCATGCAGGTGACGATCGCCAGCCGGCGGCTGGGATGGACATCGAGGTGGCGCTCCGGCAGTGACGCCGCGAACGCCTCGTTGTTGGCGAGGAGGTCGTCCATGCAGCGGCAGCCTAGCCACCCGGTCGCCCTCGCGACGTCGCCGGGGAGGATGCGACGATTACCTCACGTTTTCGGACCCGCAACGTTCTATGGATATGGGCGACGGCAATCACTGGACGATCTACGAGAGCCCGCTGGGGCCGTTGACGATCGTGGCGGGGGCCGATGGCGCCCTGCGGCGACTGCGCTTCCCGGAGGAGGAGCCACGCCTCGACGAGGCTGTCCGGCGCCCGCTCGAGACCGTCGTCGCCCAACTGGACGATTACTTCGCGGGGGAGAGACATAGCTTCGACCTGGCCCTCGCCCTGACCGGCACGCCGCTGCAGCGACAGGTATGGGCACGGCTGCGCGAGATTCCGTACGGGGAGACGGTCAGCTACGGAGAGGTGACCGAAGACCTGGACGGCTCGGTGTTCCCTAACGACCTCGAGCCCTACAAGCGTGTCCGGGCGGTGGGCACGGAGATCGGCCGCACGCCCGTCCCGATCGTCATCCCCTGTCATCGGGTGCTGGGTGCCGACGGCAGCCTCACCGGCTACGGCGGCGGCCTCGATCGCAAGCGCGCCCTGCTCGAGCTCGAGAGCGGTGTGACTCAGCTGCCGCTGGGCTGAGTCGCCTGGCCACCGCTGCGCAGAAGATCGTCGCCAGTAGGGGCAAGGCGGCGCCGGCCCCGCTCCCTGGCGAGATCGCGAATCGCGGCGACGGCGAGGGTGAGGAAGATCCCGTAGGCGAGCAGGAAGCAGAAAACGCCCCGACGGGTAATCGGGGCTTACTACAGGGGGGAGAGCGCCCGGAGGGTCTGCCTGTCCAGGTCGTAGTTGTCAAAGGGAACGGAGACGGCGATGCAGAGGGAGATGTGCAACAGCAAGGTCTTGGCCACGCGGGGGTCGACCACGAGGCGCCCGCGGAAGCGGGGGTTGTAGCGGGAGCGGGAGACGGTGACGATGCGCAGTTGGTCCTTTTGCAGGCGTTTGCTGAGCGCATCTTCGTCCCCGTACTTCTGGGAGACGACCTCGCACAGGCGCTTCCGCCCGACCTCCACCGTGAGCTTCTTGTCTCGCTTGAGGTCGAGGAACTTGCGCGACATCCACACCCAGCAATCTGGCAGCGACGGCGTCACCGGGTGGCTTTCGTCGTCGCTCACCCGCAGTCTTTTGCGCGCGGCGGACGCCAGGGCCGCGGTGTCCAACTCGGGCAATCCGCTCAGCTCGCCGACGCCGCGACGCCCGTCGCAGACTCGCACCGCATACGGTGACTCCTTCACGACTTGCTCGCAGCGCTCGGAAAAGCGCTTCCAGACGTCGCTTGGCTGGATCCGTTTCGGGATCTGCCCTCCCGCGCCCTCGGATTGGCTTGGGTGGCCTGGATGGGCGTCCATCTGTTCGGTGATGGTGCGGGCGTTCCAGGGGAGGATCAGGGATACCCGGTCGGGGTTGGCGAGGATCAGATCGCGGCGCCTCCGCAGTCCTTCGATGTAGTCGGTGATGCCGGCGTCATCGTGGTGGAGGCCGGCGGCGAGCTGCTGGATTGCGCCGTCGTCGAGGAGGACCGTAGGCACCTCGTTGCGGAGGATGAAGAGGATCCCGGAGCGGGTGCTCGCCCTGATCAGGAGGTCGTCGAGGCAGCGTTGGAAGAGGCTTGCGGGCAGGGCACCGTTTCCATCGACGGCCATCCGCTCGGCCGCGTTCAGGGGTCCTGACTCGCTTGGGGGCCGTGTGGGCAGGCTCCAGTCAGCGTCGAGCCAATTCTCGCTGCGATTCTCCCGCAGCTTCTCTGCCGCCTCGTTCGCGAGGGTGTCGACCAGCTCGCCTATCTGCGGCAACCAGAAGGAGCGCTGCTGCTCCTCTTCCTCATCGCGCGACCTTCCTTCGAGGAAGTGCCCCATGCCGCCGACAGTGAGCATGTTGATCCCGTCGGGCGGTCCGGAGTCGAGGACGCTCTGCGGGCGGACGATCGGGTCGTTGCCGCCGACGACGAAGAGCATTCTGCGCCGGAATGAGGCGAGGCGGGTCTGGAAGCTGCCTCGGTACTCCTGCTGGAAGACCTCGTAGAACGTGCTCTTGAGGAAGAGAAACAAGTCGAATTCGATGCCCGAGACCTGTCCCTGCTCGATCCTTCCATCCCGCTGGCTCTCGAACTGGTAGCGACCTCTCAACATCGCGTCGTCGAGCTCGTAGCGAAGCGAGTGCAGGACAGTCTGCCACTCCTCGGGGTCGGCGAAGGCCGTCGGCGCTAGCTCTCGCAAAGCGCCGCCGGAGAGCAGCGTCGAGCAGGAGCCGATCAGGAAGGGCCAGGACATGAACACCGACTGCGCCATGAATCCGCCAAGGCTGTAGCCGAGGACGTGTACGTCGGGCTCCGGCCCGTCGTTCGGGTCGAGCTCGCCGCCGAGCTTCTTCTCGAGGCCGAGTAGCTGACGCAACGAGGAGATGGTCTGGTCGAACGATTCCCGCGGTGGCGGCGGTCTGAGAGCGGTCGCGTTCTTCTGGTCGTCGTGCAGCTCGTTCACGGCGCTCTCGGAAGCTGTGTACAGGGTCTGCCAGGCTTGCCGCATATGCTTGGCCAGGATGGAACAGGTGCGAGCCGTCCCACAGGTAGTGGTCAAGCGGTGTCTCGGCAAAGCCCGAGAATCGCGATCGGTTCAGGTGGCCCGGAAACGGCCTCAGGATGCAGACAGTTCCCCTGGAGTCGTCCTGGTGGATCAGATAGGAGGCAAGGCGGTAGTAGAGGCCCATCGATTGAGTCTCGTTAAGCCCGTTGTGCATGAGGAATATGCGCCGCGCCGGCGTCTGCTTCGTTTTCCACGGATGGCAGAGGACCCGGTAGGTATGGAAGTTCTCCGACTCGCCTTCGTTGACGTGGTACTCGTGCAACCTGTGCAGCCCGTGGATTGGGGCGGAGGGAAGGCGCAGGATCGACTCTTCGATCGGGTCGGCGAGCGGCCCATCGCCGTCTTTGCCGGCGTCGTTCTCAATCACCCGCGTGAGCCAACGGCCGTCTGGGTCGGCGCGCCAGCCCAACGGGCTCACGGGGGCCTCCTTGGGCCAATTACGACAGTTAAGACCGAGTTTGAAGTCCCTCTCGGCCACCTGGATGCCAGCTGCTTCTGAGTACGGAATCGCCAAGAGGCGGGCATCGTAGGCCACTCTGCGGTAACTGAGTGAAAAAACTGTCCTTAGCAAGATTTGCACCAGCAAGCGCGCCACCACAGAAAACGCCCCGCCGGGTAAGCGGGGCGTTTCTGGGGTTACTACAGGGAGGAGAGATATGTATCTCTATATATGTGGATCCGTGGGAGGTAGGTGGGCCCCGGTGTGCCGCGGGCGCCCGTTGTGGGAAGCAACGGGGGCCATGAAAACGGCGCAGGACCCGACCAGGAAGTTTTTAGTTTTGCTCTGCATCGACAACCTCACTTGAATCCTTGAACAGCGTACGAACATACGTGCGCTTTGTGTGTGATTCGGATCACAGAGGCCCTGGAAACCCCGTATTTAGGAGTAGGCGGCCCCTCCTCTTGCCCCTGCCGTTACCCAGCGACAGACCGGATTGAACCTCATAACCGGTCGAAAAAGGCAAAAAAATCGTTGCATACGCACCTAAGGCTCGGATAAACGGCCAAAAGAGGGTCGCCGCTGTACGGTTCGAGCGGTGAAAAAGGCCCGGATAGACGCGGTATTGGCGCAGCAGGGGCTGTTCCCGTCCCGGACGGCTGCGGCCGGAGCGGTCAGGGCGGGGGCGGTGCGGGTCGGTGCAGACGGTCCCGTGGCGCTGCGCCCGAGCCAGCTGGTCGAGCCGGAGGCCCAACTGGTGGTGGATCCCGGCCCGCGGTTCGTCTCCCGCGGCGGCATCAAGCTCGACAACGCCTTGGAGGCGCTGGGCATCGACGTCAGCGGTCGCGACTGCCTCGACGTCGGCGCCTCGACCGGGGGCTTCACCGACTGCCTGCTGCAGCGCGGGGCTGTCCATGTCGCCGCGGTCGACGTCGCCTACGGCCAGCTTGACCTGCGGCTGCGCGAGGATCCCCGCGTGACCGTGATCGAGCGTCTCAACGCCCGGGCGATGGAGCCGGCCGACCTGCCTTTCCCGGCGGCCCTGGCGACCGTCGACGTCTCCTTCATCTCCCTGCTCAAGGTGCTGCCGGCGGTGGCGCGATGCCTGGCACCCGGCGGCGAGGTGCTGGCGATGGTCAAGCCGCAGTTCGAGCTGGGCCGCGAGCGGGTCGGTCGCGGCGTCGTCCGCGACGCCACCGACCGCCGCGAGGCGATCCTCTCCGTCGCCCTCGGGGCCCGTGAGATCGGGCTGCCGGTGCGCGGCTTCGCTTCCTCGCAGCTGCCGGGGCCGAAGGGCAACCGCGAGACCTTCGTCCACTGCGGCGGGGGAGAGGGCGAGGCGATCAACGACCTCGAGGCGGCGATTCTCGTCGCGGAGCCGGAAGCGTGAGCACCGCGGCCCTGATCACCCACTCGCACCCGCCCGCCGCGACCGAGGCGGCCGCGGTTGCGGTCGAGCTGGCCAGTGAGGCCGGCTGGCACCTGGTCGCGACAGAGGACGAGATGGCGAAGCATGGCACCGCTGCCGAGGGGCTCGAGATCGTCAGCGAGGACCTGTCGCTGCCCGACCTCTGCCTGGTGTTGGGGGGCGACGGCTCGATCCTGCACGCTCTGCGCCGCTTCGCTCGCACCGGTGTGCCCGTCTTCGGGGTCAACTTCGGCACCGTCGGCTTCCTCGCGGCGGTCGAGCGCGACGAGGCGAAGGAGGGGATCCGCCGCGCCTTCGCCGGAGAGATCGAGACGATCGAGCTGCCGGGGTTGGAGATTGAGATCGGCGGTGAGCGGCGGGTCGGCCTCAACGACATCACCTTCTCGCGGCGGCCGCACGATCGGGTCGCCGAGTTGAGCTACAAGATCGCTGGGCGCGAGGTCGGCCATGTCCGCTGCGACGGCCTGGTGGCTGCGACCCCCGTCGGGTCGACCGGATACAACCTCGCCAACCAAGGCCCAATCCTTGCCTGGGGCGTAAAGGGCTACGCGGTCAGCTATATCTCCCCGCACTCGCTCACCGCTCGCGCTCTCGTCGTCGCCCCCACTGACGTCCTGCATGTCGGCAACGCGGCCGGTCGCGAGCCGGTCGATGTCGCGGTTGACGGTGGCTTCGCGGGCGAGCTGGCGCCCGGCGCCGCGCTCGACGTCGGCTTTGCCGACTCGGTCAGCTGCCTTGCCCAGCTGCCGGGGGCAAGTTTCTATCAGCGCATCCGCGAGAAGTTCGGCCACCTAGCCGTCTGAGGCCGGCAGACCGGCGCATCTCGGCGTCCTCGGTCGCTCGCGTGCGGAGCACGCTTCGCTCCCTGCGTCCTTGATCTGCTTGGCCTGACGGCCTCAGCCGAGTAATCCTGTTCTCTAGGCTGGCCCGCATGGAGCGAAAGTGGTGGACTTTGGTCCTGATCTCGACCGCGACGTTCATGTTGCTGCTCGACATCACGGTCGTCAACGTCGCCCTGCCGGACATCCAGCGTGAACTCGACGCCAGCCTCTCCAGCCTGCAGTGGGTGGTCGACGCCTACGCGCTGACCCTTGCCGCCTTCCTGCTCACCGCCGGCTCGCTGGGGGACCGTCTCGGTCGTCGCCGCATCTTCACGATCGGCTTCGCGCTCTTCACCTTCTCCTCGTTCCTCTGCGGGATAGCCGGCGATCCGACCCTGCTGAACCTGGCTCGCGGCCTGCAGGGGATCGGCGGTGCTGGCATGTTCGCCACTTCGCTGGCGCTGATCGGCCAGGAGTTCCACGGCAAGGACCGGGCGACCGCGTTCGGTGTCTGGGGAGCGACGGTCGGCGGCGCTGTCGCGATTGGGCCGCTGGTCGGCGGCGTCATCACCGAGCACCTCGGTTGGGAGTGGATCTTCTTCGTCAACATCCCGATCGGCCTGGTGGCGATCTTCCTCACCGAGCGCAAGATCGCCAACGTCGTCTCCCCGGACGCCGAGCGGGTCGACTTCCCCGGCGTCGTCACCTTCTCGCTGGCCCTGTTCTTGCTGATCTTCGGCCTGATCCGCGGCAACCCCGAGGGGTGGGGGAGCGCCCTGATCGTCGCCTGCCTGGGTGGGGCCCTGGTGCTGCTGGCGGCCTTCATTGCGATCGAGGCGCGCAGCAAGCATCCAATGCTCGACCTCAGGCTGTTCCGAAAGCCCGCTTTCAACGGCGTCTCCGCCGTCGCCTTCGGGCTCTCGGCGGGGATGTTCGCGATGTTCCTCTACCTGACGATTTACATGCAGGGGGTGCTCGGCTTCTCGCCGCTGGAGGCAGGGCTGCGTTTCCTGCCGCTGACCGTCCTCTCTTTCATCGCCTCGCCGATCGCCGGCTCGCTCTCGCACAAAATCCCGATCCGAGTCCTGCTCGGGGTCGGTTTGTCGCTGGTCGGGGTCGGCCTGCTGCTGATGCACGGCGTCTCCGCCGACTCCGACTGGACCTCATTGCTCGTCGGCTTTCTGATTGCCGGCGTCGGCATCGGGATCACCAACCCCGGCATCGGCCAGGCGGCGATCGCGGTGGTGCCGGTGGAGAAATCCGGCATGGGATCGGGGATCAACACGACCTTCCGCCAGGTCGGGATCGCCACCGGCGTCGCCGCTCTCGGGGCGATCTTCCAGTCGCGGGTCGACTCGAAGCTGACCGAGCTGTTGCCGAACGCTCATGGCCTCGGCGAAGTAGTCGCTTCGGGCGGTTCTGTGGCGGCGGCCAAGGTGGCGCCTCCGGGCTCCCACGCCGAATACGCCCACGCGGCCGGAATCGCCTTCGTCAGCGGCTTCAACGAGATCATCCTGATCGCCGCGGGCCTCTCGTTCCTCGGTGCGGTCCTCGGGTTTCTGCTGATGCGGCCCAAGGACTTCGTCCAGCCCACCGACGGTGCGGCTGCGGCCGGCAGCAGACTGCGGTAGTCATTTCAGCCGCATAACGACCAAAAGCTCTACCACGCTCGCAACGAGCGCACTTTCTGGACAGGTCGGTCCGCTTCCGTTGCTACACAGAGCTTGTGCTGCGTGAGCTGCGAATCGAGAACCTGCTGCTGCTGGACAGGGCGGAACTGCGGTTGGGGCCTGGTCTCAACGCGATCACCGGTGAGACCGGGGCGGGGAAGACGGTGCTTGCCCACTCGCTCGATTTGCTGATGGGGGGGAAGGCGAAAGCCAACGTCGTGCGGCCCGGGGCGGAGGAGGCTTGGGTCGAGGGGGTCTTCGATCTGCCGCCGAAGCTGATGGATGAGCCAGAGCTCGGCGAGTTGGCGGAGCGTCTGCCTGCGGGCGCCGAGGAGGTGGTGTTAGGGCGGCGTGTGTCTGCGAGCGGACGGACGAGTGCCTTCGTCGCCGGGCGGGCGGCTACGGCAGCGGATCTCAAGCTCTTGGGCGGGCGGCTGCTCGCTTTCTATGGGCAGCACGAGCACCGCAAGCTGACGATCGCCTCGGCGCAGATGGAGGTGCTGGACGGGTTCGCCGGGACCGAGCATCTGGCTCTGCGCGAGGACTACCGGGAAGCCCATCGCGAGTGTGGGCGGCTTGCCGCCGAGCTGGTGGAGCTGCGGGAGCGGGAGGGGTCTCGGGAGCGAGACCTCGATCTCTATCGCTACGAGCTCTCGGAGATCGAGGAGGTGGAGCCGGACGGCGACGAGGAGGACGGGCTCGTCGGGGAGCGGGAGCGGCTGCGGCACGCCGAGGGTTTGCGGGAAGCCGCCGGGGGCGCTCATGCCGGGCTCGCCGGAGCCGACGAGGACGGCGGCGGTGCCGTCGCGGCACTGGCTCAGGCAGAAGGACTGCTGCAAGGAGCGGCCGGCCTCGACCCCGGCCTCGACGCGCTGACCGAGCGGGTCGGTGCGCTTGGGGTCGAGCTAACCGACGTCGCTGCCGAGCTGCGCGACTACGCGGAGGGGATCGAGGCCGACCCGGGGCGGCTGCTGGCGGTCGAGGAGCGCCTGGAAGCGCTGGACAAGCTGAAGCGCAAGCACGGCAGCAGCGTCGAGTCGGTGCTGGCACACGCCGAGCGCTGCCGGGCGGAGATCGAGCGACTGGAGGGCGCCGAGGAACGTGGCGCTGCGATCGTGGCGGTTCTGGCCGAGGCCGAAGCTCGCCGTGCCGAGCTCGGTGAGCACCTCAGCGAAGGCCGCGCCGCTGCGGCCGCGCCGCTGGAGCAGCGGGTCGCCGCCGAGCTGGCCAAGCTGGCGATGGAGGGAGCCGTCCTCGAGGTGGTTCTGGAGCCGCACCCCGACGGCTTCGGTGCCGCCGGACGGGAGACGGTCGAGTTGCGGCTCGCTCCCAATCCCGGCATCGAAGCGGCGCCGCTACGCGAGGCGGCTTCGGGCGGTGAGCTCTCGCGGGTGATGCTGGCGCTGAGCGGTCTCGGCGACGCGGCCGGCGCCGGCACCCTCGTCTTCGACGAGATCGACGCCGGGATCGGTGGCAACACCGCCCGGGCGGTCGGTGAGCGGCTGCGGGTGCTTGGCAAGGACAGGCAGGTGCTCTGCATCACCCACTTGCCCCAGGTCGCCTCTCTCGCCCAGACCCACTTCCGGCTCGAGAAGGAGGTGGCCGGGGAGCAGGCGGTCGCCACGGTGCAGCGGCTCGACCGCGAGGGCGTGGTCGAGGAGATCCGTCGCATGCTCGGCGGCGAGCATGCCGACGAGGCGGCAACTCAACACGCCCGCGAGCTGCTCGCCGCGGCCTGAGGCCTTGATCCCCGCCGGGGTCGTGGCCTAACCTGCACGGGTGGCAGCCACCGCCAGTCGCCGCCGTCTCCCCGCAATGCTGAGCCGTCGCAACGGGGCCAAGGCAGGGGGGCCGGTTGAAGGGACCGCGCGCCTTGGCGAGCGGACCAAGCACCTGGTCAAGCGCCTGCGTCCCGGTGACGTCGCCGTCATCGACCACCTCAACATCGACCGGATCGCCGCCGAGGAGCTGATCGAAGCCGGGGTGGTGGCGGTGCTGAACGCCTCGGAGTCCTCTGACGGTCAGTACCCCAATGCCGGTCCGCTGATGCTGGTCCACGCCGGCATCCGCCTCGTCGACGCCCCCGGTGCCGGTCTCTTCGAGCTGCTCAACGACGGCGACGAGGTGCGGATCGAGGGTGGCGCGATCAGCCTTGCCGGCGGCGAAGTTGCCCACGGGCGGGCGCTCGAGGCGGTGGACCTGGAACGCCAGCTCGAGCTCCAGCGCGAGCGGATCGACGAGGCATTGGCCGAATTCGCCGAGAACACCGTCGCCCACGTGCGCCAGGAGGCCGAGCTGCTGACCGGCACCGTTGAGTATCCGCCGACCCGCGCCTCCTTCCGCGATCGCCACGTCCTCATCGTCGTCCGCGGCGACCGGCACCGCCGCGACCTGAAAGCGCTGCGGGCCTATATCCGTGACGTGCGGCCGGTGATCGTCGCCGTCGACGGCGGCGCCGACGGGGTCCTCGAAGCGGGCCTGAAGCCGGATGTGATCCTCGGCGACATGGACTCGGCCGGCGACGCCGCCCTGCGCTGCGGTGCCGAGCTGATCGTCCACGCCTATCCCGACGGCCGCGCCCCCGGCTGCGACCGCTTGCTGGGGATGGGCCTGGAGCACAAGATCGTTCCCGCCGCCGGCACCAGCGAGGACGTGGCGATGCTGATGGCCTACGAAAAGGGAGCGGCGCTGATCGTCAGCGTCGGCGCCCACTTCAACCTGGTCGAGTTCCTCGATCGCAAGCGCGCCGGGATGTCCTCGACCTTCCTCACCCGCTTGCGGATCGGCGAGAAGCTGGTCGATGCCAAGGGCGTGAGCCGGCTCTACAACCCCAGCTCCAGCCTCGCCCCGGTCGGGCTGTTCGCGATCGTCTTCGCGGTCCTGCTGACGATCGTCGTCGTCAGCTCACCGGCCCTCAGCGACGTCTTCGACCTGGTCTGGCTGAAGATCAGGATCTGGCTGGGGATCTAAGCCGGCCCGGCTCGCCGAGCCAGGAATGAGGGATCTCGAAGGGAGCGTCCTTGCCGAAGGTGGGGCAGACGCGGAGCGCGTGCTCGGCGGCGGGGCGGCTCCCGAACATGGCGCGGAGCTGGGGGAAGTTCATCAGGATCCGTGAGGTCATCCCGATCTGGAAGTCCGCCGCATTGAGCGGGTCTGCGTCCAGATCCTTGGCCTCGATCAGCCTGTCGACGTGATCGATGTGGCCAGGCAGGGCGGCAAGGTCAGCCCGAACCGCTCCCTCGTCGGCGCCGTCGGAGCGGGCGAAGTAGACGGTGGCGGGCCGTGAGACGCGCGCGGTAAGGCGCGGCAAGGGCAGCCTCGACTCTCTCGCGATGTGCGTCCTCATGCCGAGGTCGACCGTTGCGGCCCAGCGGAAGAGCCTGCGCGGGAGCGGCTGATAGACGTCCTCCCCCCAGCGCTCGGCCGCTTCGACTCGATGCCGGTGCGCCGGGTCAGCCGGAAAGAGCGGTGGATCGCCGGCCATCTCGTCGAGCAGCCGCGAGATCTGCAGCGATCCCTGGGCTCGACGGCCCTCGACGGCGATCGCCGGCACCGTCGAGCCTTCGAATCCAAACATCCGCAGCAGCAGCGGGTGAAGGCCGGCCGGCAGCTGCCGGACACGGTGATTGAGCCTCTTCTGCGCAAGCATCAACTGCGCCGCATAGGCGGGGTGGGACATCGGGATTGCGTAGAGAACGATCTTGGCCGCGCGCGCAGTCAATGTGCCACTAGCCTCTCACCGGCATGGGTTACAGCGCTCGCTACCACGCTACCTCGCTGATCGCGGTCTTCCTCGCCCTCGCGATCGGCATCTTGATCGGCGCCGAGTTCGGCGGCGACGCGCTGACCAGTACCCGCAAGAACCTCGAGGCCAGCCTCGTAAACAACCTCCAGGACGCCCGCTCCAAGACCGACGAGCTGAACGGCGAGCTGGGCCGCTCGAACGAGTTCGCCGAACACGTCTACCCGGCGCTGGTGCGCGACCGGTTGGAGGGCAAACGGATCGCGATCCTCGCCCTCGGCGGCCTGCCGAGCGAGGACACCGCCGCGGTCGAGGAAGCCCTGGAGCCGACCGGGGCGCAGCTGGTCGGGGTCGGGGTCGTGCGTGAGCCGATCGACCTCAACGGTCTCTCCGGCGACCTCGACAAGACCCGCTTCGCCGACATCCGCCGCAACTCCGACATGCTGACCGCGCTCGGCGTCGGCGTCGGGCGCCAGTTGGTCCGCGGCGGCACTCTGCCCGGAGTCGTCCGCGGGCATCTCTTCTCGCGTGCCAGCGGCAGCTTCGGCGCCCTCGACGGCGTCATCGTCGTCCGCAACCAGCCGGACGACATGGGCCCGGTTCAGAAGACGACCGCGGGCACGCTGGAGAGCGGCCTGATGAGCGGGATCACCGCGACGCGGGCGCCCACGGTGGGGATCGAGAGCTCGACTACGGAGCCCTCGTCGATCTCCTTCTTCCAGAGCAACGACCTCTCCAGCGTCGACGACATCGAGGCGACGGCGGGGCAGGTGGCGATGGTCTTCGCGATGCTCGGCGCCGAGGGCAGCTTCGGCGTCAAGGGCAGTGCCGATCGCCTCCTGCCCGACCTGCTGGCGCCGGGTCGCTGAGCGCGGCGTGTACTGGGTCGGCTTCCCGCTGGCGATTGCGCTGGCGATCCCGCTGCTTCCGGCCGGGGCGCGTGGCCTGCGCGACGCCGGCCTGGTGCGGGAGAACTACCGCGGTGCCCTGCTCGCCTTCCCGCTCGGGGCGGTGCTGGCGACGGTGGCGCTGGTCGCGCTGGCGCCGCTGGCGGTCCTCAACGACCGTGCCGACCTCGACCTGCTCGATCCCGAGCTGCGCCGCTGGATTCCCTACCTGCTCGGCGTCGTCTTCCTCGGCTTCCTCGACGACGCGCTCGGGCGCGGCGAGGCGAGCGGGACCCCGCGCGGCTGGCGCGGCCATGCGCGGGCGCTGCGCGAGGGGCGGCTCTCGACCGGGGCGATCAAGGCGATCGGGGCGCTGGCGCTGGCTGCCTACGTGGTCTCCGGGCGCGGGCTCGAGTCCTGGCGCTACCTCGCCGACATCGCCCTGCTGCTGCTCGCCACCAACGCTTTCAACCTGCTCGACCTGCGGCCGGGGCGGGCGGAGAAGGCGCTGGCCCTGCTTGGCATTGGTCTCTGCCTCGGCCTCTGGACCCTGGCGCCGATCGAGCTGCTGGGGATCTTCGCCGGGCCGGTTCTGGTCGGCGCTTGGCTGACCCTGCGTGAGCGGGCGATGCTTGGCGACACCGGCTCCAACCTGATCGGCGCCGTCGCCGGGGTCTGGCTGCTGACCACTCTGGGCGGGGACGGGCGCCTGATCGCCCTGGCGCTCCTCGTGGCGCTGACTATTTACGGGGAGTTGCGGTCTATTTCGGCGACCGTCGACTCGGTTCCGCCACTGCGCTGGCTAGACTCGCTCGGCAGAGCATGAGTCCAGCTAACAAAGGCGACACGAAGTTCATTTTCGTCACCGGCGGGGTGGTTTCGGCTCTCGGAAAGGGGATCGCCGCCGCCTCGATCGGCCGCCTTCTCGTTTCCCGCGGCTTCCGGGTCCAGTTGCAGAAGTTCGACCCGTACATCAACGTCGACCCGGGGACGATGAGCCCGTTCCAGCACGGCGAGGTCTTCGTCACCGAGGACGGCGCCGAGGCCGACCTCGACCTCGGTCACTACGAGCGCTTCACCGACGAGAACACCTCGCGCTCTTCCAACGTGACCGCCGGCTCCATCTACAACTCGGTGATCCGGCGCGAGCGCCGTGGCGACTACCTCGGCGCCACCGTCCAGGTGATCCCGCACATCACCAACGAGATCAAGCAGAAAATCCTCATCGTCGCCGAGTCGCAGTCGGTCGACTTCGTCCTCACCGAGATCGGCGGCACCGTCGGCGACATCGAGTCGCTGCCCTTCCTCGAGTCGATCCGCCAGCTCTACACCGACCTCGGCCCGAAGCGGGCGATGTTCATGCACCTGACCCTGGTGCCCTACGTCGGCCACGCCGGCGAACTGAAGACGAAGCCGACCCAGCACTCGGTCAACGAGCTGCGCCGGATCGGAATCCAGCCGCACGCGCTGGTCTGCCGTGCCGAGGGCCGCCTCGACCGCGACATCCGCAGCAAGATCGCCCTCTTCGCCAGCCTTCCCGTCGAGGCGGTGATCTCCGCCAACGACGTCGACAACATTTACAAGGTGCCGCTCGTCTTCCGCGCCGAGGGCGTCGACGACCTCGTCCTCGACCACTTCGGGATGGAGGGGCCGACCCCCGACCTCGCCGAGTGGGAGGCGATGGTGCGTCGCGCCGATGCCGCCGAGGGCAAGGTGCGGATTGCCGTCGTCGGCAAGTACGTGCAGCTCGCCGACGCCTACAAGTCGGTGATCGAGGCACTCGAGCACGGCGGCTTCCACCACGGCGTCGAAGTCGAGGTCGAGCTGGTCGACTCCGAGCACCTCGACCCGGAGAAGCTCGAGGGTTGCGACGGGATCCTGATCCCCGGCGGCTTCGGCGAGCGCGGCATCGAGGGCAAGGTGCAGGCGGCGCGGATCGCTCGCGAACGCTCGATTCCCTACCTGGGAATCTGCCTCGGCATGCAGATCGCGGTGGTTGAGTTCGCCCGCACGGTGGTCGGCATGGAGGGCGCCAACTCGGCAGAGTTCGACCCCGAGACGCCGTACCCGGTGGTCGACCTGCTGCCGGAGCAGAAGGAAGTCTCCGACATGGGCGGGACGATGCGCCTCGGCGCCGACCCGGTAAAGCTGCACGAGGGCACCAAAGCCCGCGAGATCTTCGGCGAGGCCGTCATCTATAAGCGCCACCGCCACCGCTACGAGGTCAACAACCAGCTGCGCCGGCGGCTCGAGGACGAGGGCCTGGTCTGCGGCGGCACCTCGCCCGACGAGCGCCTGGTTGAGATGGTCGAGCTGCCTGATCACCCGTTCTTCGTCGCCTCGCAGTTCCACCCCGAGTTCAACTCCCGCCCGAACCGGCCAGAGCCGCTCTTCCGCGAGTTCGTCGGGGCGGCCGCGCGCCACGCCGGCACCCAGCCCGCCGATGGCGCCGAGCTGCCGACCGAGGTCGAGACCGAGGGAACAGACCTCGGCGTCCGCAACTCCGGCTGAGCGCGCCGGCCGCGGCGCCGCTCTAGCCTTGCGGGTGTGAGCGAGGGGAGTTCGAATCTGCACGAGCGTTTCGTGCGCCTGTGTGAGATCCGCAGCCCGACCGGCGAGGAGAGAGAGATCGCCGACTCGGTTGCCGCCGAACTACGCGCGCTCGGGCTCGAGGTGAGCGAGGACGACGCCGCCGAGGCAGCCGAAGCGGGGGCTGGGAACTTGTTGGCCCGGCTGCCCGGGCAGAGCGAAGAGTGGGTGATGTTCTGCGCCCACCTGGACACGGTGCCGCACCGGGGCCGGGTCGAGGTGGTCGAGGACGAAGGTGTCTTCCGCAGTCGTGGCGACACCATCCTCGGCGCCGACAACAAGGCCGCGGTGGCGGTCTTCATGGAGCTGGTCGCACGCCACGCCGCCGGGGCGGAGCCGCCGCCAGTGGGGATCGAGCTGCTGATGACGGTCGCCGAGGAGCAGGGCCTGCGCGGGGCGAAAGCCTTCGACGCGACGGCGCTGCGCTCCGAGGTCGGCTTCGTGCTCGACCATGCCGGGCCGGTCGGCGAGGTGATCGTCACCACCCCGACCCAGCAAAAGATCCTTGCTGATTTCCGCGGGGTCGAGGCGCATGCCGGGATCCGTCCCGAGGACGGCAGCAGCGCGATCGCCGCCGCTGCGGCGGCGATCGATCGCATGGAGCTGGGCCGGCTTGACGAGCGCACGACCGCCAACGTCGGCCGTATCGAAGGCGGTACTTCAGGCAACGTCGTCCCTGGTCACTGCTGGATCCACGCCGAGGCGCGCAGCCTCGACTCGGGGCGGGCGGCTGAGGTCGCCGGCGCGATCGCCGACGCCTGCACCTGGGGCGCCAGCGAGCATGGCTGCGACGTCGACGTGCGGATCGAAGAGCTGTTCCGCGGCTACGAGGTTCCCTCGTCCTCGCCGGCATTGGCGCTGGCGGAGGCGGGGCTGCGCGGCGCCGGGGTCAAGCCGGTGCGGACCGCGATCGGCGGCGGCAGCGACGCCAACGCGTTGCGGCTCGGCGGCTACGACAGTGTCCTGCTCGCCAACGGCACCGAGGCCGTGCACACCTCCGAAGAGCGGGTCTCCGCGCGCAGCCTCGAGACGATGCTCGAGGTCTGCGAGGGGATCGTCGCGGCCGTGGCCGCGAGCTAGTGTCCGGGCGGCTCCGCCAGACCGGGAGGGTGGTGTGAGCGGCCGCCTGCGCCTGCGCCGCGGCGTCGTCGTCAGCGCCGACCCGCTCACCGTTGAGATCGGCGGCGAGCCCCGCCCCACCTGGGCGGACACGGTGCTGCTGGGCGAGATGCGCGAGGGCGACGAGGTGATCGTCAACGTCGCCGCGCTTGACCTCGGACTCGGCTCCGGTGGCTTCGACGTCGTCCATGTCAACCTCAGCCGTGGCCTCGAGGGGGGCGGGGGAGGGGACGAGCACGTGATCAAGCTCAACTACACCTCGTTGCAGCACCCCGTCGAGCCGGTCGAGACAGCGGTGCACCGTAGTCCCGCTGAGCGGGACAAAAGTGCACCGCTGGGGGATAGTCCGGCGAGCCCGGTGCTGGTTTTGCCGCTGCATGGGCACCTGGCGCCGGCGGCGTGGGCGGCGGCGCAGCAGTCACCGGGTTTGCGGGTCGGCTACGTGCAGACCGGCGGCGGCGCCCTGCCGGGCTCGCTCTCCCGGGATGTCGTCGAGCTGCGCGAGCGTGGCCTGCTCTGCGGTCACATCACGGCCGCCCCGTCCTACGGCGGCGAGCACGAGGCCCTCAGCACCGTCGGCGCCATCGACGCCGCGGCAAATCGCCTCGACTGGGAGGCGATCCTGGTCGCCCCCGGCCCCGGCATCATCGGCTCGGAGACCGAGTTCGGCCACGGCGGCATGGCCGCCCTCGATAGCGCTCACGCCGCTCTCTCACTGCAGCTCCCAACTCTGGTCTCCCCACGCCTCTCCTCCAGCGACCCCCGCGAACGCCACATCGACGTCAGTCACCACACCTACACCGTCCTGGAATTGCTCTTGGCTCAAGTCGAGGTGGCGGTCCCCGAGAACGAGCCAAGGATTGCCGCGGCCCTGCAAGCGGCCCCGGGCCGACACCGCCTTCGTCCCGCGCCCGTCGACCTAGCCGGCTACGCCGAAAGCGGCTTCCCCTCCCGCACCATGGGCCGCGACCTCAAGGACGACCCACTCTTCTTCGCCGCCCCCCTCGCCGCGGGCAGGGCCCTGGCGGGTGTTGCGTTGCGCGGCAAGGGTTGATCGGGGGCGGGGAGAACCCCCCCGCCATGGCGATTGCGATCAAGCCGGCCGAGCCGGCGACCCGAGCCGCCCCCGGCGCCACGGCCCGCTTCGAAAGCCTGGTCCTCGACTTCCTCTCCTACCTGGAGCTCGAGCGCGGTCTCTCCCGCAACACCCTCAATGCCTACCGCACCGATCTCTCCCAGTACGGCGAGTTCCTCGCTGCCCACGACCGCGACGCTCTGGCGGCGCGCCCGGCCGACGTCGCCGAGTTTCTCGCCGATCTGGCGACGGGAGACGGCAACGGTCGTCCGGCCTGCTCTACCTCGACGATCCACCGCAAGGCGGCCTGCTTGCGCTCCTTCTACAAGCACCTGCGCCGCGACGAGCTGATCGGCGACGACCCGACCGCCGCCCTGAGTGCGCCGCGGCGGACGAAGAAGCTTCCCCAGGTCCTCAACTACGCCGAGGTGCAGCAGCTGCTGGCGGCGCCGCGGGGCAGTGAGCCGACGACGCTGCGCGACCGGGCGCTGCTGGAGGTGTTGTACGCATGCGGGCTGCGGGCCTCAGAGACGATCGGGTTGGAGATGTCCGACGTCGACACCCACGAGGGACTGCTGCGTGCCCGGGGCAAGGGCTCAAAGGAACGGCTCGTCCCGCTCGGCCGCCAGGCGATCGCGGCGATCAACGGCTACCTGCGCGGCGGCCGCCCGCAGCTGGTCGGCGACCGCCACGAGCCGAAGCTGTTCGTCAACTTCCGCGGCGGGCCGCTGACCCGCCAGGGCCTTTACAAGATTGTCCAGCGCCACGCTCGCGAGGCGGGACTCTCCGGCCGGATGTCCCCGCACACCCTGCGCCACAGCTTTGCAACCCACCTGCTGGCCGGCGGCTGCGATCTTCGAGCCGTCCAGGAGATGCTCGGCCACGCCGATATCTCGACCACCCAGATGTACACCCACCTCTCCGGCGAGCAGCTCAAGGACGTCTACTTCAACGCCCACCCCCGCGCCCGCGAGGACTGATCCCGGGCGTGTCCGAGGTTAGGGATTCATGTGGCACCCTAGGCTCGGACACGCCCGAACGGTAGAACTCGGGAATGCCCGAGCTGCCCGAGGTGGAGACCGTTGCGCGCCAGCTCGACCCGGAGCTGACGGGGCGGCGGATCGAATCGTTGGAGGTGCTGGACGAGCGCTGGTCGCGGCCGGCTCCGGCGGCTGTGCTCGGGGCGGCGGTCTCCGGCTCGACGATCCACGGCCTGGGACGGCGCGGCAAGTACCTGCTGCTGGCGCTGGACGGGGAGCGGACGCTGGTCATGCACCTGCGGATGACCGGCAACCTGGTCCTGGTCGAGGGGGAGGAGGTGATCGACCCCTCCGAGGGGCGGCGCCTTTACGAGGGCGAGCGCTCGACTTCGGCCCGCCACCTGCGCGCCCGCTTCGTCCTCGACGACGGCCGCGAAGTCTGGTTCACCGACCCGCGCCGCTTCGGCGAGGCGCAATTGGTCGCCGACGCCGACCTCGATGTCCGCTTCGCCAAGCTCGGGGCCGAGCCGCTCTCGCCTGAGTTCACCCCCGAGGCCCTGGGAGCGATGGCGGCAGACCGTACGGCGCCGCTGAAGTCCTTCCTGCTCGACCAGTCCGGGGTCGCTGGCGTCGGCAACATCTATGCCGACGAGGCACTGTTCCGGGCGCGATTGCACCCGCTGTCCCCGGCCGGCTCGATGAAACCCGAGCATCACGAGGCGCTGCGCGACGCCATCGTCGTTGCACTGGAGACCGGCATCGACAACGGCGGCTCCTCGATCGACGACTATCGCGATGGCCGCGGCGCTAAGGGGACGATGCAGAACGAGTTCCTCGTCCACACCCGCGAGGGCGAGCCCTGTCCGTCCTGCGGGACCGCGATTGTCCGCATCGTCGTTGGCGGCCGCTCCACTTACTACTGCCCGAGTTGCCAGGTGCGGCTGCGCAAACGCCCGCGCCGCCGCCGTCCGGCCCGTCGTTCACCGTAGGCCGGTGGCCGGCACGACGGTAAAGACGGAGGCGATAGTCCTGCGCAGCATCCGCTATGGCGAGGCCGACCGCATCCTCCATCTCTACTCGCGCACGCGGGGACGGCTCGGTGCGATCGCCAAGGGGGCGCGGAAACCGAAATCTCGCTTCGGCGGCCGCCTGGAGCCGTTCTTCCGTCTCGACCTGATCCTCCACGAAGGGCGCAGCGATCTGCTCACGGTGACCGGTGTCTCGACGATCGACGGCTACCCGCGGCTGCGCTTCTCCGCGCCGGCGCTGAGCGCCGGCGCCCGTGCCTGCGACGCGGTGCTGCGGCTGCTCGACTCGGCTGAGCCGAACCTGCCCGCTTACAACCTGCTCTGCCGCTACCTGGCGCTGCTCGACGATCCGGCGGACGTGCGAGGTGCGGGCCTCGAGGTGGCGCTCTCCTTCCGGCTAAAGCTGGCGCTGGCAGCCGGCTTCGCCCCGGAGCTGGCCTGCTGCACCCGCTGCGGTGAGGCCGAGCATCTGAGCGGCTTCTCGGGTGCCGCCGGGGGGGTCGTCTGCCCCGCCTGCGAGGCCGGGTCCTTCGACTTCTCCGCAGAGGCTCATGGCTTCATGGTCGAGGCGCTGGCCAAGCCGCTGGCCGAGGCACCTGTCGCCAGCGAGCTCGCCCTGCGGCAGGTAGAGCGCGCCGTCGGCTCGACGCTTGAGCATCACGCGCACGTGCAACTACGGGCGGCCGCTTAAGATCGGTCGGTGCCCGCCACCGCCAGCTTCGAGGACCGCGTTCAGGCTTGGGAGGCCGAGTTTCTCTCCGAGCATGCGACTCGCTCCTATCCCGCCCGGCGCGTCGCCGAGGAGGCCGACAGTCCTTTGCGGACGCCGTTTCAGCGCGATCGCGACCGGATCGTCCATTCCAAGTCCTTCCGCCGACTGAAGCACAAGACGCAGGTCTTCGTCGCTCCCGAGGGGGATCACTACCGGACTCGCCTCACCCACACGCTGGAGGCCTGTGGTATAGCCCGCACGGTTGCCCGGGCGCTGGGGCTGAACGAGGACCTGACCGAGGCGATCGGGCTCGGCCACGACCTCGGTCACCCGCCCTTTGGCCACGCCGGCGAGGAAGCGCTCGATGCGGTGTTGCGCGCGGGATGCGGCAGCGGCTTCAAGCACAACGAGCACTCTCTGCGGGTAGTCGAAACGCTGGAGCGCGAGGGACGTGGGTTGAACCTGACCGAGCAGGTCCGCGACGGCATCCTCAACCACACTGGCTCCAACAAGCCGGCGACGCTGGAGGGCCGGATCGTCAAGCTGGTCGACCGCGTCGCCTACATCAACCACGACATCGACGACGCCCTGCGGGCGGGAATCCTCAGCCCCGAGGATCTGCCGGCGGCGGAGATCGAGCTGTTGGGGCCGACCGGCTCGGCCCGGATCGACACCCTCGTGCGCGACATCGTCGCGCGCTCGCGGATTGCCGGCGACATCGTCCAGGGCGAGGAGATCGGCGGTGCGATGCTGCGCCTGCGCAAGTTCATGTTCGACCGCGTCTACCTGGGACCGGCGGCGCGCAGCGAGCAGAAGCGGGTCCAGCGCACGCTCGGTGGTCTCTTCGAGCACTACCTGGAGCACCCCGACCAGGTGCCGGAGTGGGACCCAGAGGCAAGCGACTGCCAGCGAGTAACCGACTACCTGGCCGGGATGACCGATCGCTTCTGCATCGCCAAATTCGTCGAGCTCAACGTCCCCGAGGAGACGCGCTTCTAGTGGCGCTGATCTCCAACGAGAGCCTCGAACGGCTGAAGCAGACGGCCGACATCGTCGAGGTGGTCTCCGCCCACACCGACCTGCGCCGCCAGGGCGCCCGCTGGGTCGGTCTCTGTCCCTTCCACGAGGAGCGTACGCCCTCGTTCTCGGTCGACGCCCAGGACAAGCTCTACCACTGCTTCGGCTGCGGGGTCGGCGGCGACGTGATCAAGTTCGTCGAGGAAAAGGAGGGGGTCGGTTTCGCCGACGCGGTCGAGCAGCTGGCCGATCGCTACGGGGTCGAGCTGGAGCGCGAGCAGGAGGACCCGCGGGCGGAGGCAAGGCGCAAGCAGCGCCGCCGCCTCGAGGAGCTGCTGGACCGAACCGCCTCCTTTTACTCCAGCTACCTCTGGGAGTCCGACGAGGGCGGCAAAGCGCGCGACTACCTCGCCGAGCGCGGGTTGGGCGAGGGGGCGCTGAAGGGCTTCGGGGTCGGGTTCGCACCGAGCGCCTGGGACCAGGTGCTGCTGCGGGGCCAGCGGGCGGGGTTCCGGGTCGAGGAGTTGCGCGGCGTCGGTCTTGCCCAGCGTGGGCGCAGCGGCGGCGAGTACGACCGCTTCCGCTCGCGGATCATGTTCCCGATCCGCGATCGCCGTGGCCGCACGCTTGGCTTCGGCGGCCGGGCGATGCGCGCCGACCAGGGTGCCAAGTATGTCAACACGGCCGAGACCGACTTCTTTCACAAGAGCAAGATGCTCTACGGCATCGACATGGCCAAAGCGGCGATCGCGAAGGCGGGCCGGGCGGTCGTGGTCGAGGGCTACACCGACGTGCTGGCTCTGCACCAGGCGGGGGTCGAGGAGGCGGTCGGGGTGATGGGGACGGCGATCACCGGCGACCAGGTGGCGGCACTCTCCGGGATGGTCGAGGAGGTGGTGCTGGCCCTCGATGCCGACTCGGCCGGACAGGAGGCGATGCTGCGGGCCCAGCGGGTGGCGGCCGGGCGCAAAATGAGGCTGCGGGTTGCGGCGATGCCGGCCGGCGAGGACCCGGCCGAGATGATGGCGGCGGAGGGAGGTGCCGAGCGCTTCCGCGAGTTGGTTGACGCCGCGGTCGACCTGCCCGCCTTCCAGGTCGGGTTGGTGCTGGGCAGCGCCGACGTCTCCTCGCCCGCCGAGCGCGACCGGGCGCTGTCGGAGGTGGCGCCGGTGCTGGCTGGGATGGGGGAGACGGTCAGCCGTGACGACCTCGTGCGACAGGTGGCGGATCGGCTCGACATCGAGCCGGCAATGGTGATGGGGCGAGTGGTGGCGGCGCGCCCGACCAGCGGCGGCGAGGAGCAGGGGAGTGGAGAGCGGCGTGGCGGCTCGGGCCGCCCGCCGCTGCCGACAGCGCCACGGGCGGCGGAGCTGACCTCGCGCGAACGGCGCGAGCGGGCGCTGCTGGCGATGTGCATTGCCTTGCCGGAGGAGGGCAAGGGATTTCTGGCTCGCCTCGACGACGCTCATCTCTCGCCCAGCGGCTCCCGCGCGCTCGCTTGGCTGCGCGAGCACCCCGACCCGGCATCGGATCTCCCCCGCGACGACGACAAGCTCTCGGGGCTGATCACCGAACTGGTGATGCTCTCCCGCAACCAGCCGGCCGCGGCCGATGCAATGGAGCTCAACTTCCTCCTTCTCGAGCAGCGCCGCCTCGAGGACGAGATCGCCGCCGCCGGCGAGCGCAGCGACTACGAGCGTCGCGCCAGCCTCAGTCGCGAGCGCGCCGCGTTGGTCGAACGGATAGCCCACGCCGAGCGTCGCTGACGGCCCGCTGGCACCGCTCGCGCTGCATCTTTCTGTCTGCACTCCGTGGGACAATTTAGTCGAATGGAGAAGCGATCTTTGGAGGAGTGCCTGAGGCAGGGGATGTCGCTCGAAGCGATCGGCAAGCATGCCGGCAAGCACCCCTCGACGGTGAGCTATTGGCTGAAAAAGTATGGGTTGCAAGCGGGGCAGAAAGATTCACGCCCCCAAGGGGCCGATCGGCAAGCGTCAATTGGTCGCCCTCGTCGAGGAAGGACTCTCACTGCGAGAGATCGCGAACTGTTTGGGTAGGAGCGTGACCGTGATTCGCTACTGGATCGCCCGATACGAGATCCCCCGCAAAGGTCGCCTCCCGCGTGTAGTTCCCGGTGGTGCCAAGAGAGAGCGGATGGAGTGCCGAAAGCATGGGTTGATGGAGTTCGTGCTCGAGGGGCGCGGCTCGTATCGTTGCGTGAGATGCAGGGTGGAAGCCGTCGCGCGGCGAAGGCGGCGTGTGAAGCGAACGCTGGTGGAAGAGGCGGGCGGGCGCTGCGTGATTTGTGGCTATTCGCGTTGTCAGCAAGCGCTCCAGTTCCATCACCTCGATCCAGCCACCAAGAGATTCCAACTTGGGCAAAGCGGTCACAGTCGTTCCCCCGCGAGAGCCAGGGCGGAGTCCGGGAGTGCGCACTGCTCTGTGCCACCTGTCATGCCGAGGTCGAGGCAGGAATAGCCGAGGTGCCGCTAAATTCCTGTTTAGACGCCGATCCGGGGTAGCTCAACTGGATTAGCACGGTCCGGGGTAGCTCAATTGGTAGAAGCGCTCGACTGTTAATCGAGAGGTTGTGGGTTCGAGCCCCACCCCCGGAGCTTCTCTTAGGTCTCAGCCTTGCGGCGGGCGAGCCGCTCGACCAGCTCGGCGCCGCGATCTGCGCCGTCGTGCTCACGTCCCCAGGCGGCGATCTCCGCTGCTCGCTCGGTGAAAGAGGGCTCGTGCAGCAAGCGCCTGGCTGCCCAGCGCAGCGGCGCCGGGCGGCAGAGGCGCCAGGGCAGGGAGAGTCCGGCGCCCGTCCAGTCGACCCGCATCGCGGTCTCGCTCATGTCGCCGGCGATCGGGCAGACCAGCAGCGGCGTGCCGGCGCCGAGGGCGCGGGCGACGGTGCCGTGGCCGCCGTGAGAGATGACCAGCGAGGCCGCCGGCATCAGCTGGCTGTAGCTGAGCCAGTCGAC
Organism: Solirubrobacterales bacterium; assembly: GCA_036009365.1. Lineage (GTDB taxonomy): Bacteria > Actinomycetota > Thermoleophilia > Solirubrobacterales > 70-9 > VAYN01. The sequence continues at coordinate 114,891 of DASYLY010000008.1, forward strand.
CAGCAGCGCGTTGGGGGGAACCTCGATCGGCGCCTGCGGTGCGACGTGGTTGGTCGTCGCCACCACCCGCACCGGCTCCTGCGCCAGTGCCGACAGGGCCGTGCGCACCAGGTGGTTGCCGGAGTCGTGGGCGGTGCTGGGAGCGACGAGGACCAGGGGGTCATCCCCAGGTGGCAGCTCGATCTGCGGATGGGGCAGCTCGAAGGTCATCGGGCCGGTCACCTCGACCCCCGCCGGCCAGTGCCGTGGGTACTCCAGCTGGGGAAAGGTCGCGACCAGCGCCAGGTCCGGGCTGATGCCGCCGTGGAACCGCTCGAGCGGCGGCAGGCCGAGTCGCGCCCGCTGCTCGTTGAGGTCGCGGCGGCCATGCTCGAGGCCGACCTTGAGTGCCCTGGCGCCGGCCCGCCAAACCCCCCGCCCGAGTGGCGTTCGCGGTCGTCCCAGCCCGATCGCGAAGAACGGCAGGCCCGGCTCGGCCACGGGGTAGATGTGGGGGATCAGCGTCGCCAGCGGCACACCTGCCTTCTCGGCGGCCAGCGCCGGTGCCACGGTGAGGATGTCGCTGACGGCGACGTGGGGGCGCATCTCCTCCAGCAGCGGCAGCAGCGCCCGCGCCGCCTCGGCCGCGTGGCGCCCGTCGTCGGAGTCCGGCTCGGGTGGCGGGAACATCCGGTATTCCTCGGCAGCAGCGAAGCCGAGCCCGGCCCCCTCGACTGCCTCCCGGCGCTCCTCCCAGGTCTCGACCACGACCTCGTGCCCGCGGTCGGCCAGGGCCCGGCCCAGAGCTATCGCCGGGAACGCATGGCCTGCGTCGCCGAAAGCCGCTACCAGGACGCGCAGTGACGAGGCTCCGGCGTTGTCAGGCAAGGACGCAGGGAGCCCTAATGGCAGGGCCGTTTGGGCGACTGAGGACGCCGCATGGCGACGCCGGAGGCCGTCACGGCGTGTCCTGGCCCTCGCCTGGTCGGGTGAAGACCATCTCTGGGATGTGGCAGTTGGGCGAAGTGCGAAGCAGGAAGCGGACGGCCTCGCCGAGGTCGGAGGGCTGAATCATCGCCTCGGCGGGCACCTGGCCCTTGACGAACTCGGTCATCGGCGTGTCGACGAAGCCCGGCGCCAACGCCGTGCACTGGATGCCGGCGCCGCCCGCCTCGCGGTGGGTCGACTGGGTGAAGTTGATCACCGCGGCCTTGGTCGCGGCGTAGACGGAGAGCCAGGCCTGCCCTTCTTTGCCGGCGATCGAGGCGGTGTTGACGATCAGCGCCTTGCCGTGCTCGGCGGCGGCCTCGCGCAACATCGGCAGCCCCTCGCGGGTGCCAAGCACCAACGCCCGGAGGTTGACGGCGAGTTGCATGTCGAGGTGCTTGGTCTGGATTTCCTCCATTGGCGCCCCGATGCCGACGCCGGCGTTGTTGACCAGCACGTCGAGGCGGCCGTAGGCGGCCCGGTGGGCGGCGAAGACCGAGAGGACGTCGTCCTCCTCGCCCATGTCGGCGGCGACACTCTCGACTTGGAGCCCGTCGGCGCGTAGGCCGGCCACCGCCTCCTCGAGCTTCTGCGGCCGCCGAGCCGAGACCGTCAACGCATAGCCCTCTTCGCCGAGGGTCCGCGCGATTGCCAGGCCGATCCCGCTCGAAGCCCCAGTAATCAGTGCCGCTCGCTCCGCCATCTCCGTCTGCCTCCTCCGTTTCCGATGCTCGCCGCGGCCAGCCTATACGCCGTTAGGTGGCGGCGTTCGGCCCTGCTGCAGGGGGGCGTTGCGCAATAACATGCCGCCGATGCGTGCCACTCGAGTTGCCTTCGCCCTTGCCTGTCCGATCGCCGCTGTGGCCCTCCTTGCCGGATGTGGTGACGGTGGCGATTCGACGGGATCCTCGACTTCGTCCTCTGCCGGCTCTGCCGAAAACCGCTCCGCACCGCCCAAAAGCGAGTTCCCGAGCGCCAAGGGGAAGACTTTGCGAGACGTGATCAACTCGGCGCCCGACGGCCCCTCCGAACTGGTCGTCTCGCCGGCGGCGCTCGTCTTCTTCCAGGGCGAGAACCGCTATCCGTTCGGCGTCTTCGAGCGCGACCGCTCCCAGGTGCCCGACGCCGAAGTCGCCCTCTACTTCGCCAAGGTGCCGGCGAAGCCCGCTGCCCAGTCGAAATCCGGCAACAAGGGCGCGGTGGCCAAAGCCCAGGAGCAAGCGCTGGAGCAGCCCGCGGTGGGCCCGTTCCCGGCGTCGATCGAAGCCCTGGCGACCCAGCCGGCCTTCCGGGCTTTGACGACCAGCGACGATCCCGACGCCGCCACCGTCGTCTACAGCACCCCGATCGACTTCCCCAGTAAAGGCGAGTGGCGCATCGCGGCGGTCGTCAAGCACGACGGCAAGACCACCGGGACGCTGCTGCCAAGCGCCACGGTCGGCGAATACGACTCGATTCCGCAGCCGGGTGACATGGCGCCGACGATTCACACGCCGACCGCCGATGACGTCGGGGGCGATCTTGCCCAGATCACGACCCGTGTCCCGCCCGATACTCAGAACCGGGTCGACTATGCCGACGCGCTCGGAAAAGAACCGATCGTGCTCTTGTTCGCGACCCCTCAGTTCTGCCAGAGTCGGGTCTGCGGCCCGGTCGTCGATGTCGCCGAGGAAGTCAAAGAGAAATATGGCGACAAGGCTGCGTTCATACACATGGAGATTTTCGTCGACAACGACCCGAGCAATGAAGAAGTGCGGCCACAGGTGCGGGCTTTCCACCTGCCGAATGAGCCGTGGCTGTTCGCGATTGACCGCAAGGGGATCGTCAAGGCGGTGATCGAGGGCGCCTTCGGCCCCGAACTACTTACCGAAGCAGTGCAGGAGGCAATCGGGGAATGAGCGATAAGGCCAAATCCGAAGCCGACACCGAGCTGCTCGAATCCTTTGCCGAAGAGGCGCGCCGCCGCTGCGACGTGCTCGCCGCCGGCCTCGCGACCGAGACCAGCGATTTCGAGACGATGCGCGCCGAAGCTCACGCTCTACGTGGCACCGCGGCCGTGGTCGGCCTGCGCCGCCTCGCTGAGCTGGCGGGCTTGATGGAGTCCGACCTAGCCGAAGCGAAGAAGACCGGCGTCATCCGCGGCGGTCGTGCCCACCAGATCGCCGATGCCGCCAAGGCTCTGGCCGAGGGTGCCGCGGCAGCCGCAGACGGCAAAGAAGAGCCACCGGACGTCGGCCGCTCGCTGGCCCAGCTGTTCAGCGCCTAAGAGATGTCGACGGTGTCTGCTCGTCCCGCCACCCTGCCGGCGCGAGTCGAGGCGTGGGGGGGACGCGGACACCCTGAGGAGTTCCGCGGCCACCGGATTCACTGCTTCTACCAACCGGGCGACGGCCCGCTGTTACTCCTGCTCCACGGCTTCCCGACCTGTTCCTACGACTGGCGGCACCTGATCGAGCTGGAGCCCGGGCGGGCGATCCTCGCCTTCGACTTCCTCGGCTTCGGTCTGTCCGACAAGCCCCGCGACCACGACTACAGCCTCGCCTGGCAGGCCGACCTGACCGAAGAGCTGGTCCGCCGGCACGGCGGCGGACCCGTCCACCTGGTCGCCCACGACATGGGGACCTCGGTCGCCACCGAGCTGTTCGCCCGCGACATCGAGGGCAAGCTCGACATGGACCTGCTCGGCGCCGTCCTCTTCGACGGCAGCGTGATCATCGAGCGGGCCAGCCTCACCCTCGGCCAGAACCTGCTGCGGAGCCGTTTCGGACCGGCCTTCTCCCGCGTCTCCTCGGGCGCCTTCTTCCGCCGCCAGCTCGGCTCCGTGTTCGCCAAGGGCCACCCAATGAGCACCGAGGAGGCCGCCGACCAGTGGGCGCTGATGAAGTTCAAGGGCGGCAACCGAATCGCCCACAAGCTGATCGGCTACACCTTCGAACGCGCCCGCCACGCTGAGCGCTGGCACGGCGCCGTTCGCAACTGGCCGAAGCCCCTCGCCCTCACCTGGGGCCTGCAGGATCCGGTCGCCACCACCAACGTCCTCGACGGCCTCCGCGAGCTCCGTCCCGGCGCCCCCGTCTTCGAGCTTCCCGACCTCGCTCACTACCCCCAGATCGAAGACCCCGCGACCTTCCACACGGCTCTTACCAAAGCCCTCGCGGCTCGCTAGGGTCGGCCCTCCGGGGCGGTAGCTCAGTTGGTTAGAGCAGCGGACTCATAATCCGTCGGTCGAAGGTTCGAGTCCTTCCCGCCCCACTAAATTGTCCTGAACGTTGCTTGTCCAACGGAGGCCATACCCGGCGTGGGATTGAATAGCTGCCGTCGTAAAAGAAGAGGTTTGCGGCTGGCCGCTTAAGCTTGATGCGCTTCGTGAGGATGAGACCGAGGCCAGCGCAGGCGTTGTAAATAACTTTTGGTGGAGGTGGTGAAGGCGGAATGACTTGTAGGTGGGCCGGGTACAGCAGAAAGGCAGTGACGACGGTTGATTTGAATGGCCTGTCGGCAGTTTTTGGCCGTTCGACTACTTGCACATGATCGAAGCGGGGCTTCGGGCCACCCACGCAAAATCCGCTCGGCACGCTGAAGGTGAAGGTGCGGTGACCGGAGGCGCTCGCCGGAAAGTCGCCTCTGATGAACCGCCCGGCCATGATCGGTGCGGGTTTGACTTCGGGCGGGATTTCCTCGTATTCCAAGGCAGAGGCCGTAGGAATATTGCCTGCCCCAAGTGAGCTAGCGATGCACATCGCCACTGCGCAGTAAATCCCTCGGCCCAATTGCCTCCCCATCGACACCGAGGATACATCGCGTGTTGCCGCCAGAAGCTCTGAAAGCTGGTCTGAAGACACCGGGGGCTTGGTCCCCAAATTGGTCCCCGGCTCCCACCGAACTAAGTCGAAGGTTCGAGTCCTCCCGCCCCATTACGCCGCATGTATGCGGATCGCAGCGCCGCCGTTAAGGCTCCTGCTCCATACCGCCGATAGGCCTGTGCCAAGGGCCGGCTTGCGCTGGCCGCAACGTGCCAACAGGGAGCCTCGATGTCGCTGACGATCAAGAAACTGCGCTGGTTGGGCCTGGGGCTTTCCGTCGTGATGCTGAGCTGCCTTTGGGGTGCTGCTCAGGCTCAGGCCGGTCATGTCTATTGGTCGAAGTTCGGCGGCACCACGATCGGCAACATCAAGCCGGACGGCTCCGAAGCTCAGCCGAGCTTCATCTCGGGAGCTTCGAATCCGGTGGGGGTGGCGGTCAGCGGGGTTCATCTCTACTGGGCCAACACCACCGCCGACACGATCGGCCGCGCCAACCTCGACGGCAGCGGCGTCGACAACAACTTCATTACCGGCATCAATCCGACTGCGCTCGCGGTTGCCAAAGGTCACATCTACTGGACCAACGCCGACGCTCACACGATCGGCCGAGCAAAGCTCGATGGCAGTGGGGCTGAAGAAGGGTTCATCGGAAACGTCGGCTCCTTCTTCGGCTTGGCAGCCGATCCCGAGCACCTCTACTGGGGTAATCCAGACGATGAGGCGATCGGCCGCGCCGACCTCGACGGCTTCGGAGTCGATAAGGAATTCATCGAGACCGCCGGACTCTTGATCCCCTACGGGGTCGCTGTCGATGCCGGTCACGTCTACTGGGCAAACGCTGGAAACGACGCGATCGGCCGCGCTCAGCTCGATGGTGGTGGGATCGAGGAGGCATTCATCCCGGGTGCCCATCCGGCGGGACTGGCCGTGGATCGCGACCACGTCTACTGGGGCTATGCGACGTTCGGCGGCGCGATCGGACGCGCGAACATCGATGGCTCCGGTATCGACACCAGCTTCTACCCGGGGGTCCTTGACGCCTTTGGGCTCGCCACCACCGTCCCCCCGGCAACTCTTTCGACCACCGCTTCCCCTGATGTGACCCTCGGCACCGCCATCCACGCAACCGCGGTCCTGGTCGGCGCCAACGCCCCGACCGGGTCGATCACCTTCAGCCTCTACGGGCCGAACGATGAAACCTGCTCGGGCATTCCTCTGAAGACCGAAGCGGTCGCGGTGTCCGGCAACGGGTCCTATGAGGGGGCGGGCTTCACGCCCGCCGAGGTCGGCGTCTACCGCTGGACCGCCTCCTACTCCGGCGATGCCGAGAACAAACCCCTGAGCGGTACCTGCAGTGAGGCGGTGAGGATTGGGAAGCCGACGCCTTCGGTCGCCGGTTCAGCAACTTCGGCTTCCAGTTCGGCGAAGGCCTGCACGCTGGTCAGCGCTTCTGCCGCCACCTTCGCCCCGACCCCAAGGGCCGGCAGGCTGATTCCAGGAGTGCGGGCGATGATCACTGTTGGCACTCCTTCTCAGCTACAGGTTGAGGCCAGCCTTACCTACAAGGTTGATGGCAAGGCCCGCAGCCTCGCCCTCGGCTCTCACGCTCTGCACGCTTCGCCAAGTGGCAAGCTCCGCCTGTCTCTGCCGGCGGGCCTGCGCTCGGCTCCTACCCTGGGAACCAGGGTCAACGTCAAGCTGTGGATCTCCGCAACCCCGGACGGTCTCGCCGGATGCGCGCCACCCAGCGTCAGCACCCGCAGCTTCAAGGCGAGGGTCGTGAGGGTGCTGGCCAGCACCCGTAGCTGAGCCCTTGCATAAGCTCAACCGCATGCCTCGAACCAATACATGCCGCTGGGCGCTTCGCAGCCTCGGCGCGCTGTGCTTGATCTCTGCGTCCCTGGCAGCAGGGGCATCGGCGGCGAAGGCACCCCTGGTCTTTGAGCGCGACGACGGATTGGTGATCCGGTTCAGCGGGACGCCACGGGTCTGGTGCGGGCCGTGGGACGAGGAGGTTGCCCGCCGCTCGGTTCACATCTCGCAGAGAGGCGCCAAGCGGGGCTGGGAACTGAGCGCCGTTCGCCGCGACGTCAAAGTCGGCCGGCCGATCGAGTTCCCGAACGAATTCGTCTACACGCGACCGCGCCGGGCGCAGGTGTTCGTCTACGACGCTGCGATCGAAGCGTCGAGCGCCGAGGAGGAGAGCTCCGGCTCGATGGTCTTCTCGCGCTTGAGTTGCAAGCTCGGCGGTGTGGTCGAGTTCAGCATCGACGCGGTCCTCGGCAGCGAGCTCTCCGGGGAGCCGGTGCAAGTGTCAGGCACCTACAGCGGTCTCGTGTCCAAACGCCCCTAGCCTGCGGCCTGTTTCGCCGGTCCGATTCCCGGCGAAGTGTGTTTTAAAAGCACAATGAATCGCTATCGCTTCGACGATTTCATCGAGTACACCCTGACCAGGCGGGGCAGGGAGAACGTGGCGCTGGGGCTGCTTGCAGCCGGCTGCATGGCGGGCATCGTTGCCATCGGCCGGCTTTAGGTTCTGCTCATCACTCGGCGTGGCGGGGTCTCCTCTGAGAGTCTTCCTCCGTGTAACCAGTGAACCCAGAGACCGTCTTCCGCGGCAGGGTGATCGAGGTCGCGATGAAGCGCTACTCCGGGCCCGACGGGGAGTACGAGCGCGATGTCGTCGAGCACCCCCGGGGGCGGTCGATCGGGGCCGACCGTTCGCTTGAGATTCCGGTGGGGACGCTCGACTCGGACGATGGAAGCGAGTTAGAGTGAGGCGACCGGGGCTCTCCGGCGCATCCGCGGAGCCAGACGAGGACGAGCGAATCGAGGTGGTGCGCGTGCCGCTGTCGGCGCTCGTTCAGGGCGAAGCTGGACGCCGGCTAGGCGTCCTTCGATCTGTGTCGCCGCTCCTTCAGCTCCTGGCTTTTGACCTTCGCGTCCTCGTAGGAGGACCTCACCAGCTGCTTTCCCCCGGACCAGCCGAACACCCAGGAGACGAGGATGACGGCGAGGATCACGTCCCAGGCGGAGATGATCAGCTGCTGGCCGATCGAGTAGGCGGTGGCGGTGGAGGCGCTGGTGGAGCCGGAGAGGGCGGCGGAGTTCATCGCCTGGGTTACCCCGACACCACCGGGGGTGGCGGAGACGCTGTTGGAGATCGAGTTGGAGGCGGTCACGGTGGCGACGTTGTGGAAGCTGACAGGGATGCCGTAGGCGCCGAGGAAGACGGCGACGATCGCGAGGCGAGCGGCGTAGCTGCCCAGCTCGGGCAGGAAGAGTTCGGTGAAGGCGCGCCGCGGGCTGCGGAGGATGGCCCCACCGGTGACCATCTGCTCGCGCAGTTTCGCCAGTCGCTCCCAGAAGATCCGCGCCAGCAGGACGATGAGGACGACGATCCCGACCGCCAGCAGGACGACCAAGCCGGTGTTGTCGGCGAGGAAGCCGAGCTTGATCGAGAAGGAGCCGCTGACGGTGAGGAAGAGATAGAGGTAGAGCGCGACGTTGAAGATCGAGAAGGGAATCTTCTGGACGACCATGCCGGAGAGCACGGTGGTCAGGGTGGCGCCTGCGATCAGGGTGGTGAACATCAACAGCATCACCCAGGTACCGATGTTCGCCGGCAGGAAGCTGTTGAGTGCTACTGCCGCCGCGTAGGAGGCGAGGACGAGACGATAGGAGACGCCCGCGTTCGGCAGCGCCGCGCGCAGGATCCCGAACCAAGCCAGCGCTGCGAGGCTGGTCTGCGCGGTCTCCAGCAGGACTCCGGCGACGATCGCCCAGGGTGGCACCTCGCCGACCTTGTCGAGGAGATCGCGGATCCAGCGCGAGGCGGGAACGCCGAGCAGGTCGAGCACCGCTATTAGCCCGGCGACACCACCCACCCAGACGGCGATCCGCCATAGCCGCCTGGGCAACGACGGCGACTGCTCAGGCGCGAGGACCTCGGCGACGGCTTTCACGCCGGCAACCTAGCGGCAGGATCGGGCGCGCCGGTTTTGGAGGCGCGGGGATGGGGGATATGCCCGGCATGAAGGTGTTCTTCACGCCGATCGGTCTTGTCGCCGGACTGGTGGCCGGCATCGCCGGCAGGAAATTGTTCGAACGGCTCTGGGGTCTGGTCGACGACGAAGAGCCGCCGCAGCCGGAGAATCGCGACATCTCGCTGGCGCAGCTGGTGCTGGCGCTGGCCGTCGAGGGCGCCGTCTTCCGACTGGCGAAAGGCCTCGCCGACCATGCTGTCCGCCGTTCCTTCGCCGGCCTAACCGGCGTCTGGCCGGGCGAGGAGAAGCCCGCCCCGGAGTAGCGCTCGGCCCGCCGCCGAAGCGACGGGCCGCTGCGATCAGGGTGCGTATTCTTCGGCCCGCTGCTGGGCTTCTTCGATGCCCTTTTCGGCCTGCGCCTTGCCTTCTTCCAGGCCCTTTTCGGCCTTTTCGCGCCCTTCTTCGACGCCCTTGCTGGCGCTGCCCTTGCCTTCTTCGAGCTGCTTCTGAGCCTTTTCGACGCCCTTTTCGACCTCGTCGCGCCCTTCTTCGAGCCCCTTTTCGGCCTTCTCGAGCCCCTTTTCAACTTCCTGCTGAGCGTTGCTGGTGGCGTCGTCGCTGCTGCCGCAGCCGGACCAGATGACGCCGCCGGCGCCGATCGCCGCGATCGCGAGGATCATGCGAATGGTGCGGAGCCTGGTGGTGCTTGCCGAGTGAACGTCTTTCATCTCTTCTCCCCGTGGGTGGGTGCAAATAGCCGCCGCTTAGCGGTGGCGCGAACTCTACAGTTGGGTCGGTGAGCCAAGACCGTCGCGCAGAGGACTTCGAGTCGCTGGTCGCGGACGCGATCGACGCTCTCCCGGAGCAGTTCCAGCGGGTGCTGGAGGAAGTCGCGGTGGTCGTCTCCGATCTCGGTCGCGAGCACAAGGCCTACGGCGAGTATTTCGGCGATGGGATCGCCCGCGAGGGCTTCGAGGACAAGATCGTCATCTACCGCGACACGCTCGAACACGACTTCGGTCACGACCGGGCGCTGCTTGCCCGGCAGGTCGAGCGCACCCTGCGCCACGAGCTCGCCCACCACCTCGGCTGGGACGAGCGCGGGGTTGGTGGACTCGGGCTCTGAGCCGCCGGCGCTCAGCGGACCCGGCAGTCGCGGGTGAGGGCGACGCGGACCGTCTTGCCGTCTGAGAAACGGAAGTTGCCGCGGGCGAAGGCGAAGATGCCGGCGGTGAACCCCGTCGGCGCCGAGCAGCTGGCGCTGATGAATCCGCGCCGCTCACCGCGGTAGCTATAGGTGCGGCCGAGCTTCAGCTTGATCTGAGTCACCGTCGCGGAGCCGGCGGCAAGGGTCGGCAGCCTCGTCGAGAGCACCGTGCCGAACTTCTCCTTGGGTCGACTTTCGATCTTCAGTGGCACCACGAAGGCGATCCGCACCGGGCTCTCCGAGTAGAGCTGCAGCAGTAGCGCCGGCTTGCCGCCGGCCTCGCCGTTGAAGGCCAGGACCTTGCCGTGCGCCGGCACCGGCTGCGCGCCGGGGAAGTCGATCCGCGCTTCGAAGCTACCGCTGCCGACGCGGGCGTCCCGGCAGCGCTCCAGAGCCTGCTCGGTGGTCGTCGACTGCAGTCGCGAGGTGGTGCAGGTCGGTAGGCCGCGGGTCGAGATCAGGCCGTTGCGGCTGATCCCGATTTCGACTTCCTGGAGCACCGGGGGGCGGCTGCCGTCGGTGGTGGCGACGGCGCCCTCGACCGCGACCGTGATCGGTGCCGGGCGGTCGCGGGGAAGGGACTTGGGTGCGAAGCTGCCGTCGAAGGAGACCCGCAGGTTGCCCTCCTGGATCAGCTCGCCGCCGGCGGTTGCCACCGTCAGCAGAACGGCGACGGCGGTGACGGCGACTATCACGGTTCCCCTGCGCATCGTCCTCCCAGTCTAGGCTGGGCGGCGATGGGCGAGTCGCACGGCTGGATCGAGCTTGCCGACGGCGACCAGTTCGCCGGTTACCGAATCGAGCGTCGACTCGGTCGCGGCGGCATGGGAGTTCTCTATCTGGCGCTCGAGCCCGGGCTGGAGCGGCGGGTGGCGCTGAAGTTGATCGCCCCGGAGGCGGCGGCAGACGATGTCTTCACCAGGCGCTTCGCCGAGGAGTCGCGGATTGCCGCCTCGATCGAGCACCCCAACGTGGTTCCGATCTACGCCGCGGGGGAGGAGAAGGGCGTCCCCTTCATCGCCATGCGCTACGTCTCCGGCTCCGATCTCGGTCGCCGCCTCGCTCGCGAGGGAAGGCTGAAGCCCGCCGACGCCGTCACCTTGATAGCCCAGGTCGCCGACGGGCTTGACGCGATCCACGCCGCCGGCCTCGTCCACCGCGACGTCAAGCCTGCCAACGTCCTGCTCGGCGGGGGAGAGGGGAGGGAGCACGCTTACATAACCGACTTCGGCGTTGCCCGCAACGTCGCCACCAACTCCGGCCTGACCCAGACCGGGCGCTTCGTCGGCACCCTCGACTACGTCGCTCCCGAGCAGATCTCCGGCGGCGTCGTCGATGCGCGCGCCGACGTCTACGCGCTCGGCTGCGTCCTCTTCGCCGCGCTGACCGGCGCGCCGCCGTTCCTGCGCG
>DASYLY010000009.1:0-8106 GCA_036009365.1 Solirubrobacterales bacterium
CGTTCGTCGCCGACCCGGATAAGCGCTCGTTGGTGGTGGGGACGATCGACTTCGACGATTCGATCGACGCCGCCGCGCTCGCCACCGCCCTGCGCGGCAACGGCATCGTCGACGTCGAGCCATACCGCAAGCTCGGCCGCAACCAGCTGCGGGTGGGAATGTTCCCCGCGGTCGACCCCGGCGACGTCGAGGCCCTGACCGCCTGCATCGACTGGGTGCTCGCCAACGCCGAGGGGGTGAGCGGATGAAGGTCCTGGTCAAGGAGAAGATCGCCGACACCGGCGTCGATTTGCTGCGGGCGAACTTCGAGGTCGAGCTCGGCCTCGAGATGTCCGACGAGGAGCTGCGCGAGCGGATCGGCGAGTACGACGCGATCCTGATCCGCTCGGCGACGAAGATGACCGCCGAGCTGATCGAGCTGGCCGACAACCTCAAGGTGATCGGCCGCGCCGGTACCGGCGTCGACAACGTCGACATCCCGGCCGCCACCCGTCGCGGCATCATCGTCGCCAACGCGCCGGAGTCGAACTCGGTCGCCGCCGCCGAGCACACGCTTGCCCTTGCCCTTGCCCTCTTCCGCAACGTTCCCCAGGCGCACGGCAGCCTCGTCGACGGTCGCTGGGATCGGTCCAAATTCAAGGGCGCCGAGCTCTACGGCAAGACGCTCGGCGTGATCGGCTTTGGCCGCATCGGCCAGCTGGTCGCGAAGCGGGCGCAGAGCTTCGACATGGAGGTCCTCGCCTTCGACAAGTTCGTCTCCGCCGAGCGCTTCCGTGAGCTCGGTGTCGAGGGCGTCGAGGAGATCGGTGACCTGCTCTCCCGCGCCGACCTGGTCACCCTGCACGTGCCGAAGACGCCGGAGACGATCGGGCTGATCGGTACCGAGACGATCGCCCAGATGAAGGACGGCGCCCGCGTGGTCAACTGCGCCCGCGGCGAGCTGGTCGACCTCGACGCCCTGCAGACGGCGCTGGAGTCCGGCAAGCTCGGCGGTGCCGCCCTCGACGTCTTCCCCTCCGAGCCCTTCACCGAGCACCCGATCTTCAGCCGCGGCGATGTCGTCGTCACCCCGCACCTCGGTGCCTCGACCGCGGAGGCGCAGGACCGGGCCGGGGTCGTCACTGCCGAGCAGGTGACCGCGGCGCTTAACGGCGGTGTCGTCACCAACGCGGTCAACATCGCCGCCGTCCGCCCCGAGGCGATGGAGGCCCTGGCCCCCTTCGTGCCGCTCTGCGAAAAGCTCGGCCGCCTCGCCCAGGGCCTCGGCGACGGCTCAGTCGACCGCGTTACCGCCGAGTTCCGCGGTCGCATTGCCTCCCACGACACCCGCCTGCTCGGCATCGCCGTTCTCGCCGGCCTCCTCGGTGGCCACACCGAGGAGGCGGTCAACCTGGTCAACGCGCCGCAGATGGCCGAGGAGCGCGGCATCGAGCTGGTCGAGACCAAGGACGCCAGCGCCGAGGACTTCACCGAGCTCGTCACCGTTCGCGTCCACTCGGGCGACGAGGAGGTCGAGGTCGCGGGCACCAGCGTCGGTCCCCGCAACGAGCCCTACCTGGTCTCGGCCTGGGGCGAGAGCTTCTACCTGCCATTCGCCGAGCACATCGCGGTCTTCCGCTACGCCGACCAGCCGGGCATGATCGGCCGGGTCGGGACGATGTTCGGCGAGGAGGGCGTCAACATCGCCTCTGCCGCGGTCGGCGCCGAGCACGAGGGCGAGAGCGCGGTGATGGCGCTGACCACCGACGCACCGGTCCGCTCCGAGACGATCGCCAAGATCCTCGGTCTCGACGGTTTCTCCCTTGGCCGCTCCGTCGACCTTTAGGCTGGCGCGATGAAGGCGGTGGTGTTGACGGGGACCGGGAGTCCCGAGGTTCTTCGGGTGCAGGAGCGGCCCGACCCGCCGGTCGGCCCCGGCGAAGTGCGGATCGCCGTGCGCGCCGCCGGGATCAACTTCGCCGACACGTTAGCCCGGGTCGGCCTCTACCCCGACGCTCCGAAGACGCCGTGCGTCCTTGGCTACGAGGTCGCCGGCGAGATCGAGAGCGTGGGGGAGGAGGGGGTCAGCGGTCACAAGGTTGGAGACCGCGTCATGGCCGGCACCCGCTTCGGCGGCCAGGCCGAGCTCGTCACCGTCCCGGCCGAGCAGGTTCTGCCGCTGCCGACCCGGCTCAGCTTCGAGCAAGGTGCTGCTTTCCCGGTCAATTACGGAACCGCCTATGCCGCCTTGACGATGATGGGCGGCATGCGCCAGGGCGACCGGGTGCTGATCCACGCCGCCGGCGGTGGCGTCGGCATCTCGGCGACGCAGCTGGCTCGCAACGCCGGCGCCGAGATCTTCGGCACCGCCTCGCCCGGCAAGCACGAGGCGATTCGCGCCCAGGGCGTCGAGCACGCGATCGACTACCGCAGCCAGGACTTCGAGACCGAGGTAATGCGGATCACCAACGGCGAAGGCGTCGACCTGATCAGCGACGCGCTCGGCCCGACCTCGTTCCGCAAGGACTACAGGCTGCTGCGCCCCGGCGGGCGCCTGGTGATGTACGGGTTGTCGGAGAACAGCGACGCGGGCGTGCGCAATATCCCCGCCACCCTCAAGAGCCTGGCGACGATGCCGCTGGCGACGATGCCGTGGTGGAAAAGCTTGATGTTGATGAACGAGAACAAAGGCGTCTTCGGTCTCAACATGCTGGCCTGGTGGGATCGAGAGGGGAATCTCGACCGAGTTACCGCGCCGCTGATGGACGACCTCGAGGCAGGCCGCCTGGAGCCCGTGGTCGCAGAGGCTTTTCCCTTCGAGCGAGCGGGCGAGGCACACGAGTTCATTGCTCAGCGCCGCAACGTAGGCAAGGTTGTCTTGTTTCCTTCATAGGTTCTTTCCAAAGGTCAGAATGCAGTTGAGGCACTTGTCAGGGGCGCAGCGATGAAGAAGATGATTTTGATCGCAGTGACGGTTCTCGCCGCGCAGGCCGCGGTACCGGCCCCTGCTGCGGAAAGGTCGCTCAACATCCTGCTTGCCGGAGGCTCGGAAGAGAATTCGATCGAGATCAGGCTCAGCCCCGACGGCCGCACCTACGTGATCGACTCGGTGGTGCCGCTCGAGGTCGGCGGCGAAGTCTGCGTCAATCCGCCGGGGATGCCGACCGAGCTGGTCTGCCAGGCAATGGCGATCGGGGGCTTCGAAGTCAACGCCGGCGGTGGCAACGACAAAGTCATTGTGGCCCGTGAGGTACCAATCTCGGTCAGCCTCCGTGGTGGCAGCGGCAACGACGAGCTCATCGGCGGCGCCGGTGCCGACTCTCTCCTCGGCGGGCCCGGCGACGATCGCCTGGTCGGGCGCGGTGGCACCGACTCCCTCGTCGGCGGCGACGGCAACGACCGTCTAATCGGCTGCAGTGGCAACGATCTCTTGCGCGGCGGGCCCGGCGAAGATGTCCTGCTCGGCGGTTCCGGCGCCAACGACATTGTTCAGTAGCGCGACGCCTCCCTTGCGACTTGGCGATTGCCGGAGCCTGCGCTAAGCTCGGAGCCCGAATGGCCCGTAGGTTCGACAGCGCGCTTCTCCTTCTCCTCCCCCCTCGGGGGGAATAGCGCTGGGCGGCGCGATAGCCGCGAGAGACAGAGGCCATTCGATCTAAGTAGAGAAGGAGGAGGTCCAAATGGGACCCGCATCTGACGCCAATCGCGTCCACATCTTCGATACCACCCTGAGGGACGGGGAGCAATCTCCCGGCATCTCGCTGAACACCGCCGAGAAGGTGGAGATCGCCACGCAGCTGGCCCGTCTGGGGGTCGATGTGATCGAGGCCGGCTTCCCGATCACCTCGCCCGGCGATTTCGAGGCAGTGCGGGAGATTTCTCGCCGGGTCGAGGGACCGACGATCTGCGGCCTGGCCCGCACCCACAAGGCGGACATTGACGCAGCCTGGGGGGCGGTTCAAGACGCTCAGCGTCCCCGTATCCACACTTTCATCTCCACCTCCGACATCCACATCGAGCACCAGTTGCAGACCGATCGCGAGGACGTCAAGGGGCAGGCTCGGGCGGCGGTCGCCCTGGCCAAGTCCTACTGCGAGGACGTCGAGTTCTCGCCGATGGATGCGACCCGCGCCGACATCGAGTTCACCGCTGAGGTCTGCGCGATCGCGGTCGAGGAGGGGGCGACCGTGGTCAACATCCCCGACACCGTCGGCTACACGACGCCCGAGGAGTACGCCGATTACTTCCGGCGCTTGTACGAGCTGGTGCCGGCGCTGCGCGAGGTCGAGATGTCGGTTCACTGCCACGACGACCTGGGGATGGCCGTTGCCAACTCCTACGCCGGCGTGCTGGCCGGCGCCCGCCAGGTGGAGTGCGCGGTCAATGGGATCGGTGAGCGTGCCGGTAACTGCTCGCTGGAGGAGATCGCGATGCTGGTCAAGGTCCGCGAAGACGCACACGGCCTCAGCACCGGTGTCAACACCCGTGAGATTGCCCGCACCAGCCGCATGGTCTCGCGCCTGACCGGCTACGCGATCCAGCCCAATAAGGCGATCGTCGGTCGCAACGCCTTCGCCCACGAGTCCGGCATCCATCAGGACGGGGTGCTGAAGGAGCGCAGCACCTACGAGATCATGGACGCCACCGAAGTCGGCTTGGAGTCGAACTCGATCGTGCTGGGCAAGCACTCCGGCCGCCACGCCCTGAAAGACGCCCTGGAGCAGCTGGGCTTCAAGGTAGAGGGCAATGCCCTCAACTCGGCCTTCAAGGCCTTCAAGGAGGTCGCCGATCGCAAGAAGCAGGTGACCGCGCTCGACCTGGAGGCGATCGTCTCCGACGAGATGCGCGAGCGCGCCGACGCCCACGAGCTGTCCTGGTTCGAGGTCGAGGCGGGCTCCCGCCGCGAGCCGACCGCGCGGGTCGCCGTCACCCTGCCTTCAGGTGAGGAGGTCGTTGGCGAGTCCGGCGGCGACGGTCCCGTCGACGCGATCTTCCGCGCGATCCAGAAGGCGACCGAGACCGATTGCGAGCTGCGCCAGTACACGGTCGAGGCGGTGACCGGAGGCGAGGACGCCCTCGGCCAGGTGACCGTGATGCTGCGGACCGAAGGCCGCCTGGCCAGCGGCCAAGGCGTCGCCACCGACATTCTCGAGGCCTCGGCTCGCGCCTACGTGCGAGCCCTATCCAACGCCCTCGAAGGCGCCGCAACCCGCGAGGCCGAGGCAGCCACCGCCGAAGCCGCCATCGAGCGCACCCCAGGCCCCTAAGCACCAGCGGTTCCGTCCTTCGGGGGGGCGAACTTCCACGAGTCTGCTCTTACCCGTGTTATGAGCGGGCTGGAGCAGACTCGTGCCCTGGACGAGCGGATCGGGGAGCTGGCCGAGCGGCAACATGGAGTTGTGGCACGACGGCAGCTGCTCGCGCTCGGGGCGGGAGAGGAGGCGATCGAAGTGCGCTTAGGAGTGGGGCGGCTCTATCGCCTGCACCGTGGCGTCTACTCGGTTGGTCATCGAGTCCTCTCCCGCGAGGCGCGGTGGATGGCAGCCACCCTCTGTTGTGGTTTCGGGGCCGTCCTGAGCCACCGCACGGCAGCGGCGTTCTGGGGGATCCGCGGCCATTCGAGTGGCATGATCGAGGTGACAACGCCATCGAAGAGCCGCTCTCGCGGAAGTATCCAGCGACATTTCGCTGCCCTACCTGCAGATGAGGTGACGACCACCGACGGGATTCCCGTCACGACCGTCCCGCGCACGCTCTTCGACCTCGCAGCCGTACTGCGCGTCGATGCGGTTGAGCAGGCCCTGCGTCAATCCGAACGCCTGCGCCTCCACGACGTCCTTTCGCTCGAAGACCTCCTCGCCCGATACCCACGCCACCGTGGCAACCGCGCGATCCGCGAGTGCCTGCGCCGCCGCCGTGAACTCCCGGCCGGGGTCACCCGCGAGGCGCTCGAGGCGCGCTTTCTTGTCTTCCTCGCCCGGCACGGCCTGCCGCGCCCGCGACTCAACACCTGGATCACGCTTGGACCACATCGCTACCAGGTGGACTGCCTCTGGCCCGAGCAGCGGGTGATCGTCGAGCTCGACGGTTACGAAACCCACGGCACCTGGAGTGCCTTTCAGAGCGACCGCGACCGCGATCGTCGGCTGATCGCTGCGGGATACCGCAGTACCCGCGTCACCTGGCACTACTTGCTCGAGATTCCAGAAGAAATAGCCATCGATCTCAGGACCACGCTCGCCGCCGGTTCTCCGCCGTAGCGGTAGGGGGTCCTACTGCCCTTCCCGGCGCAGTTGTTTCCGGATCAAAATACAAGCGTCCGTGATAGCGTACGCGGCCATGATGACCAAGACCGCTACGGCTAGCCCAGCATCGACGCCCAGGACCGCTCGCCCCGCTGCCGACCCTGCTGCCCCCGCCGTCGGCCCCCGAGTCAAAGCCCTCCGCGAGGCGATGGGCTTCTCCCTGCGTGACCTCAGTGAGCGCTCTGGGGTCAGCGCGCCGATGCTGTCGCAGGTCGAGCGGGGAGAGACCAGTCCAACCCTGGTCTCGGCGGCAAAGATCGCCGCGGGCCTCGAGCTGACGCTCTCCCAGTTGCTGCGACTGGACGAGGGCGGCAACGTCTTCGTGATCCGCGCCGACGAGAGACGGCGTCAGCGCCGCGACGGTCACACCCTGGAAGAGCTGACGCCACCCCTGCCGGGCCAGCGCGCCGATGTCTCTCTCCACACTCTGAAGCCTGGCGCCACGACCGGAGGCCCCGGCGACCCGCCGATGCACGAGCCGGGCAGCCGCGAGACCGCCGTCGTTCTCTCCGGCCGCCTGGCGCTCTTCGCCGAGGGTGCCCGCCACGATCTTGCCAGCGGCGACAGCGTCACCTTCGACGCCGACCTGCCGCACCACTTTGAGAACGAGGGCGAGGAGCCGACCGAGCTCCTTGCCGTGATCGCCGCCGGGCTGAGGAGGAGCTGACGATGCCGCAAACGATGTTCGACAAGATCTGGAGTGCCCACGAGGTCTCCGAGGGCCTGATCTACATCGACCTGCACCTGATCCACGAGGTCACCTCGCCCCAGGCCTTCGATGGCCTGCGGCTGGCCGGCCGCGGCGTCCGCCGGGTCGACAAGACGCTGGCTACCGCCGACCACAACACGCCCACCGACGGCACCATGGCGGCGCGCCTGATCGCCGACGAGCTGTCGCGGGTCCAGGTCGAAACGCTGGAGCGCAACTGCGAGGAGTTCGGCATCCCGATCTACTCGTTGGGATCCGATCGCCAGGGCATCGTCCACGTGATCGGGCCGGAGCTGGGCGTCACCCAGCCGGGGATGACGATCGTCTGCGGCGACAGCCACACGGCTACCCACGGCGCCTTCGGCTCGCTGGCCTTCGGCATCGGCACCTCCGAGGTCGAGCACGTGCTGGCGACCCAGTGCATGGTCCAGCGGCGGCCGAAGACGATGCGGATCCTCTACTCGGGCGAGCTCGGCGCCGGCGTCACCCCGAAGGACCTGATCCTGGCGACGATTGGCCGGCTCGGCACCGGCGGCATGACCGGCCACGCGGTCGAGTACGCCGGCCCGGCGATCGAGGCGCTGGGGATGCCCGGCCGGATGACGATCTGCAACATGACGATCGAGGCCGGCGGCCGCGCCGGGATGATCGCCCCCGACGAGGCCACCTTCGATTGGGTGCGCGGGCGCCCCGGTGCCCCCGAGAACTTCGAGGCCGCGGTCGCCGCCTGGCGCCAGCTGCCGACCGAGGACGGCGCCACCTTCGACTCCGAGGTCGAGATCGACGCCGGCGCGATCTCGCCGATGGTCACCTGGGGCACCACCCCGGGGATGGTCTGCGAGGTCACCGACAACGTTCCCGACCCGGCGGCGATGGAGTCCGACGCCGACCGCGAGTCGGCCGAGCGCGCTCTCGCCTACATGGCACTGGAGCCGGGAACCCCGATGACCGAGGTGGCCCCGGAACGGGTCTTCATCGGCTCCTGCACGAACTCGCGGATCGAGGATTTGCGCGAGGCCGCCGCGATCGTCGACGGGCGCAAGGTCGCCGCCTCGGTGCACGGGATGGTCGTCCCCGGCTCACAGCAGGTGAAGGCGGCTGCCGAAGCCGAGG
>DASYLY010000010.1:0-17517 GCA_036009365.1 Solirubrobacterales bacterium
GGCCCGCCGCGACGGCGCCTTCGTCGTCTTCCTCTCGACCAGCCGCGTCTACCCGGTCGCGCCGCAGGTCGAGCTCCGGCTCAAGGAGGCGCCGACCCGGTTCGAGATCGCCGCCGAGCAGGCGGTCCCCGGGGCCTCCCCGGCCGGGATCTCCGAGGCGTTTCCGCTCGACGGTCCCCGCACCCTTTACGGCGCGACCAAGCTCGCCGCCGAGCTCCTGATCGAGGAGTACCGGGCGGGCTTCGGCGTGCCCGCGGTGGTCGATCGCTGCGGCGTGATCGCCGGGCCCTGGCAGATGGGAAAGGTCGACCAGGGGGTATTCACCCACTGGATGCTCGCCCACAAGTTCAACAACCCGCTCTCCTACATCGGCTTCGGCGGCGAGGGCAAGCAGGTCCGCGATCTGCTCCACGTCGAGGACCTGGTCGACCTGGTCGAGCGGCAGCTGCTCGACCGCGAGGCCTGGGACGGGCGCACGGTCAATGCCGGCGGCGGCCGCGAGTGCAGCCTCTCGCTGCAGGAGACGACCGCGATCTGTCGCGAGCTGACCGGCAACGAGGTGCCGATCGAGCCGGTGCTGGAGACCCGCGCCGGCGACGTTCCCATCTACATCTCCGACTGCGGGAAGCTGTTCGGCCTGGACGAGTGGCGTCCGCAGCGCAGCGCCGAGCGCGTCCTCGCCGACATCCATGATTGGATCGCTGCCGATCCGGAGCGGATCGCGTCAGCGTTGAACATCGAGCCCCCGGTTGGGGGAAGGGAGCAGGGCTGAATGGCTGTAGCGATCATCACCGGCTCGGGAGGCCTGATCGGCTCCGAGGCAGTCGAGCACTTCGTCGCCGAGGGCTTCGACGTCATCGGCATCGAGAACGACATGCGGGCGCGCTTCTTCGGGCCCGAGGCCTCGACCTCGCACGTGACCGAGCGGCTGGTCGGCACCCACCCGGAGTTCCGGGTCGAGAACGCCGACATCCGCGACACCGCCGCGGTGGAGAAGATCTTCCGCGAGCAGGCGGGCCAGATCGAGCTGGTCGTCCACACGGCCGCCCAGCCCTCGCATGACTGGGCCGCGAGCGAGCCGCAGACCGATTTCGGCGTCAATGCCAACGGCACCCTCAACCTGCTCGAGGCCGCCCGCGCCCATGCACCCGAGGCGCCCTTCATCTTCTGCTCGACCAACAAGGTCTACGGCGACACGCCGAACCGGCTGCCGCTCGAAGACCTCGAGCTGCGGCTGGAGCTGCCGGAGTCGCACGAGTACTACAAGGGCATCGACACCTCGATGTCGATCGACTCCTCGACCCACTCGCTGTTCGGGGTCTCCAAGGCGGCCGCCGACCTGCTCGTGCAGGAGTACGGCCGCTACTTCGACATGCCCACCGTCTGCTTTCGCGGCGGCTGCCTGACCGGCCCCCAGCACGCTGGCGCCAAGCTGCACGGATTCCTCGCCTACCTGATGAAGTGCACGGTGACGGGAACGCCGTACACCGTCTTCGGCTACGCCGGCAAGCAGGTGCGGGACAACATCCACAGCGCCGACCTGATCGCCGCCTTCGACGCCTACCGCCGCGCCCCGCGTCCCGCCGCCGTCTACAACATCGGCGGCGGCCGTTTCAGCAACTGCTCGATGCTGGAGGCGATCGAGGTCTGCGAGCGGGTCGCCGGGCGCGAGCTGAGCTGGGAGATGGGCGAGGAGCCGCGGATCGGCGACCACCGCTGGTGGATCTCCGACCTCGCCCCCTTCGAGGCCGACTACCCGGACTGGAAGCTGCGCTACGGGGTCGAGGACATCCTGCGCCAGATGCACGAGCAGAACGCCGAGCGCTGGACGGCGGCACCGGCATGAAGCTCTCGGTGGTGATGCCGGCCCAGAACGAGGAGGGGTCGGTGGGGGCGACGGTCGAAGGGCTCGTAACCGCCTTGGAGCGGGAGGAGATCGACTACGAGATCGTCGTCGTCAACGACGACAGCGAAGACTCGACCGAAGCCGTCGTCGCTGCAATCGGCGCCGCCAACCCGCGGGTCCGCTGCCGCCGCTCTCATTACGAGCGGGGTTTCGGGATGGCGATCAGGGCTGGGCTCGACGTCTTCGAGGGTGACGCGGTGGCGATCGTGATGGCCGACGCCTCTGACGACCCCGAGGACCTGGTCAGCTATCACCGCTTGCTCGAAGAGGGCTGGGACTGTGTCTTCGGCTCCCGCTTCATGCCCGGCGCCAAGGTGTACGACTACCCGCGCCTGAAGCTGGTCGCCAATCGCATCTTCAACCAGTTCATCCGGGTCCTCTTCCGCCACCGCTACAACGACACGACCAACGCTTTCAAGGCCTACCGGCGCGAGACGATCGAGACGATCTCACCGCTGCTCTCCAAGCACTTCAACCTGACGGTCGAGATGCCGTTGAAGGCGATCGTCCGCGGCCACACCTACACGGTGACCCCGACCTCCTGGACCAACCGCATCAGCGGTGTCCCGAAGCTGGCGATGAAGGAGATGGGCTCCCGCTACCTCTTCATCGTCCTCTACGTCTGGCTGGAGGCGACGCTGAGCCGCGGCGACTACCGCCGCTCCTAGTCCTTCCGCCCGATCACCAGGAACTGCTTGCCGAGCAGCTTCCAGGCGAGCGGGGTCTTCAGGTAGGTCCGGGTCAGGGCCGGCGAGGGGGGGAGGATGCCGCGGAAGGAGTAGGGGAGGTAGCGGGGAAACGTCCGCTCCGGCTCGAAGCCGGCGGCGTAGAGGTGCTCCTCGATCGCGACGTGGGTGAGGGCGACGTAGTGGTCGGCGCAGTCCCAGTACTCGTCCGAGCAGTAGCGGTAATTAGGCCCCATGATCGCGATCCGGCCGCCGGGCTCCATCGTCTCGCGCATCTTTTCCAGGAAGGCTGCGATCGCCTCCTGGTCTTTGAGGTGCTCGAGGAAGTTGGAGACGTAGACGCCGTCGAAGTGGCCCTGGGGGAGGTCGGCGTCCATGATCGAGGAGACGACCACCTTGGTGTCGGGCTTGTGGGCGGCCTCGGGGTAGGCGACCTCGTCGACGGCCCAGGTCTCCTTCGCCGGCACCTTGCCGATGAACTCGCCGCGACCGGCGGCGGGGTCGAGCACCTTCTGCGGGCTGCCCATCAGGCCGTGCACGTGCGGGGCGATCTCACCCCAGACAGCGAGCCGGCCGTCCTGGTCGATATCGCGAAAGCGGTAGTGGTACAGGCGCTCGTAGTTCATCTCAGACATTCACCTTCCTCGCTCGAAGTCTCGGTCGCAGCCGCCGCGGCATCCACTGCAGCCGCGCGCTCAGCCGGGGCATCCCGTGGCGCAGGTTGGGGTTGGCATAGGGGTCGACCGCGGTCAGCGGCAGCCATTCTCGCTTCAGCAAGTCCTTCTCCCAGTCCGCGACGTCCGAGGACCGGCTGGAGGACTCGAAGTGGTACATCACCAGATCCGGGTCATAGACGACTCGCCGCCCGTCAACTCGCAGCTTCAGGCAGTAGTCGACGTCGTTGTAGTTGACCGGGAAGGCCTCGCTGAGCCCGCCCAGCCGCTCGAACAGCTCCCGCCTCGTCATCAGGCAGGCGCCAGTTACGGCGAGGCCGTTCTGGGCGACGCGGACGTCGTTGGCGTAGCCGGGGAAGTCGCCGGGAAAGCCGTGGTAGACGTGGCCGGGGAGGCCGGCTTCGAAGCGGACGACGACGTGCTGCAGTCGCCCGTCCTCGAGTAGCAGCCTGCCGCCAACGGCGCCGATCTCGGGAATCGACGAGTACATCACCATTCGCTCCAGCCACTCGGGGGTGGCGACCTCGATGTCGTCGTTGAGCAGCAGCAGGTGCTCGCCGCGGCTGGCCGCGGCGCCGGCGTTGATCTTGGCCGAGAAGCTGAAGGGCCGGTCGTAGTCGACCAGGCGCAGGCGCTCGCCGGCGATCTCCCGCAGCGCCGCCAGCGTCGCGGGCGGCGTCTCGGAGTCGGCGACGACGACGATCTCGTAGTTCTCGTAGCTCGATTTGGCAACGATGCTGCGGACGCAGTGCTCGACCAGGACCACCTGTTCGAAGCGGACCTCGCGGCTCTGGCCCCGGGTCGGGATGACGATGCTGACCAGCGGCTGTTCGCGCAGCGCCGGCCGCAGGTGGTAAACGCCGGCGTCGACCTCGTCGCGCTCGACCCGGGCCTGGACGCCGGTCCGCTCGCAGTGCGCCTGCAGCGCCCGCGTGCCGGCCTCGAACGCCCATGGTTTCGCCGCCTCGCCGCCACCCGCCGCCGAGGTCTCCAGGGTGCGCCAGTGGTAGAGGACCCGGGGCAGGTGCAGGACCGCCCGCGCCTGCTCGCTCACCTTCAGCACCAGGTCCCAGTCCTGGGAGCCCTCGAACTCGGGGTCGAAGCCGCCGACCTGCTCGACCAGCGAGCGCCGCAGGACACTGAGGTGGCAGCTGTACATCTGGGTCCGCATCCGCTCCGGCGACCAGTCGGGCTTGAAGAAGCCGCCGGAGTGGCGCCCCCGGACGTCGATGTTGTCTTCGTCGCTGTAGGCGTAGTCGGCCTCGGGCGTCTCCGCCAGCGCCTCGTGCATCAGCGCCAGCGCGTCGGGATGGAGCTTGTCGTCGTGGTCGAGGAGGAGGACGAACTCACCCGAGGCCAGCGCCAGGGCGTCGTTGGAGGCGGCGACGATGCCACCGTTGCGCTCGCGGAAGCTGACCTGGATCCGCGGGTCGGCTTGCCGCGCCGTCTCGAGGATCTTCCGCACATGCGGGGCGGCCGAGGCATCGTCGACCAGCAGCAGCTCCCAGTCGCCGAAGCCCTGGCCGGCGACCGAGCGCAGCGTCTCGCGCAGGACCTCCGCCGGCGTTTCGTAGACCGGCGTCACGATCGAGAAGCGGGGGACCACTCGCTACCCCCGGCGGGCCCGGACGCGGCGCACCACCAGGTCGGGCAGGCGCTTCAGCACGGGGATGCGGAGCCAGAGTCCGAGCAGGATCCCGCTCAGCCGACGCGAGCGGGCGCGCAGGACCGCCAGCTCGCCGCGGGTGCTGCCGAGCTCGGTGTTCATCTCGACGAGGAGGCCGCGGAGGCGGCCGATTTCGGCGTTCGCGGCGGCCAGCTCCTCGCGGACCGCGGCCGGCGAGTCGCCGCCACCCGCCGCCGTCTCGGCGGGCGTGGTCTGATCGGGCATCGCGGCGAGTCTATCTGCGAACCTGTCGCCGATGGCGGTGGGAGAATTGCTCGCGACCCTCGCCGCGCACCTCCTGCTGAGCGCGCTGCCGGCTGTCGCGGCCGCCCTCTGCGCGGCCCGGCTAGGGGTTCGCGGCGTGCCGGTGCTGCTGGCGATCGCCCTCGCCGCCTCCGGCGTCCTGGCGATGCTCGCCTTCTGGGCCTACTACGCCGACCCGGTTATCGGCGAATCGCTCTCCTATCTGGCCCTGCTCGGCTCGGTCGCGCTGATTGTCTGGGCGCTCCACGGCGGCGCGGTCGAGGCGTCGCTGCTGCGGGCGCTGGCGACGCCGCTGGCGCTCTGGGCCCTGGGCGCGACCTTCCTCGTCTTCTTTGGCTTCCTTCACGGCGGCAGCGGCGAACCGCTCGCGGCCGGCGCCACCCGCTTCTCGCACCAGCTGCCGGGCGATAGCTACATCCCCCAGTTCTACGCCGAATGGTTCCACGCCCACGGCCATGCCGGCGACCCGCCGCCGGTCTTCGGTATCTGGCTCTCCAGCGACCGGCCGCCGCTGCAGGTCGGGTACGCGCTCTCCCAGCTCCCCTTCGGCTGGGGCGACCGGGAGCTCCACTACCAGGTGTTGGGGGTCGTCCTGCAGCAGCTCTGGATCGTCGCCCTCTGGGCACTGCTGCTGGCGGCCAGGGTCGGCCGCGTCACCCGGGCGCTGACGATGCTGGTCGTCCTCGTCAGTCCGGTGGCGATCGTCAGTGGCTTCTACGTCTGGCCGAAGCTGCTGCCGGCGGCGCTGCTGATCGCCGCGGCGGCGCTGGCGATGACGCCGCTCTGGGACGAGTTGCGCCGCAGTCTCTGGGCGGCGGCGCTGATCGGGGCGTTGCTGGCGCTGGGGTTGCTCGGCCACGGCTCGGGCGTCTTCGGGGCGATCCCGCTGGCCCTCGTCGCCGCCTACCGCGGTCTCCCCGGTTGGCGCTGGCTCGGCGTCGCCGCGATCGCCCTGGTCGTCCTCTTCGCGCCCTGGTCGGCCTACCAGAAGTACGGCGACCCGCCCGGCGACCGGGTGACCAAGTGGATGCTGGCTGGGGTGTCGGAAAGCGACGACCGCGGCCTCGCCGAGACGATCCTCGACAGCTACGGGGAAGCGGGCCCGGGGGGGACCATCCACAACAAGGCCGAGAACTTCGTGACGATGTCTGGTGGCGGCCCGATGGCGAGCCGGATCGGCAATGCCTACGACAGCGGCGACCTCGAGGTCGACGTGCGCGAAGTGCGGGCGATCCAGTTCTTCAACCTCTTTCCGGCCTTCGGCCTGCTGCTGCTCGCCCCCTTCGCGATGCTGGCCGCCCGGCGCCGCCGCGGCCTGCGCCCGGCGGAATGGAGCTTCGCCCTGGTCTGCTTCGCCTTTGTCGCCGTCGGCGCTGTCGCCTGGGGGCTGATCCTGTTCGGCAACGAAGCCGGGCGGGCGGTGCTCCACGTCGGCAGCTACGCGCTACCGATTCTCGGCAGCGCCGGGGCGATCGCCGGCCTGCGGGCGAGCTTCCCGCGCTTCGCGCTCTTCTACGGTGGCTTCGCGGCGCTGTTCTCGCTGGCGATCTACGCGCCGGTGCTGGATCCGCTGGAAGGCACCTCCTACTCAGCCGCCGCGATCGTGCTGAGCGTCCTCGCCCTGGCCGGGTTCGCCGCGCTCGCCCTGCGCGACGCCGGCGCACCCGTTGCGGCCGGGGACTAGGCTCGCGCGCCGATGCAGTCGCGAACCCGCAACTTGCCGCTGGTCCTGCTCGGCCTGGCCCTCGCCGCCTCGGCGGCGCTGCTGCTCTGGCTCAGCCGCGACTTCACCTTCTTCCAGGACACCTGGGCCTTTCTTATGCATCGCCAGGACAACTCCCTCGACTCCTTCCTCGTTCCCCACAACGAGCACATCGTCTTTTTCTCGGTGGCGATCGAGAAGCTGCTGGTCGACGTCTTCGGGATGACCTCGGCGCTGCCGGAACGGGTGACGATGGTGCTGCTGCTGGCTCTCGTCGGCGCCCTTCTCTTCGTCTACGTCCGTCGCCGCCTCGGCCCCTGGCCGGCCCTGATGGCGGCCCTGCTGCTGCTCTTCCTCGGCTCCGCCTGGCCGGTGCTGCTCTGGCCGTTCGAGGATCTCTTCGTCGGCAGCGTCGCCTGCGGGATCGGGATGCTGCTGGCGTTGGAGCGCGACGATGCCCGCGGCGACGCGGTTGCCTGCCTGCTGCTCATCTTCTGCTTCGGCTTCTCCACCCTTGGCGTCTGCTTTGCTCTGGCCGCCGCCGTCGACGTGGCGATCAAACGCCGCCGCCGCGGCCTCGCCCGCGCCTATCTCTTCGTCGTCCCGGGCCTGCTCTTCCTCGCCTGGTACGCGGGCTGGGGGCATGACGCCGAAAGCCACCTCTCCCTCGCCAACATGCTGCGCTCGCCGCCCTATGTGCTCGAAGGCTTTGCCTCCGCGCTCGGTGCCATCTCCGGCCTCAGCACCACGACCACGAACCTGACCGAGTCCCACCCCCCGGAGTGGGGGCGGCTGCTGCTGGTCGTCGCGATCGGGCTCGTCGTCTGGGGCCAGCGCCGCCGCCCCGGCTTCTCGCCGCAGCTCTGGCCGGTTCTCGCTGCCGCTCTCAGCTACTGGTTGCTGGCCGGATTTAATTTCATCCCCGGCCGCGAGGCCGCCTCCAGTCGTTACATCTACGTCGGCGTCGTCCTGCTGCTGCTGGTTGCCGTTGAGCTCCTGCGCGGGGTCCACTTCGGGCGGCGGGCACTCTGGGCCGGGGCGGCGCTGACGGTCCTGGCGATCGCCCCGAACCTGGTGCAACTGCGGACCGGCCGCGACTGGCTGGCCGAACAGACCGTCATTACCCGCTCCGATCTGGCGGCGATGGAGATTGCCCGCGACACGATTGCCCCCGAGTTCGCGCTCAGCCCGGAAGTCGCCGGCACCGGCTCGCTGATCGACGTCAACGCCGAGAGCTATTTTGAGGCGACCGAGGCCCACGGCTCACCTGCTTACAGCGAAGCGGAGCTGGTGGCGGCGACTCCGACCGGGCGCTACTGGGCCGACGTCGTTCTCGCCCGGGCGCTGCCGATCGCCCTCGAGACCCGGCCCGGCTTCCGGCTCGGTGAGACCGCGGCCTGCCTGCCGGTTTGGAAACGGCGCTCGCCGACGATCCCGATCGGGGACGGGGGGCCGACGAGGATCGCGATCGCCCCCGGGCCGCCGGCCGAGATCTTCCTCCGCCGCTTCGCCGACCCTGGCCAGTACCCGGTCGTCGTCGGCAATGTCCCCGGCAACTCGATCGCGCTGCTGCGGGTTCCTGCCGATCGCTCCCCCCGCCCCTGGAAGCTGCACGTCGAGGCGGGCCAGCGGGCCTGGGTCTGCGGCTAGCGGCCTAGAGGTCCTCGGCGATTCGCGGCGCTTCGCGGTTGAAGATCCAGACCGCGAAGACGCAGACGCCGACGAAGATCGCCAGCGCCGGCAGCAGCCAGACGGCGCCGCCGGCCGCGTCGGCCGCGGTCGGCGCTCCTGGTTCGACCACCCAGACGCGGACCTGCTGAAAGATCACCGCCAGCGGGTTGAACATGAGGATGCGTTCGTAGGTGTCGTTGTGCAGGGTTTCGATCGGGTAGAGGATCGGGGTGCCGTAGAACAGCACCTGAGACAAGACCACCCAGATGATCGCGACGTCGCGGAAGCGCACGTAGAGCACCGAGAGGGCCATGCTGGCGGTGGCGGTGAGCACGAACAGCAGCGCCATCGGCAGCGGGAACAGCAGCCAGGTCCAGGTCGGCTCGACCCCGAACGAGAGCAGGAAGACCAGCACAACGAGCAGGTTGAGCCCGAGGTTGAAGAGGCCGGTGAGCACGGTCGAGAGCGGGATCACCAGGCGCGGGAACTGGGTCTTGCGGACCACGCCCTCCTGGCCGACGACCGAGGTGACGGCGGTCGTCGTCGCTTCCTGGAAGAAGGTGAAGAGGACGATTCCGAGCAGCAGCAGCACCGGGTAGTGGGGAGCTTCGTCGCTGCCGATTTTGAACACCTGGGTGAAGACGAAGAGCAGCACCCCGAACAGCATCAGCGGCCGGATCAGCGACCAGAGGTAGCCGAGCACGGTGCCGAAGTAGACGCGCTTGAACTCGGTTACCGACAGCAGCCAGAGCAGATCGAAGAAGCGGCGCGGCCCACCGCCCAGGGCAGTCGGACCGCGCACCTCGCGCAGCGGCAGCGGTGCCCTTGCCGTGACGCTGCCCTCAGGCATCTGCGGGTCCGTCGTCGATCGAGGTGCGGGTGGTATGGGGGAGGTAGATGACGCCGTGGTCGGGCGGGCCGCCGAAGACGACGAACTCGAGCGCGTTGGGGACGTAGAGGGCGACCCGGCCCGTGTGGTCACGGTTGACGCCGCAGTGAACGAAGTAGCGCCCGGGGGCCAGCGCGTTGCCGAGGTCGGACTCGATCTCGACCCGTTGGCCGGCGGCGATCTGTCGTTCCTCGTCCTCGCCGATCGCCGCCCCGTACTGGACGATGGCGACGTTGTCGGCGTTGGTGACGACGAAGCCGAGGTCGAGCGCCTCGAAGTCCTCCTTCGCCTCCAGCTCGAAGCGCATCCGGATCGTCTCCGCGTGTTCGACCGAGCTGACCCGCTCTCCGGCCTCGTTCTCTATCCAGGCACCGAGCATCCGCACCGAGCCGCTCTCGTCGTCGCCCCCGGGCCGGGTCTCGTCGGCGCCCTGCTCGAAGTTGAGCTGCATGTAGCGGCGGCCGACCTCGGCCGGGTCGCCGATGTGCTCGATCTTGCCGTCGGCGAGCAGCATCGCCCGGTGGCAGTAGGACTCGACCGAGGCCATCTCGTGGGTGACGAGGATGATCGTCCGGCCTTCGTCTTTCATCGCGTGGAAGGCGTCGGCGCACTTCTGCTGGAAGGCGGCGTCGCCGACCGCCAGCACCTCGTCGATCAGCAGCACGTCGGCGTCGGCCTCCAGCATCGTCGAGAAGGCGAGCCGCACCAGCATCCCGGAGGAGTAGTTCTTCAGCTTCAGGTCGACGAACTCACCGAGTTCGGCGAACTCGATGATCGCGTCGAGGCGCCGGCGCATCTCACGCGGCGTCAGCCCCATCATCACCCCGTTGAGGACGACGTTCTCGCGCGCGGTGAGATCCTGATTGAAGCCGACCCCGAGCTCGATGAAAGGGGCGAGCCGGCCGGCCAGCCGAATCCGGCCGCTGTCGGCCCGGTAGATGCTGGCGAGCAGTTTCAGCAGCGTGCTCTTGCCGGAGCCGTTGCGGCCGACGATGCCGAAGAACTCGCCCTGGTGGATCTTGAAGGAGATCCCGTCGAGCGCCCGCAGTTCACGGTAGTCACGGGGCGCGAACGGGCGTACCATCCGCTCTTTCAGCGAGTCGACCCGGTTGATCGGGATCCGGAAGGACTTGTGCAGGCCCTCGACCTCGATCGCCAACGGGGTGCTGGCATCGGGCGCGGGTGGCTGCGGCGGGCTGCTGACGGTTGCGATGGACAAGGTCGGAGACGCTAGCGGGAAACCCGGGAGCGGCGCTGCGGCTCGCGTAGATAGGCTTGCGCCGATGACGATCGAGATGGACATTCTTACCGCCGCGCCCTGGCAGATGACCTTCGGCGAGCGCTCGGCCCTGGAGGGGATACTCAGCCAGCTGCAACCCAAGCTCTCGATCGAGATCGGCACTGCCGAGGGCGGCTCTCTGCGGCGCGTTGCCAGACACAGCGACCATGTCCACTCCTTCGATCTCGTCACTCCGGCGCCCGAGGTGCAGACCCTGGACAACGTCAGCTTCCACACCGGCGACAGCCACGCGCTGCTGCGCGAGCTGCTGGCGGAACTGGAGGAGAAGGGGGAGAACGTCGACTTCGTTCTCGTCGATGGCGATCACACTCCCGACGGCGTCGAGCAGGACATGCGCGACCTGCTCGGCTCGGCGGCGATCGGCCGCACCGTGATCCTCGCCCACGACACCCTCAACGACGAAGTCCGCGAAGGGCTGGAGCGGATCGACTACGAGGCGGAGCCGAAGCTCATCCACAGTGACCTCGATTTCGTCGGCGGCCACCTCAGCCGCGGCGGCGACTTCGCCAACCAGCTCTGGGGTGGCATCGGACTTTTCGTCGTCGGCGACCCTAACACCGACTCCGTCGCCGACACCGGCGCCAGCGGCTTCCACGATCTCTTCGAGCTGGTCGCGCCGGTGCGCGACTCGCTGGCCGGGAGTGGCGCTCCCGCCGCTGCCCCGGCGCCAGCGGGCGGCGAGGACCTCCGCCGGCGGGCGGAGGCCGCCGAGCGCGAGCTTGCCAGCGTCACTCGCTCGGCCAGCTGGCGCGTAACGGCGCCGCTGCGGGCGGCCAAGCGGGCCGCCGGCAAATCCCGCGACGTCTAGCCCGGTCCGCGACGCTTAGCCGCGGCGACGGCGGCCGAGCAGAACCTTGAAGCCGCGCAGCGGCTTCGTTACGCGCCAGCTGAGGGAGTGGACGATTGCCTGGGCGGCTGCCTCGCGGTGCTCGACCGCGCGCAGCGCTTCGGCCAGCCGTTCCTCGCCATTGCGGAGGTCGACCAGCAGCGTTCGTCGGTCTTCGAGCTGGCCGTAGAGCTTGGCGATCCGCGCCCGGTACTCGCTCAGCGTCTCCTCGTAGGTGCCGATGTGGGCGATCCACTCGTCGAGGGCGACACGGCTGCTCAAGATCGCCAGCGGCGGCACCGGCGGCAGCTCGCCGTCACCGGCGACGGCGAGCGTGTAGAGCTCGCGGTCGGGTTTGTCGTCGGCCAGCTTGTAGAGCGGCACCCCCTCGAGCGGCTGCTCGCTGCTGCTGACGTGGTGGGCGTCGTCGAGGATCGCCGCCGTCACGTAGGCGTGCTGGTGCATCAGGCGCACGTTGCGCAGCCGCTTGTGCAGCTCCGCTTCCAGTTCCTGTGGCTGGAACTCGTGATGGTGGTGGGGGTTGCCGGGCGGGTAGACGCCGCGGTTGGGCGAGGAGATCAGCAGCACGCCCTCGGGCGACAGCACCCGGGCCAGCTCGTCGAGTGCCGGGAAGGGGTCCTCGAGGTGCTCGATCACCTCGAAGCAGACGACGAGGTCGAAGCTGGCGTCGGCATAGGGAAGCTTGCGCAGGTCGGCGACCTCGAGCTTCACCTGGGGCGGCATCTCGCCCCGGACCGACTCCAGCACGCTCTCGGCGACGTCGATCCCTGTTACCGCACTGGCGCCGGCAGCGGCCAGCATCGCGGTCCCATAGGCGGTGCCGCAGCCGGCGTCGAGCACGCGCTTGCCATCTGCTGCGCTGGCAGCCCAGCGATAGCGCCCGAGGTGCTCTGCCGCGGCCAGTTGGCCCTGCATCTCACCGGGGGCGAAGCGCTCCGGAATATTGTCTTGGCGTCCCGTCAGGTCCCCGGACATCGCGGGGAGCGTAGAGGATCGCCGGGGCGACGAGCGGCCCGTTTGGGCTGGAGCGGGCTGACTAGGATGGCGCGATGACCGAACTTGCTTTCGTCCTCGCGCGGGACCAGAACTGGTTCTTTGTCGAGCTGGTGGCCGCCCTCCGCGAGGAGCTCGAGCGCCAGGGCGTCCCCTCCTCGGTCAGCACCGAAGGCTTCCCGGAGCCGCGCGACGACCGGGTCTACGTGGTGGTGCCGCCGCACGAGTTCGTCGCCCTCGAAGGCCCGGGGGCGCTGCCCTCCGACAAGCTGCTGGCGCGGACGATCTTCATCAGCGCCGAGCAGCCGGGAACGGTCCACTTCGACGACAACGCGAAGCTGGCGAAGCGGGCCGGCGCCACCTTCGACATCAGCCCCTGGGGCACGGAGCTGCTGCGCGACGCCGGTATTCCAGCCCAGCAGATGCAGGTCGGCTACACGCCGCGTTGGGATCATTTCGACCCCGAGCGCGAGCGCGACATCGACATCCTCTTCCTCGGCTGCCAGACGCTGCGGCGGCTGCAGTACCTCGGCAGCTTCGGCCGCACCTTCTCGCGCTGGCGCTGCCACCTGCAGATCTCCGACAACTCGGCCCCTAATCCGACTGCCTCGGCCGGGTTCGTCACCGACGATAAATGGGACCTGCTCTCGCGGGCCAAGGTCCTGATCAACCTGCACCAGGGTGGGGCGCCCTACTTCGAGTGGCTGCGCGCCCTCGATGCGATCCACTGCGGCGCCGTCCTCGTCAGCGAGCACTCGGTCGGGGTCGAACCACTCAGCTCCGGCCACCATCTGGTGCTCGGCCGGCCCGAGTCGCTCGGCTATCTCGCCGAAGGCCTATTGCTGGACCCGCCGTTGCTGGAGCGGATTAGGACCAAGACCTACGAGTACGTCCGTGACTCGCTGCCGTTCGCCCCGGCGGTCGCCAGCCTGGCCGCGACGGCCGAGAAGCTCGCCGAGCGCCGGCTGCCGTCTGGCGCCGCGGTGCCGCTCTTCACCGCGAAGCCGCCACTGCCGCCACCGGCGCAACCGGCAGCGGTTGAGCCGACCGAGCTCTCGGCGCTGCGGGCCGGGGTCAAGGCGACCCGGCTCGATCTGCTCTCGATGCGCCGCCAGCTGTCGCGGCTGGAGGAGACGGTGCGCTCGCCCGACCGCCTGCCACCGCCGCGGGCGATCTGGGTCGACCAGACGCGGGGCTGGCTGGAGCGGCGCGAGCCGACGGTGACGGTCCTGACGGCGCTGTACAACCACGCCGAGACGATCGGCGAAATGCTGGACTCGCTCGCCGGCAGCGGCTACGCGGACTTCGAGGTGATCGTCACCGACGACGGCTCCAACGACGGCTCCGGCGAGGCCGTCTCGACCTGGATGCGCGAGCACGATGACCTGGCGGCGTTGCTGGTCCGCCACCCGGTCAACAGCGGCCTCGGCACCGCCCGCAACACCGCCTTTGATTTCGCCCGCGGCCGCTACTGCCTGATCCTCGACTCT
This sequence comes from Solirubrobacterales bacterium, assembly GCA_036009365.1. Taxonomy (GTDB): domain Bacteria; phylum Actinomycetota; class Thermoleophilia; order Solirubrobacterales; family 70-9; genus VAYN01. Next base: position 14,089 of record DASYLY010000010.1, read on the forward strand.
GACAATGAGGTCTACCCGCGCTGCATGCCGGTTCTCGCCGCCGCCCTCGACGACAACCCCGAGGCCGCCTTCGCCTACCCGATCCTGCAGGCGACCGGTGCGGTCGAGGCCTATGTCGCTGGCGGCGGCGCGCCGATGGTCAGCCTCTTCGGCTGGGACCCACAGCGGCTGCGGCACGGCAACTACATCGACGCGCTCTCGATGATCCGGGCCGAGGCGCTGCGCGAGGTCGGCGGCTATACGACCGACGGCCGCCTCTACGGCTGGGAGGACTACGACCTCTGGTGCGGGATGGCGGAAGCCGGCAAGCGGGGTCTGCTGGTGCCGGAGATGCTGGCCCGCTATCGCACCTCGCCGGCCTCGATGCAGTGGACGACGAACATCTCCACCACGGCCGCGGTCGCCGCCGCGATCGAGCGTCACCCGAAGCTGCTGGCCGGGGTCGTACCGCCGCAGTGAGCCCGCCGCCGGCCGGCGCTGATGGGGGTCGCGCCGGCCGGCTAGCCGCGCCGGCGCCGGCGCAGTGCCAGGGCCTCACGGGCGGAGAGGCTCAGTAGGGACTCCGCCTCGGCTTGGCGGCGCGGCGGGTCGCCCCCATCCCGCCAGCCACGCAGGCGGCCGCCGATTCCCCTACCGGTGCGGTCGAGCAGCAGTTGGCCGGCACAGATGGCGCTCTCCGCGGCCAGCACCCGCAGGGCGAGCCGGGGGTGGGACATCACCCCGTAGCGGCGCAGCATGTAACCGCGGCTCCAGCCGGTGCGGGCGAACTTGTCGCCGCTGCGGGCGCCGAGGCTGGCCGAGTAGGCGTGCAGCGCCCGCGCTTCGCCGGCGAGGCGGCAACGGCTGCCGCGGGCCGCCAGCCGCAGCGCCAGGTCGAGGTCCTCGTAGTAGAGGAAGATCCGCTCGTCGAAGCCGCCGACCGCCTCGAAGGCGGCATGGCGGTAGAGCGCGGCGCCGCCGGTCGGGCCGAGGGGATCGGGAGCGGCGAGGGCAACGCCGGCCGGCTCGCCATGCAGGTAATCGAACCCCATCAGGGTCGCGTCGGCGACGACTCCGGCGGAGTCGATCAGCGCCGGTTCGCGTTCCTGCAGCAGCACCCCGGCGACCGAGTCCACCCCCTCGCCGAGCGAGTCCAGCAGCGCCTCCGCGAAGCGCGGCTCGCACTCGGCGTCGTTGTTGAGCAGGATCACCGGGTCGGCCGGGTGCTCGGCGATGGCGCGGTTGAGCGCAGGCCCGAAGCCGATGTTGCGCCCCAGCTCGAGCAGCGTTACCTCCGGGAAGCGCTCGCGCACCAACTCCGGCGAGCCGTCGCGGGAGCCGTTGTCGACGACGACGACGTCGACCGGCCGGCTCTGGCCACGCAGGCTCTCCAACGCCCGTGGCAGGTGGGCGGCGCCGTTGAAGTTGGGGATGTAGACGGCGGGGCGCATCAGTCGCCAGCCCCCCCGGCCCGCAGCCGCCGCGCTGCCGACAGCAGCGGCCGGGCCAGCACCCGCGTCGTCGCCGAGTGGTGCTTGCCGATGTAGCGCTCGACCGAATCGAGCCGGATCGCCTGCTGGCGGCGGCCGTCGATCTGGACAAAGGAGCGGGCACCGGCATGCTCGACCCGGGCGGCGCCGACGACCAGGTTGCGATGGCCGGCGTCATGCAGCCGCTTTGCCAAGTCGACGTCCTCGTACCAGAGGAAGAAGCCCTCGTCGAAGCCGTCGAGCTGCTCCCAAGCTTGGCGTCGCAGCAGGAAGCAGGCACCAGACGGCTGGCCGACCTCGACCACCTCTCCAGGTCCCGGCTCGGGGATTCCCGGCCGGTTGTAGGAGCCGGCCAGGATCCGTCCCAGCATCTGGGGCCCGGTCGGCAGTTCCGAGTGGTAGGGGTCGGGATCGATGCCGAAGGCGGGTCCGACCATTCCCGCCGGCGGCTCGGCGGCGACGACTGCAAGAGCCGCCAGCGCCGGCGGCAGGGGGCGTACGTCGGCGTTGCTGACGCAGACGAACTCGCTTTCGCCGCCACGCAGAGCGCGATTCGCGGCGGCGCCATAGCCGAGGTTCTCCTCGCCGAGACTGAGCTCGACGCCCGTCGGGTGGCCCTGGCGCAGCAGCGAGCGCTGCTCGGCGGTAGAAGCGTTGTCGACGATCGTCACCTTCGCCTCGACCCCCTTCGAGGCCGAGTAGGCAGCCGCTGCCGCCAGTGCGGCCTCCGCCGTGTTCCAGTTGACGATCGCGACATCTACTGCGATCGGTGGGGTGCCCCGGCTCACTCGCAGGCAACGATAGCCTTCCCGGTGTGCAAGACCTCAAAGGCCTGATCCTCTCGGGCGGGGCCGGGACCCGGCTGCGTCCGATCACCCACACCTCGGCGAAGCAGCTGGTGCCTGTCGCCAACAAGCCCGTGCTCTTCTACGGGATCGAAGCGCTGGTCGAGGCCGGGGTCAAGGAAATCGGGATCATCATCGCCCCCGAGACCGGCGAGGAGATCCGCGAAGCTGCCGGCGGCGGCTCGCAGTTCGGCGCCGAGATCACCTACATCGTCCAGGACAGCCCCGCCGGCCTCGCCCACGCGGTGCTGACCGCGAAGCCGTTCATCGGTGATTCCCCCTTCGTCATGTACCTCGGCGACAACCTTCTGCGCGACGGCCTCGTCGGCCTGGTCGAGACTTTCCGCCGCGACGAACCGGACGCGCTGATCCTCCTCACCCCGGTTGACGACCCCAGCTCCTACGGCGTCGCCGAGCTCGACGGCGAACGAGTCGTCCGCCTGATCGAGAAGCCGAAAGACCCGCCCTCAAATCTAGCTTTGGTCGGTGTCTACCTTTTCAGTCCGCTGATCTTTGCCGCCTCCGAAGCGCTCGAGCCGTCCTGGCGCGGTGAGTTGGAGATCACCGAGGCGATCGACGCGCTGATCGACGAGGGCAAGACCGTCCAGTCCGAGATCGTGCGCGGCTGGTGGAAGGACACCGGCCAGCTCGCCGACATGCTCGAGGCCAACCGGCTCGTGCTCGAGGAGCTGGAGACGCGGATCGAGGGCGAGGTCGACAACTCCAAGGTCGAGGGGCGAGTGGTGATCGAGGCTGGGGCCGAAGTCGCCGGCTCGGTCGTCCGCGGCCCCGCTGTGATCGGCGCCGGCGCCCGCATCGAGGACGCCTACATCGGCCCCTACACCTCGATCGGCGAGGAGGTCCACATCCGCCGCTCCGAGGTCGAGCACTCGATCATCCTCTCCGGCTCGGTGGTCGAGGATCTCGGCACCCGCATGGAGGCCAGTCTGCTCGGTCGCAACGTCAAGCTCACTCGCAGCGACGGGATGCCGAAGACGCTCCGGCTCCTGGTCGGCGATCGCTCCGAGATAGAAATCGTCTAGTGACGATGGGGTGGGCGCGATGAAGCTGCTCGTCACCGGAGCGGCTGGGATGCTAGGTCGCGACGTGATGCT